>JBBJLY010000106.1:0-25822 GCA_037720695.1 Kofleriaceae bacterium | reverse complement strand
TGCGCCGGCCGCGCTCTACGACCTGCGGCGCGAGGTCGACGAGTCGATCGTCGAGATCGCTATCGGTGCACGTGAACGTCGCGGTCAGCGTGTAGCTGCCGGACGTGTCGGAGAAGCCGTCGACGACCAGCGCGTAGGCACCAGCCGGCAACGTCGCCATGATCCGGGCCGCGCCACCGGCGCCACTGTCGTCGTCGCACGCGAGCTCGCTCGCAGGGTCAGCGCACGCGCCGCGCAGGTAGAGCACGGCGTCGAACCCCGTCACGGTGGCGTCGATCGCGCCCTCGCCGGCGAGCGTGAACGCGTACACCCGATCTGGCGAGCCTTCGCCGCCGCAGCTGCCGACGAAGTCTCCACTGGCGGTGGCCGTCGTCCCGGTGACGGTCTGGGTTCCAGTCGGTGTCAGCGCGAGCGTCGCGGCACAGCTGTCGCCGGGCACCGGATCGGGTGCGCACGTATTCGCGAGGCAGACCTCGCCGGCGAGCGCGCAGCCGCAATCGAGGCAACAGGTCCCCGTCGTCTCGCCGCCGTCGCACGTGGCGTTGCCGCATGTCCCGCAGTCAGCCGCGCACGACGCCTGGGTCTCGTCGCCGTTGCACGCACCGTCGCCGCAGGCACTACTGCAGTCGGTCGGACAGCTCGCGGTGGTCTCGCCGATCGCGGGATCGCAGGTCGCGTCGCCGCACTTGCACAGATCCGATGCCGGGGTGGTCTGGCACAACGCCGCGGTCGCGCGAAACGCGTAGGTCACGTCCTGACCGCGGCAGCCGGTCTCGGGACACGCGTTGACGCGGTTGCAGCTGCCGGCAGCGACGTAGTCGGCCGCGCCGCGCACCGCGATCCCGACCAGCTGCTTGCTTCGCGCGTCGAACACGCCCGCACCGGTACCGCCGCCAAACGTATCGAGGTTGGCCACGAAGTAGTCGGTGGTCGCCGCCCGTGGATCCCGCACCGCACCGTCACCGGCGAGCTTCAGCGGCAACCCGGACGGGAACCCCGCGACCAGCAGGTCGCGGCCGAGCGCGACGGGGGACGTGCCCGGGGCAATCACGGCCGGCACGCGACCCGTGACCGTGCGATCGAGGCGCACGATGGCGTAGTCGAGCGTCGGCGTCACCGCACGTGCGACGAGCGCCGCGCACGGATAGACATCCGCGCTCGTGATCGGATGCGGCACGGTGGCGGACGTCATCGCGTAGTCGAACACGAACGCGGTGGTCGAGCAGGCCGCGGTGTCGATGCACTGGCCTGCGGTCAGCACGAGGTCCGGCGCGATCAGCGTCGCGCTGCACAGGCCTGCGGCGCGCTGGTTGGCGAAGCGCTCGCCCGTGCACAGCTCGAACGCCTGCTGCAGCGTCCCGGCTGGGAGCTCGATCGCGTCCGGATCGCTGACGTCGAGCGTGGTGCGATCGACGACGACCGCGGAGAACGCCTGGGCGCGAGCGGCCCACGCCGCATCGCCGAACGCATAGACGTCCTGGCGATCATCGGCGCCATAGACGACGTCGTGCTCCGAGGCCGTCACGGCGTCCTGCGAGCAGGCAGCACACGCGACGAGGAGGGCAAATCGCAGCGGTACCCGCATCTGCCGCCAGCATCGCACAGCCCATGGCTTCAGGGCGGACGAGTCTCGCGCGGCTTGCCGTCGGTGATGCGCGCCTTCTTGGGCAGCGCGAGCGGGATCTGGCGTGGCAGCTTGACCGTGAACGTCGTGCCGGCTCCGAGCTGGGTCGTCACCTCGATCGAACCGCCGTGCCGCTCGACCAGCTCGTGGACGATCGACAGCCCGAGCCCGGTGCCCTCGCCGACGTCCTTGGTCGTGAAGAACGGGTCCCAGATCCGCGGCAGGACGTGCGCCGGGATGCCTGCCCCGTTGTCGCTGATCTTGACCTCGACAGTGGACGCATCGCCGCGGGTCTCGATCCGGATGCTCGCGGCCTCGCGCCCGGTCAGCGCCTGCGCGGCGTTGGTCAGCAAGTTCATGAACACCTGGTTGATCTGACCTGCGTGTCCGCGCACGCGTCCGACCTCGCCGTAGCTCTTGACCACCGTCACGTTGCCCTTCAGCAAGTGCCGCAGCAGCTCGAGCGAGTCGTCGATCGAGCGATCGATATCGAAGTCGACCACGCTCTCCTCGTCGGTTCGCGAGTAGTTGTGGAGCGCGGTGACGATCGCCTTCGTGCGCTGTGCGCCGCGCTGGACCACGCGCACCATCTCCCGCACGTCCCTTGCCGCTTCTGCGCGGGCCTGTGGATCGGCACTGTCGATCTCGTTGATCGCGTCCCCGAGCGGACCGACGGTATTGACGATCGCGTTGACCGGATTATTGATCTCGTGCGCGATGCCCGCGACCAGCTGACCGATCGACGCCAGCTTCTCGGAGCGCACAAGCTGTTCCTGCGCGCGGGTCAGCTTGTCGAGCGTCTCGGCGAGCTCGCGGTTCTTGCGCGCGAGATCCGCGGTGCGCATCTGCACCGCGCGTTCGAGGTCGAGGTTGACCTCCTCGGTTGATCGCAGCTTGTCGCGCAGCGCGCGCCGCATCTCCTCGAGCGCGAGCGTGAGCCGCCCGATCTCGTCGCCCTCCCCGCTCGCGGCGACCGGATCCGCGAGCTCGCCGCGCGCCATCGCATCCGCGCGCTGCTCGAGGCGTTTGATCGGCGCCATGAACTGGTGGACGGTGAACGCGACGATCCCGCCGCACGCACCGACCAGCACCAGGAAGAACACGAGCAGCTCCTTGAGCGGCCGCACCATCGACTCGCCGCGACCGCGATACGACGGATAGAACACGGCGACCGATCCGAGGTCGAACGCCTGCGCACGCCACGACAGCAGCAACTGCCCGGACCGGCCGGTCAGCTCGGCCGCGTTCATCGCGATCAAGGTCTGCCGGTGCTGCTCGATCTGCGCGACCAGGTACCAGGGCAGCTTCGGCGGCGCGGCCTGCGGCTCGCGCTGCGGCTCGCCCTGCGGCTCGCTGTCGACGCCGAACGCGTCGCCGCGATTGTCGACGAACCAGATCACGGGCGCCTCGCCCGGGACCTTCGACAGCCGCTTCATCGCGGTACGCACGCGCTCCGAGGTCGGCGGCGTCGGCGCGTCGGCGATCTCGCGCTGGAGCTCCGAGATCAACCACGCCAACCCGAGTCGCGATTGGCGGCCCGCCGCGGCGTTGGTCAGGTTCTTGTACTGCACGAAGCCCCACAGCAGCGCCATCCCGCACGCGAGCAGCACCACGCCGCCGAACGACAGCAGCAACTTGCTCCGCAACGACAGCGACGGCGCGATGCTGCGCACGGGGACCCGATACCGTTGTGTTAGGTGCGCGAGCAGCGGCCGCAGCACCTCGCGATGCCAGAGCTGCTCGTAGATCGCCCCGGCGACCGCGAGCACGAGCGTCGCGATCGAGACCACGAGCGTGTCGTCGACGTCGAACCCGAGGTGGAGACGCGACACCAGCGCGCCGATGATCGCGATCCCGAGCCACACGATGATCGTCATCATCGCGAGCCGATACGGGAGCGCCTGCCCGCGGCGATAGATCACGGCGGCAGGTGGCGCGGTGTCGCGGGGCTCGCCGCGCGACACTGCGAGGTAGCGGCGCAGATCTCTCGTCATCACGCGCGCGAACACCGACCACGCGGTGATGCCGATCAACGTCGCGATCGGAAAGTAGGTCTCGAGCTGAAGGAACTGCTGCAGCGTGATCGGGAGGAAGTAGTAGGCGAACGCGGCCTGCGCGGCGAGCACACCCCCGGCGACGATCATCGCGACGAACGCAAACCGACGGAAGTGGCTGTCGTCGAACCGCTTGAGCGGCGACCCGGCGGCGAACAGTCGCTGACGGACTGCGCCGAGGATCTGCGCCCACCACACGGCGCGCACGCACGACACGACATACGCGTGCACGGTCGCGAGCGCGGTGATCTCGGCGACCCGCTGCCACGGCCACCCCTCGTAGACGAACAGGAACACCCCGGTCAGGAACGCCGCCGCCGACCACAGGCCGGTGCGGAGCAGCAGCACGCGGACCGCGCCCTTCAGCGTGATCCGATAGGCGCGCGCCGCGAGCTCCTTGGGCACGCGCTCGCCGCGCCGGCGCGCCAGCACGGCGCCCCACAGCGGCAACAACCAGGTGGCGATCGCCGCGAACCACACGATGCACGCGCCGATCGCCACCGGGAGCGCGGTGCGCAGCATGGTCTCGCCCGGTAGGTCGCCGAGGTCGAACGCCTCCCACAGCGGATATGCGACGAGCACCAGCTCCGCCAGCCCGAGCACCACGGCGGGGAGGAAGAACCTGCGCTTGAACGGCACGGCGGCGAGCGCCATCGCCATCGATCCGCCGGCATCGCGTGACGACGGGCGCTCGTCCTCCGAGCGAGGCACGGGCCCGGTGCTCGAACCCGGAGGTGGGTCGTCGACGGCCATGTCGACGCACAGGATAGCTCGATATGATGTGGTCATGCTCCGCGGTGTGCTGCGCCGTCGGGCTCGGTGGTCCGCGGCGGCCGCGCCGATCACCAGCCGGGACTGCGCGATCGGCGCGGGCGCATCGCGGTCACCGCGGATCTCGCGGCGCGCTACCGGAATCTCGGGCTCTCGGTCGGGCTTTGGAACTGAGCCAGCTTGCGGTGCCGTGACGTTTGCGCCATGGTCCGGTCGCTATGACGACGAAGATCCTCGTATCGGCGGCGACCGTTGCTGCACTCCTCGGCGGCTGCGAGCACAAGAGCAAGCAGCATGCCCCGGCCTCCGCATCCCAAGGCGAGAAGTCCGACAAGTCCGACAAGGTCTACCCGCCCAAGGCGGACGACCTCGCGACCTATCTCAAGGACATCCCGGGCACCGGCCCGCTGATGGCCAAGATCGAGACGCCGCTCGGCACCATCAACTGCGAGCTGTTCGCCGACAAGGCGCCGCTGACCGTCGCCAACTTCGTCGGCCTCGCCACCGGCAAGAAGCCGTGGGAGAACCCGGGTGGCAACACCGAGCGCGGCAAGCCGTTCTACGATGGCCTGCTGTTTCACCGCGTCATCCCGGGCTTCATGATCCAGGGCGGCGACCCGACGGGCACCGGCGCCGGTGGCCCGGGCTACCGGTTCGAGGACGAGCTCAAGGGCCTCACCATGGGTCCGGGCGCGCTCGCGATGGCGAACGCCGGCCCGACGACGAACGGCAGCCAGTTCTTCATCATGGAAGGCTCGCGCCCCGACCTGGTCTCGAAGCACACGATCTTCGGCCAGTGCAAGGAGACCGAGCTGATCTCCAAGATCACGAGCACGCCGGCGACCGATGATCGCCCCACCACGCCCGTCACGATGAAGATCACGATCTCGAAGGGCGGCTGATCGCCGGTCGTGATGTCGGTGTGATGTCGGAGCTCCGCGGACCAGGCCGTACAACAAGGCGGCCGTCCCGGAGGACCTATGATTCGCATCGCCTGGCTCGCAGTGTTCACGACCGTTGTTGCCTGCGGTGGCAACGGAACCAATGACGACGACAACCCGTCCGACGGTGGACCGGGGTCGGACGGACCCAGTAACGCGATCCGGCCTCGCGCTGGCGGCTGGCACTACGTCGAGTCCACCCCGGTCTCGAGCACGTGCCCGACCAGCACCCCGAGCGGCGAGTACGGCGACTTCGTGATCGACGAGGTCGGCGCTGCGAGCTTTCGCGTCGTCCCCGCCGATGGCACCGCCCCGTTCACCTGCACGAGCACGTCGGGCTTCGACTGCCCGGATCGCGCGACGGCGATGCGGGACTACCGACCCACGATCGACGCCGTGATCTCTGCGCACGCGACGGCGGACGGCACGTTCTCGAGCCCGGTCCGGGGCACTGGCCGGCAACACGTGACGGTCAGCTGCGCAGGCACGCAGTGCACCGCGCTCGGCAACACGTTCCCGTGCTCGATCGAGGTCGCGTTCGTGATCGAGGCGCGCTGACCGGGTGCGCTACACTGCCGCGTGATGGACCCGCGGATCGACAACGTGATCGAGTTCTGGTTCGGCACGGAGCCGGTGCCCACACAGGCGACGGCCCGCCGGTGGTTCGTCCGCGACGCCGCGTTCGATGATCAGATTCGCCGCAAGTTCGGCGACCTCCACGACGAGGCCGCGGCGGGCGGACTCGAGGATTGGACGGGGACCGCCCGCGGCGAGCTCGCGCTCCTGATCGTGATCGATCAGTTCTCGCGCAACCTGTATCGCGACCAGGCTCGCGCGTTCGCGCTCGATGCCCGCGCGCTCGGCGTCGCGAGCGACATGTTGCTGTCCGATCGCGCGCGCGAGCTGACGCCGCACCAGCGGATGGTCGCGCTGTTGCCGTACCAGCACACCGAGGATCGTACGGTGCAAGCGGAAGGTGTCGCCGCCTACGCCAGCTTGCTCGAGGACGCGCGTCGCGGTGGTGCCGACGAAGAGACGATCAAGAGGATGACCACCGGGCTCGACTTCGCGAAGCAGCACGCTGCGATCATCGAGCGCTTTGGCCGGTTCCCGCATCGCAACGTCGCGCTCGGCCGCTCGTCGACGCCCGAGGAACAAGCGTTCCTCACCCAGCCCGGCTCGCGGTTCTAGCGGAACAGCCGGCCGCGCAGATCGGGCGACGGCTGCGCGATCACCTCGATCCCGACCAGCCGGTCCCCGACCAGCGCGAGGGCATCGGCGGCAGCGGCCGCGGCCGCCTCGATCGAATCGAGCGTGCCGGTCATCGTGAAGTACGCCTTGCCCGCGAGATCGACGGCGAGCCGGACGTCACGCACGATCACCTCGGCGACCTTGCACGCAGCATCCGCCGCGGCGATCGCGCCGCACACCGTCCTGCTCTCGATGATCGCCACTGCCTCCGCGCCGGCATCGAGCGTCCAGTCGAGCGGGAGCACCGGCGCGCCGAGCATCCCCCACACCTGATCGTCGGCCGCGGGCAGGTCGACCCGATCGAGCAACGTGATCCCGGCGAGCAGCGCCCCGGCCGCCATCGCCTCCTCGACCTCGGCGACCCCGCCCTCGAGCATCACCAGGTGCTTGCCGTTCGACACCGCGCGCGATGACAGCAGGATCGCGGGCGCGCGCTTGAGCGCCGCGTCGGCGGCCACGATGCCGCGGGCGATCGTCGCGATCTCCAGAATGCCGAGCGCGGGCCCGGGCATCAGACGAACCGGAATGCTTCTTTCAACGTACAGCGGCGCTCGCGGGTGAAGTGCACGGCGGTGGTCAGCCCCTCGCCGGTCGGGCTCGCGATCGTGAACGAGGTGTAGCCCTCGCCGCCGAGCGCGAGGCCGGCATACGACGCCTCGTTCTTGACGAAGATGCTGCAGTTACACAGCCGCGCCATCGTGGCCATGTTGTCGATGTTCAGCGAGTGCATGGTCGCCGTGTGATGGAAGCCATGCTCGCAGCGCAGCGCGGCGGCGATCGCCTCGGTCGAATCACGCACGCGGAACAGCGGGATCACGGGCATCAGGAGCTCGTGCTGGACGAACGGATGCTTCTCGTCGACCTCGCACAGCAGCATGCGGAGATCGTGACCGTGGCCGTTGATCCCGATCGCCTTCGCGATCACGCCGGCGTCCTTGCCGACCCACGCCTTGTTGACGTGATCGCCCTCGAGGATCACCTTCTCGAGCTCGCGGGTCTGGCGCTGGTCGAGGAGTAGCACCGGCTGCTTCTGCAGCTGGCGCACGAGCTCCGTCGCGATCGAGTCGACCGCGACGATCTCCTTCTCGGCGATGCAGACGATGTTGTTGTCGAGCGTCGCACCGCGCACGATCGCGTCTGCGGCCTTCTCGAGGTTGGCGGTCTCGTCGACCACCGCCGGTGGATTACCCGGGCCGGCGGCGATCACCTTCTTGCCCGAGTTCATCGCCTGCTTGACGACGACCGGTCCACCCGTCACGACGACGAGCCGGACCAGCGGGTGCTTCATCAGCAGCTGCGCGGTCTCGACCGTCGGCCGCTCGACCGTGGTGATCACGTCGCGCGGACCGCCAGCGGACTGGATCGCCTCGTTCAGCAGGTGCACGCACCAGTTGCACGTCTGCGCCGCCGAGGGGTGCACGTTGAACACCACCGCATTGCCGGCCGCGACCATGCCGATCGCGTTGCACAGGATGGTCTCGGTGGGGTTGGTGGTCGGCGTCACCGCGAGGATCACCCCGTACGGCGCGCGCTCGGTAAGCATCAGCCCGTAGTCGCCGGTGTACGCGACCGTCTGCAGGATCTCGGGGCCCGGCGTCTTCTCGGCGACGAGCCGGTTCTTCGCGAGCTTGTCCTCGTAGCGGCCGAGCCCGGTCTCCTCGCAGGCGTAGCGCGACAGCGCCTCGTTGTTGGCGAGCACCGCGCGCTTCATCGCCTCGACCATCTTGATCTTGGTTCCGACGGACGTCTTCTCGTTCTGCTCGAACGCCTTGCGCGCCGCCGTGACGGCTCGCTCGGCATCGTCATAGACGCCGTTGGTGCCGCGCGGCACGTTGGCCTTCTTCGCCGGCCCCGCCGCCTGCGCCGCGGGTACCGAGCCGTGCGGAGGTGCCTTGGTCACCCCACCGCCGCTGCCGCCGAGTCGTTCGAGCACGCGCGAGACGATCTCCTCGATCTTGCGCTCGTCGAGTCCGCCGCCGAATGCCATGGGCTAATCCCCCCGGTCCTTGCTGTAGCGACGATCCGTAGCCGACCGCGATCTCGTCGACGATCGCCATGATCGTCGCGTCGACCGGGCGGTCCTTGGTGACCTGGGTCTGGCGCGCGGACGATCCGGCGACATACAGGACCACCTCGCCCACGCCGGCTCCGACCGCGTCGACCGCGATCGCGATCGCGCCCGACGGGTTGCCGTCGACATCGCAGGCCCGCACCACGAGGAGCTTCAAGCCCTCGAGCGTTGGCTCCTTGCGACTCGCGACCAGCGTGCCGATGACCTTGCCGAGGACCATCGCGCGCCCTTGCTACTTCGGTCCGTTGCCGGCGCGGCCGAGCGGCAGCACCGCATCGACGTTTGCGTGCGGCCGCGGGATCACGTGGACCGAGATCACTTCGCCGAGGCGCTCCGCAGCGCGCTGGCCAGCTTCGGTCGCGGCCTTGACCGCGGCGACATCACCGCGCACGACCGCCGTGACGTATCCGCCGCCGGTCTTCTCGAATCCGACGAGCTCGACCTTGGCAGCCTTCACCATGGCGTCGGCGGCTTCGACCATGCCGACGAAGCCTTTGACTTCGATCATTCCGAGTGCGTCAGCCATTTTTCACATCACTTTCTGAGCGCGTCTATGGTCGCCTATTTGTCCACGAACTTCTCGGGTTCCTTGCCGGTCACGCTGGAGAGCGCCGCAGTCGCTGCCGCCGCAGCTGCGTCGATCTCCGCCTCCGGCCCCGCCATGTAGAGCCGTCCGAATGCACCGTACGGCGTCACGTTGACGAGGTTCACCTGCGCGGCCTTCTCGGCCTCGTTGGCGGCAAGCACGGCATAGCCGGCGGGCTCGCACTCGAAGATGAACAGCGACTGCCCGGGCAGCACCATCATGCCCGCCGAGCTGCGGTTGATGATCTGCGTCTGATACGCCTCGACCCCGCGGATGATCTGGTTGGTCAGGACCTTCGGCTTCAGCCGCTGGCCCTCCTCGACCCCGAGGTACTTGAGGATGGTCGCGCCGGCCGACAGCACCTCGCCCTTGTCGTGGTGGTGGACCTCGAGCAGGCCGTAGGCGCGCTCGACCACCTGCACGGCGGGCTGCACGCTCGTCGCCTTGAGCGCGGCGTCGGTCACCTGGTTGATCGCGATCCCGGGCGCGATCTCGACCCACAGCGACGCCTGAAACGGAACCGGCAAGAAGCCGCGCGCGGTCTTGCCGATGAACGTTGCTTGCTGCGGCTGAAGCGCGTCGAGGAAGCAATACGTACGGAGGACCGTTCCCATCGGTGCCGGCACGCTAACACGACCGATCTCGCGATTCCACGCGACGGTCGCGGAAGTGTCTCGCGCGTCGCACGCTGTCGCACGGTGCGCTCGATTTCGAACGGTGCCATGCTGCTTTCGCTTCGATGAGATTCGCCCGGATTCTTGGTCCCCTCCTCCTCGTTGTACTGGCCTCTCACACCGTCGAGGCTGACGTCCTCGCGCGGATCATGCGAAAGGCGCCCGACGACAAGGGTGGTGGCACGGCCGCGGCCGATCTCACCGCATGGGCGGGCCCGGCTCGCACGACGAGCCTCCCCGAGCTCTTGCAGCTCGCCGCCCGTCAGGCCCCCAGCCTGCAGGCCGCGAAGTTCGACATCGCGGTCGCCGAGGCGCGCATCCAGCAGACCTGGGGCCGCAATGACTGGACCCTGCAAGCGGAGCTGACCGGCAGACGCACGCAGTTCATCAACGAGGACCGGATCTCGGTCAACCCGACGAGGGTCGATGGCAGCGTGGATCTGGGGCGCCTGTTGCCGACCGGCGGAACGGTCAACTTGACCGTCACCGGTAGCTACCAACGGAGCTTCGAGTTCAGCACCGTCATGGATATGGATGTCGTCATCCTCACCGAGCAGCACGATGGCGCGGTGGCGGTCGGGATCACCCAGCCCCTGCTGCGCGGCCGCGGCTCGGCGCTGTACGACGCCAACGAGCGCCGATCGCGCCTCGCCTACGATTCTGCGGCGCTCGCGCGGCGGCTGGTCGCGATCCAGACCGTGCAGGCCGTGATCTCGGCGTACTGGGATCTCGTACTCGCCGAGCGCGCGCTCGCGATCACCGCCTCCTCCCTCGACCTGGCAAAGGAGCGACTGAGGATCACGACGATCGGCAACGAGGGCGGCAAGGTGCCGCGCAGCGAGATTCCCGCCGTCCAGCAGATCATCGCGACCCGCGAGGAAGACGTCCTCAACAACGAGCTCACGGTCCTCGATCGTTCGATCGCGCTGCGCCGCGCGGTCGGCATGCCGATCGGCCAGGGCGAGCTCGGGCTGCGCGTCGGCACGGAGCTGCAGACCAGGGATGTCGCGTTCCCGCTTGGAGATCTGACGGAGCGCGCGTTCACCGCGAGCCCCGAGCTCGCGCAACTCGCGAAGCAGGACAAGTCCGCGGCGATCGAGATCGAGGTCACCGAGAACGGCCTGCTGCCCCAGCTCGACGCGGCGCTGTCGGCGGGACCGGGCTCGTTTGGCGAGACCTTCGTCGAGACCTGGAAGAGCGTGGGCAAGTTCGACGCGGTCACCATCCAGGGCTCACTGACGTACCGCCAGTCGCTCAACCGCGACGAGATCAAGGGCCGCACCCGGGAGCAGCGCGAGCTGCGCCGGAAGCTGACGGTCACCGCGTTCGACCTGCGCGCCCAGATCGCGCAGACCATGGCGCGCGCGGTCGCGCAGCTCGAGGTCGCGAAGCGTCGCGATCTCCCAGCGCGCGATCGATCTCGCGAACGAGAACATCAAGATCGAGACCGATCGGTTCAACCTCGGCAAGGCGACCAACTTCGACGTGCTGAACCGGCAAGAAGAGCTGCGCCAGTCCGAGCTCCGTCAGGCGCAGGCCATCATCGACTGGCACAAGGGCGAGGCCGTCGTGCAGGCGCTCACCGGCGATATCCTGCCGACCTACGGCGTCACGGTCGACTGAGCGAGCCCGATGAAGCCCATGTGCACGCCGCCGTCCTTGCCGTCTCGGCGGTAGCTGAAGAACCGCTCGCCATCGCACCGGGTGCACGGCGGCTTGTCGTCGATGTGCTGACCCCACACGCCCGCACGCAGCAGCAGCGCGCGCGTCGCGACGCGTAGATCGATGTGCTGCCTGCGCGGACCGTCGACCACGAGCCCCGGGAGCTCACCGAGTGCGGCGCGGAACTCCTTTACCACCTCCGGCCCGACCTCGAAGCAGCATGGCCCGATCGAGGGCCCGAGCGCGACCCGCACGCTCTCGGCGCGCGTCCCGAGCTCGACCATCCGCGCGATCACGTTGGTCGCGACGCCACCCACAGTGCCGCGCCACCCGGCGTGCGCCGCGCCGCATACCCGTCCGACCGGATCCGCGAACACGATCGGGATGCAGTCCGCGGCGAACGCACCGAGCACCGGACCTGTCCGGTCACACACGAGACCGTCGAACTCGGCGTCCGGCTCGAGCGGTTCGCCGACGCGATAGACCTTGGTCCCGTGGACGTGGCGTGTCGCGACCAGCTGCGCGGGATCGTAACCGACGTGCTCGGCGAGCAGCCGGCGGTTGCGCTCGACGTTGCCCTCGTCGTCCCCCCACCGCTTGCCGAGGTTCAGCGAGCTGCGAAGCCCGGTCGACACGCCGCCGTGACGCTCGGGGAACCCGTGGAGGAAGCCTTCCGGGATCGCCGGAGACCGATGGATGCGGATCGCCGACATCGCACGGGACCCTACCTCGTTCGCGCCGAGCGAGCGAGATCCCGACAGATCAGGTCGTGATATCGTCCAGGTCATGATTCCGTACGATGAGCTCGTCGGCGCACTCGCGAACTGGCGGGCGAAGCAGGGTCTCCCGGTCGTGCAGACACCGCGCATCTCGTCGCCGGTGACCGAAGGCTACGCGGCCAACGACGGCGGCTTCGCGGCCCCGGCGCCCGCGCCACCGCGGACCGCGCCACCGATGGCCGCCCCGCAACCGAGCCGGATCACGAAGCCGGTCGAGACCCAGGTCGCGCCGGATCACACCGTCGAGGAGTCGCTCGACGTCGAGGACGCGGCGCTGCTCGAAGAGGCGCACTACGAGCCCGAGGGGGACGACTTCGAGATGGCGTTCGGCCGTGCCGCCAGTGCCACCACCACGGGTGAAGCGACGACCGTGGGCCAGCCGCCCGCGCCGGGTGCGGGCACGGGTGACACCACCCTCGACGAGAACGACACCAGCGATCTGCCGCCGCCACCGCGGCCGACCATGAAGAAGCGCACCTGGTGACGGACGACGACGTCGCGATCGACGTCGAGGGGATCCAGGGCGCGGCCGCGATCGGGCGCGTGATCGAAGCGGGCGCGCGAGGCAGCGGCTTGCTCGATCGCCGGGTGCTGGTCGGCCCGGTCGATCCGTGCGGCGAGTGCGAGGTCTGCCGTCGTGGCGGGGCACCGGTCTGCCCGACCGCCCGCACGCGAACCTCGATCGGCAGGCGCGTGACCGCCGCGGCTCGCTGGGTGATCCGCTCGGTGACGGCCTCGAGCTACCGAGCCCCGCGGGAGCCGCCGCGGCCGGTGACATCGCGCTCGCGTACACGATGTACGCGCGGACCAACCTCGCGGCCCGCGATCCGGCGGTGATCGTCGGCGCGTCGCCCGTCACGCGGTTCCTGGTCGAGATCCTGGTCGCGAAGGGCGTGACGCCGAGCGTCGTGCTCGACCCCGCGCTGTCGGCGTTCGCGGATTGGTGTCGAGGTCGCGGTGCGACGGTGACGTCGGCGGCCGAGCTCGCCGCGACGATGGCGGCGCAGGGCATGGGCAACCGGCCATACCGGATCCTCGCAGTCAGCGAGCTCGCCGCGGCTTGCGCGCTCGCCGGCCCCCGCGCGACGCTGACCCTGCTGGCACCCGAGACGCCCGCGGACTTGCCCGGCCTGCTGCTCGCTCGCGAGGTCCTGGTGATCCCCGTGGCCGCGGCGCATCCGGACCTGATCGTCGAGTGCGCCGCCCTGTGTGCGAAAGGTGAGGTCGACCTCGCGGCCGGGACCAGCCTCGCGCCGGTCGAGGGCATGTTTCAGGCGCGCCTCTCGCTACCTACATAAAGCTCCGCCGGGTGCGGCCGAGTCGATCGGTGTGAGTACACGACCTCCTCATTCACGCACCCGTGGTCGTGGCACGCGCCCCGACCGCAAGAGCACGATCGCGATGGTGTACTCGCCCTCCACAGCGACAGCGAGCTGGGTCGAGCGCGAGCTGTTCGCGGTCGGCACCATCATCCAGATCGCGCGGTCGATCCCCAAGCTGGTCGGCCAGCTGACCGACGACACGCAGCAGACCCGTCCCCAGGTGCTGGTGATCGATCTCGAGGGGCTGTCGGCCGGTGAGCTGATGAACCTCCACGAGATCCGAGAGCTCGGCTGGTTCGGGACGATGATCGCGCTCGGCACCGTGCCGCCCGAGCTGCGCAGCTCGCTGCAGATCGATCGGGTGATCGAGACGCCGCTGACGCAGACGGGCGCGCTGACCGAGGCGATCACGAAGCATCGGCGCGAGATGTACGCGCGCACGATCCAGCTGCCGACGCTGGCGTCGCTCGACGATCTGTAGGCGTTCGCTCGGCCCGCCGGGCCGAGGCCGCCGCTAGGAGGCGGCGAAGTAGACGATCAAGGCGACCGCGATGAGCCCGATGATCGCGAACACGACCCAGGTCCGCCCACCCTTCATCTCGCCGATCAGCGCGTCCTCCGAGACCTTGGCCATGCTGGCGCCCGCTTCGCTGGGATCCTTGACGCTCGACATCATCTGCGTGGCGCCGGTGCGGAGGCTGTACTTCTCCTTGTCGCCGCGCGTGATCGAGCCGTCGTCCTTGTAACGCTCGTCGATCGGCATCGAGTCGGCCTTATCGACCGAGACCTCCTTGCCGGTCTGCGCGCGCTCCTCGGCAGCGGCCTGGGCGGCCTGGGCGTCGAGCTCGCCCTTCTTGAACCACATGGTCTCGCGGAACTTGCCCTTGCTCTTGCCTTCGCCGTCCTTGCCCTTCTTGCCGGCGGCGGCGTTCTGGACGACCGGCGCAGCGACCACGGGGGCGGCGACGATCGGTGCGGCAACCTGCGCGACCATCGGTGAAGCGACGATCGGCGCAGCCGGGACGGGCATGGTGGGCGCGGCGGGAATGGAAGGCATTATTGCTGCGTTCGGCAGGACGGTCGCTGCGAGCTCGGGTGCGGCGATCGCGGTGTTCGCGCCGGCCATCGGGCCTGGCGCACCAGGCGGCGCCCACGGCGACGCAGGTAGCGGTCGAGGACGGTCCAGCTGACGCCACCGCGACCGGCGCACCCATTGGCGGCGCAGCGAGGTGGCTCGGTGCGCCAGCGGGCGCGAGCGGCGCGGCAACCGGGATTCCGGCCATCGTGCCTGCCATCGGGCTGCCGATCGGGCTGCCCATCTGATGCGTGGTTGCGGGGATTGGCGCGACGGCGATCGGCGGCTGGACCATCATCGGGGCTTGCGCGGGTCCGGAGGCTGGCTGGCCCGTCATCGAGCGGACGCCGATCAATGTCTGCACGAGCTCGGCCTTCGGGCGGCCGATCTTGCCCATCGGCTGGGTCGAGCGGGGATCCGACTCGCCGCGCGCGACACGACCGACCTCGTCGACGAACTGGCGCACGGTCAGGAAGCGCTTGGTCGGGCTGCGGTCGAGGGCACGCATGATGACGGCTTCGACCGGAGCGGGGACCGCAGCCAGCGAGGACGGCGTGCGGATCGAGCCACCGACATGGGCCTGGTGCACCTCGTCGGCGCTGCCGCCATGCACCGTGTGGCCGGTGAGGACGTAGTAGTAGAGCGCGCCGAGCGAGTACAGGTTGGAGCGCTGGTCGACCGGCTTGCCCTCGACCTGCTCCGGCGCGACGAACTCGGGCACGCCGGGCACCTTGTCGCTGGTCGGCACCGGCAGCGAGAAATTAATCAACTTGATGTCGCCGGTGGAGGACGCGAACAGCACGTTCTTGGGCGCGAGGTCGCGGTGGACGACGCCGACCTGAGCAGCCTCGATCAGCGCCTCGCCGACGACCTCGATCAGGTGCGCGGCGTGCTCCAGCGGGATCGGACCGCGGGCGTTGATCGCCTCGGCGACCGTCTGCGCGCCGTCGAGCAGCTCGAGCGCGACCCAGAACTCTTCGCCGCGCTTGCCCGAGGCGAGCACCTTGGCCACACCGGCACTCTGGACGCGTTCCAGCTGCTTGAGCTCGCGCTCCAGTCGCTGGGCGACGCCTGGCAAGGCGAGGACCGCCGGCGAGACCAGCTTGATGGCGACGGCGGCGCCACCATGCTGCTTGTCCGCGGCACGGTGGACACTGCCGGTCCGGCCGCCGCCGAGCTTGTCACCAAGCTCGAACCGGACCGCCAGCGAGTCGGCGTCGGTGGTCTGGCCATCGCCGGCCAGCGGGACCAGCCGCGCGGCGTCGACGGGGCAGAAGTTCGCGTCGTCGCTGAATTGCTTCTGGCACTTCGGGCAGAGCTTCATCCTCGTCCTCTAGGTACGCGGATCGTAAGGATATCCGCGAGGGTAAGGAATGTAGCCCGGCCCCCGTGCACCGTCGAGCCACGTTGACAACCATCGTATCGGCCGGCTAGAAACCCGGAGCCATGGCCTCCAATACCAAAGCAACCACCGTCAAGCGGAAGAACAAGCACGAGAAGGCCGGACGGCGGCGCAAGAACCGGCTCGCGAAGCACTCGACGCCCTCGACCGTCGACCTGTTCGCGAAGCTCGGCGAGCCGGGCCAGCCCGCTCCTCGCGGCTAGGCGGTCTCTGCGGCGACGCGATCGACCGAGTACACACCCTTGATCCGCGACAGCGAGCGGATCACCGTCTTCAGCTGATCGAGGTCGCGAACCGACGCGTGGAATGTGTTCACCGCGCGTCCGTCCTCGGTCGCTCGACAGTGGGCCTGGCTGATGTTGACGCCCTGATCGGTGAACGACTGCGAGATGTGCGCGAGCAAGCCGGGCTTGTCGGCGCACAGGATCTGGATCGCGACCTCGTGTTGCGTCTTGCCATTGCCGTCCCACTCGACGTCGATCCGGCGCTCGGGATCGAGATCGAGGCCCTTGTCGCAATCGCGGCGGTGCACGGTGACGCCGCGACCGCGCGTGATGAAGCCGACGATCGGATCGCCGGGTAGCGGGCTGCAGCACTTCGCGAACCGCACGAGGATGTCCTGCTCGCCGGCGACCTTGATGCCCGACGACGAGGTCCGTCGCGTGACCTTGCGGAGCAAGGTCTTCAGCATGCTCTCGGCCTTCTTCTCCGGCTCGTCGATCTTCTTCAGCTCGGGCAGTGCCTTCTCGAGCACCTGTTGCGGCGTGATCTTGCCGTAGCCGACCTGGATGATCAGCTCGTCGACGGTCACGCAACGCAGCTCGCGCGCCGCCGCCTGCAGCTGCTTGTCTGCGCGCGACAGCGACGTGTTGTGCTTGCGCAACGCCTTGTCGACGAGATCGGTCCCGAGCACGACCGCCTTGTCGCGCTGTTCCTGCCGCAGCAGCCAGCGGATCTTGGTCCGCGCGCGCGCCGTCTTGACGAGCTTCAACCAGTCCTTGTTGGGGCGCTGGTTCGGGTTGGTAATGATCTCGATCGTGTCGCCGTTCCGTAGCTGGTAGCGCAGCGGGACGATCATCCCGTTGACGCGTGCGCCCGAGCAGTGGTCACCGATTGACGAGTGCACCGAGTAGGCGAAGTCGATCGGGCACGAGCCCTTGGGCAACGCCTTGACGTCGCCACCCGGGGTGAACACGTAGACCTCGTCGCCGAACAGGTCGATCTTGACGCTCTCGAGGAACTCCGTCGGATCGCGGAGCTCCTTCTGGCTCTCCATCAGCTGGCGCAGCCACGCGAACTTCTTGTCGTCGACGGTGGCGGTCGTGGACCCGCCCTCCTTGTACTTCCAGTGCGCGGCGATGCCGTGCTCCGCGACCAGGTTCATCTCGCGCGTCCGGATCTGGATCTCGATGCGCTCGCCCTTCGGCCCGATCACCGCCGTGTGCAGGGACTGGTAGAGGTTGGGTTTCGGCAGCGCGATGTAGTCCTTGAACCGGCCGGGGATCGGGGTCCAGGTCTGATGCCCCACGCCGAGCGCGTGATAGCAGTGCATCTGCGAGTCGGTGATCACGCGGAACCCGATCGCGTCGTGGATGTCCTCGAACGGGCGCTGCGTGCGCTTCATCTTCTGGTAGATCGACCACAGGTGCTTGGCCCGGCCGACCACCTCGCAGGGGACGCCGTTGTCGGTCATCTCCTTCTGGATCAGCTTCTCGACGTGGTGGATGTACTCGAGCCGCTCGGCCCGGGTCTTCGCGACGTCGGCTGCAAGTTGCTCGTACTCGCCCGGATGGCTGTACTTGAACGCGAGATCCTCGAGCTCGACCTTCACCCACTGGATGCCGAGGCGATTCGCGAGCGGCGCGTAGATCTGCATCGTCTCGGCGGCGATGCGCTCCTGCTTCTCGGGCGGCAGGTGCTCGAGCGACCGCATGTTGTCGAGCCGATCGCACAGCTTGACCAGGATGACGCGGATATCGCGCGCCATCGCGAGCAGCATCTTGCGGAAGTTCTCGGCCTGTTGCTCCTCGCGGGTCGAGTACGGCAGCTTGCCGAGCTTGGTCACGCCGTCGACGAGGAACGCGATCTCCTTGCCGAACATCTCGCCGAGCTGATCGATCGTCGCCGAGGTGTCCTCGACGCAGTCGTGCAGCAGACCGGCGCACACGGACGCGACGTCGAGCTTGAGCTCGGCGATGATCTGCGCCACCGCGAGCGGATGCGAGACGTACGGATCACCCGACTTGCGGGTCTGACCGTCGTGGGCCTGCGCCGCGAACTGGTAGGCGCGGCGGACGAGCGGGAGATCCGCGGAAGGGTAGTAGCCGGCGACTTCGGACAGGATCTGATCGAGTTGGTGCATCGAGACTGAGCGGCGCGCGCCGTTCAGTTGCTAACGGTACCATCCCGCACGGCCGAGGGCGAAGTGCCTGACCGGGGAGGTGACCGGGGAGGTGACCGGGGAGGTGACCGATCGCTCAGTCGGCCGACGAGTCGCAGAATTCCACGACTCGAAGCTCTCGCCCGGGCGGCTGACCACCAGCTTGAGCTTGCGGACGTTGGCGTGGAACAGGTCCCGCTCGTAGAACACGAAGTCCGCCTTGCCGCGGAACACCGAGAGCGAGCCCAGGGTCTGCCGGCTCTTGTAGCCATCCTCCTGGATCGCCACGACATCACCGAACCGGTTGCGGACCGCGGTGCGCTGCTCGCGATCCCACATCGTCGTCATCATCTTGGTCTTCGCGTGCTCGATCGCCTCGGGCTCCCAGCGCCGGCCGGCGTCGTCCTCGAGGTGGATGTTCCACGTGCTGAGGTCCGCCCACTCCTGCCACTTGTGATCGATCTGGACGTGGAAGCGGAGTCGATCGCGCGACACGATCGTGAAGTGCGCCTGGTTGTAGAGCGGGTAGCGCCGGTTTCGCACGAGGGACGCGCGCTGCGTCGCCTCCGCCGGTGCCGGGGTATCGAGCTCCATGTCGCCGGTCACGATCGTGATCTTCTCCGAAGAACGGAGTGTCTCGGTCGGACTGGCGAGTGGGTTGGGTTGCACCGTCGACGCCTTGAACGTCTTGCTGCAACCGGCCCCGAGAAGCACCACCAAGATCACGCTGCGATAGCCCCTCATAGGATCCAGCCTGGCCCAACCAGATCCGCGCGTCAATGCGACATTCGACGTCGACCGGACGTCTCAGCTCGCGCGGCCAACCAGCCGACGTGCGTGGACTTCGGGGCCTGCCTCGCGGTTTGCCTCGACGAGCTGCGCCAGGCTGGCGAGCCCGAGGTCGGCGCGATCCGCTCGGTCGGTCGCGCCGTATCTGCGCGTCAGGTAGATCGCGCGCAACACCGCATAAGCACGTTCCAGCTCGTCGTTGACGATCAGGTGCTCGTACTCGGTGTAGTGCTCGAGCTCCTCGATTGCCTTGTGGAGCCGGCTCTCGATGATCTCCGGAGCGTCGGTGGCCCGCTGGCGCAGGCGCGAGGCCAAGACCTGGAGATCCGGCGGCAAGATGAAGATCTTCAGCGAGTCCTCGGGCCACCGGGTGGACAGGGCCGCCCCACCTTGCCAGTCGACATCGAAGATCACGTCGTGGCCGCGACCGAGCGCCTGCTCGACCGGCGCCTGGGCCGTCCCGTAGCGGTTGCGATGCACGAACGCGTGCTCGGCAAATTCCCCACGCTCCACCATGTCCTGGAATTGCGCAGGCGTGACGAAGTGATAATCCCGGCCGTCGACCTCGCCGGGGCGGATCGGGCGCGTCGTGTACGACACGGAGAATTCGAGCTGCGAGCGATGCTCGGTCAGCAGGCGGCGCGTCAAGGTCGTCTTGCCCGCCCCCGAAGGCGATGAAACGATCACCAGGACGCCTCGGTCGGTCACGCGCAATCATACATGGCCAGGGTGACGCGGGATCGTGTGACCGGGATCGCTCACTCGACGTTCTGGACTTGCTCGCGGATCTTCTCGAGCGCCGCCTTGGCCTCGACGATCACGGAGCTGATCTCGGCGAGCGCGGACTTGCTGCCGATCGTGTTGAGCTCGCGGCCGATCTCCTGGACGTCGAGCCGCCGGCCGGACCGCGCCCGCGGCAGCCACCAGGCCGCGCGCCTGATCGAGGTGCGAGGCGAGCCGGACCAGCTCCTCCGTGACATCCGCGCGGTCCGCGAGCAGCGCGACCTCCTGGGCGAGCCGCCCCGATCCACGGTCGCGGCGTCCTGGCCGTCGAGCAGCCGGCGCACCCGCTCGGTCAGCCGGCGCGCGACCTGCTGGGGCAGCGTCGCCGCGAGCTCCGCGAGCTGGGTCCTGCGCTCGACCAGCTCGTCGAGCCAGGTCACCAGCTCGGCCGCGAGCGCCTCGCCCTCGGTTGCACGCATCTGATCGAGCTGGACGAGCGCGGCATCGAGCGCGCCCGTGATCGAACGCTGCTCCGAGCCGTCGTCGACCGCATCCTCGACGCCCCCGACGACGCCCGGCTGCGCCAGCACGAGCCCGAGCTCCGGGCCGGCGATCCCGAGCTGCGCCGCGGTCGCCGCGAGCACGTCGTACGCACGCTTCGCTGCGTCGGGATCGATCCGCAGCATCGCGCCACCACCGTCGCGAGCCAGGTTGACCGAGACCACGACCGAGCCACGCTCCACCCGCGCACGCACGCGCGCCTGCACCGCATCCTCGCTCGCAGGCGCGAGCGGCGCACCGCGCAGCTTGAGATCGAGGAACCGATGATTGACGGTACGCACCTCGACCGTCGCCCGCAGATTACGCTCCGCGATCACGCCTCGGCCGTACCCGGTCATGCTCCGCACGGAGCGTAGATATCACTCTTCGGCGCTGTCGTAGCGACCGCCCGCCACGTCGACGATGTGCATGCCGTCGATCGCGTCGTAGCCATGTTCGGTGAGCGGCGCTCGCGTCACGTCCAGGCGCGTGAGCCGCTCGAAGCGTCCGTTCGCGAGTGCGTGCGCGCCGGCATCGGTCATCCCCTCGCCCTGAAGATCGAGCTCGCGCAGCTGGCGTGCGAACGGTGCCGCTGCGAGCTGCGCGCACAGCTCGTCAACGAATGGTGCCTCGCATAGCGAGAGGCTGGTCAGCGCGTCAAGGTCGGTGCGCGCGAACAGCGGCGCCAGATCTGCGCTGGTCGCGGTGCAGTTGTCGAACGTCAACACCAGGTCGTGAGCTGGGGCCAAGGCGCGACCGCGATCGCGCGCGCACCTGCGGGGTCGAGGCAGCCCAAGAACTGCGCATGCGTGACCGCCGGAATCACGGGATCGCCGACGTCGAATGCACCAGCGAGCTCGAGGTACGTCAGATCGGGCACGCGTGGCCACAGGTCGTGCAGTGAGGGCACGATCGGTGGCACCGTGGCGAGTGACTGGAGGCTGAGGCGCCGCAGCGGTGGCAGCTCGGCCATCTCCACGAGCCGTGCGATCGCCGGTGCCAGCTCGCGATCGGCGGATGACAGCGCCAGATCCGTCACGAACGGCCCTGACGGGTGCTGCAACAAAGCGTCGAGTACCTCGAGCAGAGGACCCATGCTGTCGTGCAGACGCGCCATCTCGGATGAACCCGAACCGCCAGCGGAACCGAAGGTCTTCGCGGAAGCTCGCGAACGGCCCGAACAGATGCTTTGCGTGGGTCAGCAGCAACCCGCGCAACGCCTTCTCGGGGTTCCGGGTGTTCCGCTTGCCGCACTGCAGCGCGATCAGCTCGGCCCGCGGGTCGCCGTGGCCCTCGAGCCAGTCGGCATAGACGAGCTACGGCTCGGGGTCCGATGGATCGCGCAGGATCGCAGCCTCGAGCTCGAGATTGCGTGGCACGTCAGACGCCATGACACATCGTAACCGGACACCGCGTCGCGTGCGGCGACCTGTCGTAGAGTGCCGGCGTGCGCATGCTCGCGGTTGCACTGTTCGCGATCGGCTGCGGCAACGAGCCGCCCGTCGTGCCGGCGATCCGGTTCCTTCACACGTTCGGGCCCGAGGAGACGGAGCTGCTCAACACGATCATGACGGAGCGCCGGCTCCCCATCGAAGCGTCGCGGGTCCCGTTCGCGCGTGGCCAGCAGGTGATCGGCGAGATCCTCCGCATCGGCCGCGATTGTCCCGACCTGATCCGGATCGATGCGACGTGGTTGCCCGGGATCGCCGAGCTCTTGCGCCCGGTGCCCGAGCCGCTGGGCCGCCTCGACTGGACGCCGGAGGCTGCCGCCCTGGTCCGGCTCGGGCCGAGCATGCTCGCGGTGCCGCAGACGGTGGACGGGCTCGTCGTGATCCGGTCGCGCACGCAGGTGGCGCCCGCCTCGCCGTCGATCGCCGATCTCGTCGCCGCCGCCCGCGCCGCCTGCACGCCGCACGCCCCTACCCGCTCGGCGTACGCGTCGACGGCTACTGGTTCGTGCCGTGGCTGCGCGCCGAGGGCGGCGAGCTCGCGGTCACCGGGATCGAGGGGGCTGGAGCGACCCGCGCGCTGACCGCCTTCGCCGGGCTGATCGGCGACGTCATCCCGCCGCCACCGCCGGCAGGCAGCGAGGCGCCCCACGAGCTCCGCCGCTGGCACGCCGGCGAGCTCGCGTACTGGGTGACCGGGCCATGGCAGCTCGGCGCGCTGCGCGACCGTGACCAGCTCGCGATCAGCGCACTCGCAGGCGCACCGCGCGGGGGCCAGCTGCTGGTCGTGCCGAAGTGTGCGACCCGGCCCGACGAGGGCTGGCGGCTCGCGTCCGAGCTCACCGACCTCGCGGTCGAGCACCAGCTCGCCGAGGCATTCGGCACCGTGCCGTCGCGGACCGGCGCGCTCGCCACCGCGGCCCCGATCGCGCGCGCGGCGTACGAGGCGCTGCGCGGGACCAAGCCATTGCCGCAGACCGCGCATACACCGCTCCTGTTCGACGATCTGAATCCCGCACTGGCCGCGGTCGTCGCGCACGACGCCACGCCCGACGAGGCGATCGACGGCGTGCGGCGGGGCTGGAACCGGCTCGTGCGAACACCGGACAAGTCCGGTGCTGCTGAGAATGGAGGCGTGCCGTGAGCCCCGAGCAACCGACCGGCCCGAGCCCGTCGCTGCGCTGGCGCGTATTCCTCGTCCTCGCGCTCGCCGCGGTGGTGCCCACGGTGATCGTCGGGGTGCTGGCGATCGTGCGCGCGCGTGACGCGGTCGAGCGCGAGGTCAACCGCGGCGCACTCGCTCACATCCGCGCGCTCGGTGCCGCGCTCGACGGCACGCTGCAAGGTGCGCGGCGCACGGTGGAGCTCGCCGCCGGGACCTGGGCCGACGACAGCGCCGATCCGCGCAAGACCCAGCTCCTGATCAAGCGGCTCCGACGCGACGTCCCGATCGTGGCGGGGCTCTCGATCCTCGCGCCCGACGGCAAGTTGCTGCATGGCGATCCAGTTCCCGCGGGCGTCGACATCGGCTCGCACAGCTTCGGCGGCTACATCGGCGACGCGCAGCACGCGGGCGGCCGCACCCTGGTACATCTCGTGGTCCAGGCACGCGGCCGGACCGGCGAGCTGATCGGCGTGTTCGTCGCGACGCTCGATCTCGGGTTCGTGCGCGACGTGATCGCCGCGGCGCGGCTCGGACCTGGCGCCCGTGTGCTGGTCGTCGACGGACGCGGCGTCACGGTCGCGGCGAGCGACGGGCTACATGGCGTGCCGCACGAGTCGTGGGCAGGCGAGCCGGCGGGCAAAGATCCGGCGGTCGATCGCGCGCTCGCCTCGACCGTCGAGGGCACGCTGTCGACGAATGGCTGGCTCAGCGCGTACCGCAATTTGTCGAGCTACCAGTCCCTGCGCGGCGTGCGCTGGGCGATCTTGCACCAGCAGCCGGAACACGAGGCGTATGCGCTCGCGCGCCGCACCACGCGCGACACCGCGATCGTCGGTGGCGCGGCCCTCGCACTCGCCCTCGCGCTCGGCGCGTTGTTCGCTACCCGGCTGACCCGGCCGCTCGCGGATCTCGCGCGGCGTGCCGACGCGATCGCCGCGGGCACCGCCGACACCACGGCGCCGATCAAGGGCCCGGGCGAGATCGGCGTGCTCGGCAAGCGGATCGACGACATGGCGCGACGGATCGCGGAACGCTCCGAGCTTCAGACCGCGCTCGCCCGCGGCGACCGGCTGGCATCGGTCGGCGTGATGTCGGCGCAGGTCGCGCACGAGATCAACAACCCCCTGACCACGGTGCTCGGCTACGCGAAGCTCCTGATCGAGGACAAGGCGGCGGATCATCCGGATCGAGCGGCGCTCGAGATGATCGCATCGGAAGCCGAACGCATGAAGGGCATCGTCGGCGGGCTGCTCGAGTACGCGCGCACGCCGCGCCAGAGCGAGCGCGAGATCGCGAGCGCCGGCGGCGTCGCCACCGCGAGCTGTGAGCCCGCCGCCGTCGTGCGTCACGTCGCGGCCCTGCTGAACCCGCAGCTCAAGAAGGCGCGCGCCACGCTCGCGAGCGACATCGGCTCGACCGCGTCAGTCGCGATCGAGGCCCATGCGCTGCAGCAGATCCTGGTCAACCTGGTGCAGAACGCGTCGCAGGCGATGACCGATGGCAAGACCCCGGGCGGGACGATCACGATCGCGTCACGCCCCGAGCCCGGCGGCATCGCGACCGCGATCACCGTCAGCGACGATGGTCCCGGCATCCCGCCCACGGATCGCAACCGGGTATTCGATCCGTTCTTCACGACCAAGGCCGCAGGTGTCGGGACCGGCCTCGGCCTCGCGGTGTGCAAGCACCTGATCGCGACGGCCGGTGGCTCGATCGAGGTCGGCGATGCGCCCGGTGGTCGCGGTGCCGAGTTCCGGCTCGTCATCCCGAACGCGTGACGAGCGACGCCGTGGCGCCGGGCGCTGCGGCGTGATACCCAACGCGAGGTGAGCACGATTCTCATCGTCGATGACGAGCGCGGCATCCGCGCCCTGTGCAGCGACGTGCTCGGCCGCGCCGGCTACGAGGTCGAAGCCGTCGACTCGGCCGCCGGTGCCCTCGCCGCGGTGTCACGCCGCCGCTTCGATCTGATCCTGTGCGACATCAACCTGCCCGATCAGGATGGTGTCTCGATCCTGCCGCGGCTGCTCGCGGGCGAGACGCCCCCGGCGGTCCTCCTGATCACCGCATACCCGTCGATCGACACCGCCGTGCGCGGCATGAAGCTCGGCGCGCGCGACTACATCGGCAAGCCGTTCTCGCCCGACGAGCTCCGCCTCGTCGTCCGGCGTGCGCTCGACGAGGACGAGCTCCGCCGCGCCCACGGCGAGCTCACCAAGCGCCTCGCCTACGGCTCGATGATCGGCGAGTCCGCGGCGATGCAGCAGCTCCGCGGCACGATCGACAAGGTCGCGCAGTCCGACGCCACGGTCCTCATCACGGGGGAGAGTGGCACCGGCAAGGAGCTGGTCGCGCGCGCCCTCCACTTCGCCGGCCGCCGCGCCAGTCGCGCGTTCATGCCCGTCAACTGCGGCGCGCTCGTCGGCTCGCTCCTCGACAGCGAGCTGTTCGGCCACGTCCGCGGCGCGTTCACCGGCGCCGACTCCGCGAAGCGCGGCCTGTTCCTCGCGGCCGACGGCGGCACGCTGTTCCTCGACGAGATCGGCGAGCTCCCGATCGACCTCC
>JBBJLY010000316.1:0-8909 GCA_037720695.1 Kofleriaceae bacterium | reverse complement strand
TACGCCGAGGCTCGATGTCGTGGCGCTCGGCGTGGTCCGGTGCGCGCCTGCCCGCAAGGCGAGAGCGCCAGACCGAGAGCAACGCGCTCGCACGCGTCGTGAGTAGCTGACTCGGAGGGGAACGGCTAACGCCTCCGGACCCGGAGCCCGGATCACGGTCGGCTAACGGCTAACGTCCCCGGGTTCGGTTCGGATCCGGATCCGGCTAGAACGGGCTAGCGACGGGTCGCCCCGAAGTCCTGGACGATGACGCAGACCGGGTCTTGGGGATCGCCTGTGTTCTCGCTGCGGACGAGGGTGCCGTGGAGGCGATCCTTGACGATCATCGTCGCCTTGAGCACGGCGCTGCTCGCCTGCTTGCTCGGCCTGAGTGTCGTCCGGTAGCTCGAGCCGATCACCTTGTCGAGCGTGCCCGCGAGCTTCGAGCCATCGCCGCTCTCGAGTGAGACCGCGCCGTCGGCGACCGCGATCGTCCAGTCGGCGACACCGGGCGCGACGATCGACGTGCAGGACGACAGCCGCGTGGTGAGCCGGACGTTCCACGCGCCGGCGAATTCAGCGGCCGAGGCCGGGCTTGGCGGCGGGGGCGCCGGGCGGCGCGTGCCATTGGGCCCTGGGCTGGTCTGCCCGCTGGGCTTGCCGCCGGTGATCGACACCGAGACGCCCTGCGCCGCGCAGCCGGCGAGTATGCCGACGTTCTCGAGCTTGTCGGGCGAGGTCTGGACGAACAGGTACGCGAGATCTGTCAGCTTGCCGTTGACGATCAGCTTGCCGTCCTTCGCCTCGACCGTCTTCACGACGTAGGGCTTGCCGGGTGCGCCGCCGCGGCAGGGCTCGCAGTACTCGAGCACGGTCGCGCCGGGCTTGACCAGCGTGGCCGCCTTGTCGGCGATGGCGGTCGGGTTCAGCGCGCACTGGTCGGCGCGCGAGGGGACGGCGGTGATGGCGAGCGCGCCGCACGACAGGACCGAGACTAGCGAGATCGATTTCATATCAGCTCCTTGATCGAGCGATACGCGGTCTCGCGCGTGGGCTTTCGGCGATCGCGCTGCTGCATGGCGACCGAAACGGGCCCGTCCGCTCCCGCGTACAGGCCAGTGGTACCTTCGGCAACCGCAGTGGCGCTCTCGGACGACAACCTGACGCGGCTGCGCGCGCTCGTCGCCGATGGCACGTTCACCGCGCGGTTCGCAGTCGAGCGCGAGATCGGCGCCGGCGGCATGGGCCGGGTCTATGCCGGGGTCGAGCGCGAGGGCGGCATGCCGATCGCGATCAAGGTGCTCGATCCCGGGCTGCACGGGGATCCGGTGCGATTCGCAACCGAGGCCGCGATGCTCGAGCAGCTCGATCATCCGACGATCGTGCGGTACGTCGCGCACGGCCTGACCGGCGATGGCCGCGCGTATCTCGCCATGCAATGGCTCGATGGCGAGTCGCTGAGCGATCGCCTCAAGCGAGCGCCGCTGACGATCGCGGAGGCGGTCGCGATCGGCCAGCGCGTCGCCGATGCGCTCGCGTACCTCCACACGCACCAGATCGTTCATCGCGACATCAAGCCGAGCAACGTACTGCTCGTCGATCGCGATCCGGCGAAGGCGATCGTGATCGACCTTGGGATCGCGAAGCGGCTGTCGGTGATCGGGCCGACCAAGACCGGCGAGGTGATCGGGACGCCGGGCTACATGGCGCCCGAGCAGGTGCGCGGCGACAGCGATATCGACGAGCGCGTCGACATGTTCGCGCTCGGCTGCCTGCTGTACGAGACGGTCGGTGGGGTCGCGCCGTTCGGCGGACCGATCGTGATGGAGGTGCTCGCGCGCCTGTTGCTCAGCGAGCCGCGGTCGCTCGACACCGTGCGGCCCGACGTGCCACCGCGGCTGGCGACGCTGGTCGCGGTGCTGCTCGCGAAGCGCGCCGACGACCGCACGATCGACGCAGTGCAGGCGTCGCGCGAGCTGTCGACGATCGCGCGTTGCCTGGCGCACAACGACACCGCGACGCTCGCGCGCTCGCCGTGGAACCGCCCCCATAGCGCGAACCTCGGCGAGGCCCCGACGCTGGCAGCGACCCCGACCGTGCGCGACCGGCCACGCCGCCAACCACGCTCGCGCCTGCCGGTGGTGCTCGGGATCGCGGGCGCCCTGGCGCTCGTCGGCATCGGCGCGAGCGGGTGGGCGGCTCGCCGCCCCGAACGCGCTCGGCCGGTGGCCGTCGAGCCGGGTGATGCTGCGGTCCCGGTCGTGCCGATCAAGCTGCCCGCCACGGTCGAGGTCACCAGCACGCCCGGCCCGCGGGTCGCCGGCACGATCGTCGATGCCCTGGCCTCGGATCAGCTCGGCGTCCGGATCGCCGACGCCACGTGGTGCGCGGCGCGCCAGCAGGTCGTGCTGCTGACGACCGAGGGCAAGCAGCTGATCGTGCGCGGCCTCGTGCGCGCGACGGGTCGGGTCGAGTCGATCGCGACGCTCGCGTTGCCCGACCCCGGCAGCAGCGTCGCGGTGGTCTGCCTCGCCAGCGGCCGGCTGCTGGTCGGCGCGCGCCAGCACGGCTTCGTGATCGACGGCGGCGTGGTCAGCGGGCCGATCGAGTTTCCGACCGGCCCTGCCGATGCGGTCGCGGCGGGCGGCACCGCGCACTGGTTGTTCGCCGCGACGGAGCCGAACCAGCCGGGCACGCTGCTCGAATGGAGCGGCGACGGACCGCCGAAGCTCGTGCGCGAGACCTGCATCTCGCCTCGCAAGCTGTCACCCGACGGCAAGCGCGTGGCGTGCCTGCCGACGGGGCAGGGAGCGGTCGCGGTCGACGATGGCAAGGTGCGCCTGCGCGGCCCGTCCGCGACCTCGGTGCAGTGGTCCGAGGACGGCAAGGCGCTGTACGCGACGTCGAGCACGGGGACCTACCAGTGGATCGTCAAGCGCGGCGGCGCGGTCACGTTCGTCACCCAGGGGTTCGCCGGCACGGTCGTCGGTTCGTGGCTGTTCGTGCCGACGTCGCGCTCGCTGGCGCGGCACTGGATCGGCAGCGGCCCGCCGCGCTCGTTGTTGCCGCTCGAGGTCGGCGTCAGCACCGCGAGCGTCGTCGCGACGATCCCGGAGCACGCCGAGGTCGTGATCGCGCTGGGGAGCAACACGCTCGGCCTGCGGATCGTGAAGGTCGAGCGCGGACCCCCGATCGAAGCCCCGATCGGGCTCCGCAATCACCACCTCGCGACGATCACGGGGCTGGTGTTCGATCCAGCGGGGACGTCGCTGCTGTCGCTCGCGAACGACCAGTCCGTGCTCGTTCGTGCACTCGCGAAGCCCGAGCGGAGCGCGCTGCCGCCGCTGCAGGCGTTCGTGTCGGGCGGCGTGGCGTGGCGGTCCGACGGCACGATCGTGGCGACCGGTGGGATGGGACTCTATGTGTGGAACCGCGCGCGCGAGCTCGCGAAGGTGACGGTGCAGGGCGGCGGCTCGACCGGCGCGGTGGTCGCGACCGATCACCTGATCGCGTGGACCACGGAGGGCGTGCAGGAGCTCAGGATCGACGGCACGCGCGGCGGCGGATCTGCAGACCCCGCTGATCAACATCCGGTCGCTGCGGCTCGATCCGATGCGCCGCTTCCTGCTGGTCAGGCCGCGCCAGCCCCGTGCGGCTGTACGACGTGGCCGCCGGCAAGTCGATCGCCGAGGTCGACACCACGGATCGGATGCTGAACGCGACCGCGCTGCTATCGGGCGAGATCCCGGTGATCGTCGTGATCGACGGCAAGGGCAATGTGTTCGCGATCGAGCGCGGGGTCGCGGTTCCGCTCGCGAGCTTTCCGAGCGCGCCGCCGAACGGGATCACACGGATCCTCGCCGCGCCGCCGGTCGGGCACCGGGTCGCGATCGGCGTCGGCCGCGAGGTCATCGTGTTCGACGTCGATTCACGCCGCGAGCTGCTGCGTGGCGAGCTCGGGTCGATCGTCACCGCGATCGGGTGGAGCCCCCGGGGCGATCGGATCGCCGCGGCCGGAGAGACCACGGAGATCAGGGTGTTCGACGTCCGATAGGCCAGAAACGACCGTCGCGCAGCCCCCAGGTGGCCCCCGGCGACGCGCCGGCGTTGCTCCAGTCAGGGCCCCGGGGTACAACCGGCCCCCTGTCAGGAGACCTATCAGCCACATGCATCTGAGCAACGTGATCCCATGAACGGTCGACCGCCCGGAAGATTCGACCGCCGTCGCCCCGAACAAGGCCTGCGCATCAACCACCGGATCCGTGTTCCCGAGATCCGCGTGATCCTCGAGGAAGAGCAGCTCGGCATCATGCCGACGCACGAAGCGCTCCGGCTCGCCGAGGAAAAGGGGCTCGACCTGGTCGAGATCTCACCGCGCGCATTCCCGCCGGTGTGCCGGATCATGGACTACGGCAAGTACAAGTACGAAGAGGCGAAGAAGAAGCAGCAGGCTCGCAAGCGCGCTTCGACGGTCGAGACCAAGGAGATCAAGTTCCGCCCGAAGACGGAAGGGCACGACATGGACTTCAAGGTGAAGCATGTCCGCCGGTTCCTCGAGGGTGGCAACAAGGTCCGGCTCGCCGTGGTGTTCCGCGGTCGCGAGATCACGCACCCGCAGACCGGCCTCAACGTGCTGAACCGCGTCGTCGAGCGCTGCGGAGACATCGCGACGGTCGAGGCCAACCAGAACATGGAAGGCCGACGCATGATCATGGTGATCGCGCCGAAGCCCGGCGTGGTCCGCAAGGCGCAGGAGGCCAAGAAGGCCTCGGTCGCGTTGCACATGGCCGCGCTCGCGCAGAAGAAGGATCATCCGGGGGCCAAGCCGCCGCCGCCGATCGAGGACGACGACGATGATCTCGACGAGGACGCGATCAACGCCGACGTCGAGGACGACGATGACGACGTCGACGGCGTCGAGTCCGGGGACACCGGCACCGAAGCCGAAGCCACCGCGCCCGACGTCGCTGCCAAGCCCGACGACGCGCCCGCTCAGTAGATCTCGACCCGCGGTACGCGTGCGACGACGCGCCGGTCCTCCTCGCGCTCGAAGAAGTTGGAGCCCGCGACGAGGATCTGGCGCAACCGCGGAAACTGCTCGGCCAACGTCGGGACGACGGCTGCGAGCTCGTCCTGCGTCGAGCCATGCAGCATCCCGAGGTGCAGGGTCTCGAGCGCCGGTGCGCAGCGCGCGAGGCTCGCGCACACGTCGCTCAGTGCGGGCAGATCGCGAATCGCCGGCAGCGTCGGGTTGTACTCGACGTAGTCGACCGCGGTGACCGAGAGCCGCGCGTCGATCGCCGCGAGGCGCAGCACCATCTCCGGTGCATCGAACAGGATGGTCCGGAGGTTCGGCAGCGTCGCGATCAGCTCCGCATATTCGTCCGCGGGGGCGTAGCTCGGCCGGACCTCGCGCAGCGTCGCGAGCTCGCGGTGACCGGCGATCTTGCGCCACGCCCACGGTGGCGTGTTCGCGGTCCCGAGCCGTGCCTCTGCCAGCATGCCGTCGCGAAACGTGCACAGCTTGCGGGGCATGACGAGTGCGGCGTCGCCCATCCAGGTCTTGAAGTGGCGGCGCAGCAGCTGTTCCGCGCGCGGTCCCGCGCCGCGACCCTGCAGCACGATCAGCTCGCCACGCGGATCGCTGCGCTCGACCAGGGCATCGGCGAGCACCATGCGCGCGGGGCCGTCGTCCGGATCGCGGATCACGCCGGCCCACAACACGGCGATCCGGGCGTCGGACTGCGTGGTGTCCTCGCGTGCGGGCATCGCCGCCGCACAGCGCGCGATCGCGGCTGCGAGCGCCGGGTCGGTCGGCCGGGTGCGGCGGTCGATCTCCTCGACGATGCGCGCGGCGAGCCGGCCCTGGTGCTCGCGGATCGACTCGACCCGGCCGCGCGGCTCCGTGATGCACGCGGCGAGCTGCGGGCGGACACGCGCGTCGGTCACCGCAGCGAGGCGCCTGGCGAGGATCTTCATCATCGCGGCGAGCAGTTGCGGGGCGAGCGTGACCGGCGGCGTGATGAACCAGGTGACCAGGATCGGGATGACCCGCGGATCCTCGGGCCACGACACCAGCGCGATCACGCGCTCGATCCAGTTCATGCAATCGAGCGCGTACGCCGGGGCGGTGGTGTGGCGCTCGAACGTCGTGATCGCCTCGAACCCGAGTGATAGCCAACGGGCTCGTACCTCCGACCACTGGCCTGGACCGCCCGGGCGGTGGGCGGCGCTCGCGATCAACGAGGGCAGGGCGATCGGATCGAAGGCGAGCGCGTGCTCGCGCCACCACTGCTGCAGCTCGCGATGCGCGCGGGGCGGGTCGAGGCGAGGCAGCAGTCGATCGAGGTCCTCGATCAGCACCGCCACCTCGACCGCGCGCGTCGCGCGCCACACGGTCAGCGCGAGCTCGAGCGCGCGCGGCCAGTCTTCCCCCTCGATCGCGTCGTGGAGCTCGGTCACGTCCGAGGGGAAGCGTACATGCTCAGGGCAGCGTGACGGAGGCCGCGGTCGAGTCGACCGACGTCGCGCACGCACCCTGGACGCGGACCGTGTACGCGTAGGTTGCGTTGGTCGCGAGGATGCCGGTCGTGAACTTCGAGGCCTGGCCACCGCGCACGGATCCGCGCAGGATGGACGGGCCGCCGTCGACCGACTCGTAGACGAAGTACTTCACGGCCTCCGGGACCGCGTCCCACTCGATCAGGATGCGCTGCGCGCTGACCGCGGCGGCCGTCACGTGGGTCGGCGCGGCGGGTGCGGCAGGCGTCTCGACGAACTGCATCGCGGAGCTCTCCGAGTACACGCCGTTCTCGACGCTGCGCACGAACCACGACGTCGACTGGCCCGGCAATAGGCGGCCGTTCGAGTAGGTGGTCTCCGGTGCGCGCACCGTGCCGGCGTAGCCGACATCGAACGCGGTCGAACCCTGATACACGAAGTACTTCGAGGCACCGACCACGGCGTCCCAGCTGAGCTCGACGCGGGTCGAGCACACCGCCGACGCGACGAAGTTGCTCGGGACCGCGGGCCGCGTGCCGAGCATCGCGAGCTCGGGCGCCGCGAGCTGACGGCTGTGGATCTGGACCTCGTCGACGCGGACCGGCGCGCCGGTGCAGTGACCGGAGCTCGCGAGCTGCAGCGGGTCCGCGGTGCGCGGGCCCGGGGTGAACGCGCCCGCGCCGAGCTCGACGCCGTTGACGTAGTGGCGCATCGTGCCCTGGCCGTCATAGGTGAACCCGACGTGCGTCCAGACGCCGACCGGCACGACATAGCCGAACTGCGACACCGTCCCGGCGCGCCCCTTGACGTGGAGGCCGCGGGTCGCGTCCTGGGCCAGCTCCCAGGTCACCGCGCCGCACCCGTCGACGCGCTTGCCCGCGAAGTAGACCGTCCCGCCCGACGCGGGCACGTGGACCCACATCGCCAGCGTGAACGCGCCGGTCATCCAGAACGGCGATGCATCATTGATCGAGACGCCGGCCGTGGGCGAGCCGGTCGAGTACATCGAGAACCGGTTGCCGTCGAGCGGCGCGAGCTCGGACGAGAACGTCGCGGCGCCGGTGACCAGGCCGTTGCGCAGGTGCCCCGAGCTGTCCTCGGCGAACGCGCCGATCTCGTTGAACTTGTAGTGCGCCTCGAGGCCGGCGAACAGCGTGCGCACGCATGCCGTCGCGGTCGACATCGGGGACGTGGCGGCCGCGTTACCGGACGCGACGCGATAGCAGTAGGTCGTGCCGGCGACGAGGTTGGTCGCGGTCCAGCTGACGGTCGGGGCAGTCACCGTGAACGCGTAGGTATACGGACCCGCGGCGTCGACCGACTGATAGATGAGGTACTTGCTCGCCGTCGGCTCGGCGGCCCAGTCGACCGTGATCCGGCTCGCCGAGGTCGGCGTCGCGTCGACCGTGACCGGGGCGGGCGGTGCGTTGGTCGTGGGGGTCGAAGCGCAGCCCGGCAGCGAGAAGCCGCTGACGCCGGCGCCATCATCGGTCTTGATCGTGAAGCAGTAGGCGGTGCCCGCCGTGAGGTTGGCCGCGGCCAGGCTGGTGCCGGGCGCGCGCATCGTGTTGATGTACTCGGCGGGTCCGCCTGCGGTGGATCGATAGACGTAGTACTTCGTCGCGTTGAGCACCGGATCCCAGCCGACCGTGATCCGGGTCGGCGAGGTCGGCGTCGCCGTCACGTTCGTCGGCGCGGACGCGAGCGCCTGCTCGGTAAAGCTCTCGTCGAGCGCGTCATCTCCTGGCTCGATGCAGGCCCCGAGGGCGAGACAGCACGCGAGCGTGTACTTGGTAGCAACACTGGGCATGCCGGTTGGGTCGGCCAGTGCGGGCAGTGTGGTAGGCAGGATCTCGACGCGTTCGCCAGGTCCCTGAAATCGCTAGCCACGATTCAGCGCAATCCGTCCAAACTCGCCGAAAGCACTTGTCACCGTGGCACTGCTCGGGCATAAGGACGAGCCCTTCCCCAAGGCCAGTGTATGCCCAAGGTCAAGACTCATTCCGGTGCGAAGAAACGCTTCAAGCGTACCGCCACCGGCAAGTTCAAGTTCGGTCACGTGTTCAAGCGCCACTTGCTGACCGGTCGGTCCAAGAAGCGTAAGCGGCAGGCGCGCAACGGCGCCTACGTGCCGGACGCGCACCACCATCAGATCGAGAAGCTGCTTCCGTACAAGGACTAGTGCCATGCCCCGCGCCAAACGAGGATACAAGGCCCGCCGTCGTCGCAACCGCATCCTGAAGGCGGCCAGTGGCTTCCGCGGCAAGCGTAACAGCTGCCACGCGATCGCGAACGAAGCCGTCCAGCACGCGTGGATGCACATGTACCGGTCGCGCAAGGTCCGCAAGCGGGACTTCCGCTCGCTCTGGATCCAGCGCATCAACGCGGCCGCGCGGACCGTCGGCGTCAGCTACTCGAAGCTGATCGGC
>JBBJLY010000315.1:0-8922 GCA_037720695.1 Kofleriaceae bacterium | reverse complement strand
CGGAGAACGGCGACGTCGGATCAACGCACACGACGCCGACGCGTTCACCCAGCGCGCGGTAATGCGAGATCATCGCGTCGACCACGGTCGACTTGCCGGCCCCGGGGTTCCCGGTGATGCCGACGATGTACGCCTTGCCCGTGTGCGGGAACAGCAGCTTCAGCTGCGCGATCGCGTCGGGACGCCGGTCATCGAGGTCGCGCATCAGGCGCGCCGCGGTGCGGATGTCGCGAGCGAGGATCTGATCGGTCTGGGTCACGGCTTCTTGAATCGCTGTTCGGGCCCGGCGGGCGTGTAGATCTGTACCGCGCGCACGGGCGTCGCGGCGGTGAACGCATGCTTCGTGTTCGGCGGGATCTGGACGACCGAGCTCGCCGTGATCGCCATCGCGACGCCCTTGACCGTGATCGTCCCCGAGCCGGCCACCAGGTACAGCACCTCGGTCTCGCCATGCACGTGCTCGGGAATCGCGGCGCCCGCGGGCAGGTCGAGCACCGAGGCCGAGAGCGCCTTGCTCTTGATCGTCGCCGGCTCCGCGAAGATCGAGACCGTGCCGCCGGCGCGCGCGAACGACCTGGCGCCGCGGGCTGGCAGGTGCAGCGGACCCGGCGGCGGCTCCTTCCACTGCGAGACCTCGCGCGTCGGCAGGGCGCCCGCACGCGCGGAGCCCTCGCGACCTCCGGGTACCATGGCGATCATCGCGTGGACCGCACCCTGGGACGCAGTGACCTTGCGGACCGCACCCTTGGGCACGAACATCATGTCGCCGGTCGCGACGCTGCGCGGGGCGGACGTACCGGGTTCCTCGACGGTGGCGGGACCGAGGAAGCTCCACAGCTCGGCGCGCTCGGGGCTGCGATAGCCGGTCGACGCGCCCGCCTCGATCGCGAGCTCGAACAGCGATGCCGCCGCGTTGCCGGTGTTGTTCTCGTCGACCAGCGTCGCGACCGCGAGCTTGCCCTGCCCGGCCCAGGCGACGAGGGCACGGTCGATCACGTTCTGGCCATCCGGCGCGCGGAACTTGAACGGCAGCTGGATGGTCTCGCCATGCAGCGGCGGCGCCCACGGATAGCCCGCGAGCAGCTCGCGCAGGCAGGTCGCCAGCTTGACGTTGCGTGCGGTGTCGCGCGCGACCGTGACCTGGGCTCGCTTCGGCGCGATGTCGATCGTCAGCGTGACCTCGCCCTCGATGTCGAACCGCTCGGTCGCCGCCGCGGCCCAGCAGCCCTGCGCCGCCTCGTCGAGCTCGTTCATCGCCTTCTGGATCGCGGCGAGTCGTTCCTCCTGGGTCGGCTCGCTCGGCGGGGTCACCGGTTCGGGCTTCGGCGCGACCTCGGTGCTGCCCGGACCCGGCGCCGGCGCGACGGGCTGCGGCCCCGGACCGCAGCCGAGCAGCGCGAGCGCGAGCAGCGGGCGCACTAGGCGACCTTCGGCCGCAGGTACGACTCCACCCAGTCGATGATATCGTGCGTGCTCGCGCCCGGGGTGAAGATCTTCGCGACTCCGATCGCTGCGAGCGCGACCATGTCGTCCTTCGGCACGATGCCGCCGCCGAACACCATGACGTCGCCGACACCACGCGCCGCGAGCGCCTTCATCACCGCCGGGAACAGCGTCATGTGTGCGCCCGACATGATCGATAGCCCGACCGCGTCGACCGCCTCCTGCACCGCGGCGGCCGCGATCATGTCGGGCGTCTGGTGGAGCCCGGTGTAGACCACCTCGTAGCCCGCGTCGGCGAGCGCCCGCGCGAGGATCTTGGCACCCCGATCGTGGCCGTCGAGGCCTGGTTTGGCGACGAGGATCCGGAGCTTGCGCGGAGATTCGGCCATGGGGCGTTTTCGCTCAGCTTGCCCGCGTAGGCAAGTCGCGAGCGTGCTGGCCGGCCTCAGGCGCTGCGGAGCAGGTTGCGGGCGATCACGATGCGCTGGATCTCGCTGGTGCCCTCGTAGATCCGGGTCACCCGGACGTCGCGGAGCGCCCGCTCGACGGGGAAATCCCGCACGTAGCCGTAGCCGCCGTGGACCTGCAGCGCGAGGTCGCAGATCTTCCACGCGTGCTCGGTGGCGAACAGCTTCGCCATCGCGGCGAGCTGCGAGTATGGCTCGCCGGCATCCTTGGCAAACGCCGCGCGCAGCGTCATCAGGTTTGCCGCGTCGAGCCAGGTTGCGCCGTCGGCGAGCATGCTGCCGATCGCCTGGTGCTTGATGATCGGCTGGCCGAACGTGACGCGCTCGCCCGCGTAGCGCACCGCCGCCTCGAGCGCACCGCGTGCGATGCCGATCGCCTGCGACGAGATGCCGATCCGACCGCCATCGAGCGCCTTCATCGCGAGCAGGAAGCCCTGGCCGCGCGTGCCGAGCATCGCGTCGTCGCCCACCTCGACGTCGTCGAACACCAGCTGCGCGGTCGACGAGCCGTGCAGACCGAGCTTGTCCTCGAGCCGCGCGACGCTCAACCCCGGTGCGCCGCCAGGCACGACGAACGCCGAGATGCCCTTGTGGCCCGTGCCCGGATCGGTCACCGCCCACACGACGATCACGCCCGCGCGATCACCGCTCGTGATCCATTGCTTGGTCCCCGACAGCTTCCAGCCGCCGGCGGTCTGCGTCGCCCGCATCCGCATCGAGGCTGGGTCGCTACCGACCTCGGGCTCCGATAGCGCGAACGCACCGCACACCAGCTCGCCGCTCGCCATCCCGGGCACCCAGCGCTTCGCGAGCGCGGGGCTGCCGTTGGTCGCGATCAGCTCGGCGACCATGTTCGTGACCGACACTGCGACCGCGACCGAGGCATCCGCGCGCGCCAGCTCCTGCATCGCGAGCGAGTACGCGACCGAGCCCGCGGCGCCGCCGCCGTACTCGTCGGGCACGGTGATCGCGAGCAGGCCGAGCGCGGCCAGCTCCTTCAACTCGGCGAGCGGAAACTCGCCCGACACGTCCCGTGCGGCGGCACGCGGGGCGAGCAGTCGCTCGCCGACGTCCCGCGCGGTGCGCTGGACCAGCAGCTGCTCTTCGGTGCGGTCGAAGTTCATCGCTGACCCTGGTAGAGCCCACAATCGGCGGCGACGCAACCTGCGGGGTGTCGCTCTCATGACGACAGCTGTCGACCGCCGAGCGACAGGTTCACTGCGTCATCGTCGGATCGCAGGCTGGCTGCATCGAGTTCGGCGGCGGGCAGCCGATCTGGTTCGATGGGCACATGATGCAGCTCGTGACGACTTCGCCATTGCCGCCTTGGACTTGGGCGAGCGCATGGGTCGAGAGCTTGCGGACGACTTCACGGTTCAGGGCGAGCTTGGTCTTCTTCATGCCGGACTGCGTTGCAGCCAGCATGCCGGGGCTCACCGGTAGCGGACGACCAGCTTCGCCATGCTGCCCTTCGGATCGGGCAGCCGCCACGCCAGCGCGATGGTCTCCGCACACGTCGCCCACGCATCGTCGATCAGCGACTTTGTCGACGCAAATCCGACCGATTGCGCCTCGCCGCGCGGGCCGACGTAGACGGTGATCATGACCTCATCGGGTGCGACGATCGGTGGCGACGGCGGGGCCTTGCGTGGCGGCGGGCGCTTCGGTTGCCGTCCCTTCTTGTTCGCTGCCTTGGTCGCGGGCCTGGACTCGGGCTTCACACACTCGTCGAGCTGGGCGAGCTGGCCGCCGACGGCGCGCAGCGCCTGATCGTCGTCCCACAGCTCCGGTCGGCCCTGCGGCGGGAACTCGAGCGGGATCATGAAGTCGGTGTCGCCGCCGATCGGCTTGCCGAACGTCGCGAGCCGCGCGACCTCGAGCACGCACTTCTCGATCGGACACGCGCCGAGGTCACTCTCGAACAGCTTGACCGCCGCGACCTCGCCGGACTCTTCGACGTCCCACCGGATCGCGACCTTGCCGCCGAGCCAGCGCCGCTTGCCGACGCGCGACCGGAAGCAGTCGACCCATGCGTTCTTGTGAGGTTCGATCGCGGCCTCGATCGTCGCGGTCTCGAACCGCCCACGTTCGTGGCGGAGCTCGACGCCGTCCTCCGGCTCCTCGTCGGACACCGGCAGACTGCGCGACGTACCGACGCCCGGCTTCGCGACCGGCGGATTGCTACTGCCGCATGCGCCGAGGCCGACGACCACCAGCACCCACCGCATCATGGTCATCATCCCGGAGGTCAGTTGGTCTCGAACCCGTAGGTGTACGAGGTCTCGTAGTCCTTGGGCACCGCGGGGAATGCGATCTCGCGGATGTTGTTCTTCACGCACTCGAGCAGCGACTTCGACTCCAGGGTCGAATTCACCACCTCGACGGTCGACGCCTTGCCAGACGGCGAGATCACGATCTTGAGCAGCACCTTGCCGCGCACGTTCTTCGGGACCTCCTGCTCCTCGACCGCGATCGTGATGCAGCGCGAGACCTGCGTGCGCTTGCGATCGAGCAGGCGATTGATCTCGTCCATCGTCTCGATCGGGACCATCTCGGCGCTGCCGTCGGTCGCCGTCTCACGGGCGGGCTCGGGCGTCGTGTTCGCCGGCTGCTTGCCGCCGCACGCGGCGAGGAGGGTCACCACCAGGAGCTGCTTCGTCATTGTCATTGCCCTTTCGCGAGGTACCCGGCGATCACGAGGCGCTGGATCTCGGAGGTCCCTTCGTAGATCTCCGTGATCTTTGCATCGCGGAAGTGTCGCTCGACGGGGTACTCGGTGACGTAGCCGTTGCCACCGAAGATCTGGATCGCCTCGCGCGCGGCGCGATTGGCGACGTCCGAGGCGTAGAGCTTGGCCATCGCGGCTTCCTTGCCGTACGGCTGCTTCGTGTCCTTGAGATACGCCGCGCGCAGCGTCAGCAGCCGCGCCGCGTCGACCTCGGTGGCCATGTCCGCCAGCTTGAACGCGATCGCCTGGTGCTGGACGATCGGCTTGCCAAACGTGCGGCGCTGCTGCGCGTACGCGAGCGAATCGTCGAGCGCCGCGCGCGCGATGCCGAGCGCCTGCGCCGCGATCCCGATGCGGCCACCGTCGAGCGTCGACATCGCGATCTTGAACCCGCCGCCGACCTCGCCGAGCAGGTGCTCGGGGCCGAGCTTCACGTCATCGAGGAAGATCTGCGAGGACTTGCTGCCGCGGATGCCGAGCTTGTCGTCGGGCGTCCCGACGCGGACGCCCTTGGTCTTCATTGGCAGGATGAAGGCGGTGATGCCTTTGTGGCCCGCCGCGCGGTCGTTCATCGTGAACAGCACGCAGACGTCGGCGACCGGACCGTTGGTGATCCAGTTCTTCGTGCCCTGGATGAGCCAGCCGTCGCCATCCTTGGTCGCGGTCGTCTTCTGCGCGGCCGCATCGGAGCCGGCTTCGGGCTCGCTGAGCGCGAAGCAACCGAGCAGGCGTCCGCTCGCGAGCGGCGTCAGCCACTCCTGCTTCTGTGCGTCGGTACCGAACCGGTAGATCGGATCGCAGACCAGCGAGTTGTTGACGCTCATGATCACGGCGGTCGACGCGCAGGCCCGCGCGATCTCCTCCATCGCGATCACGTACGAGACGTGGTCGAGCCCGGCGCCGCCGTACTGCTCCGGGATCGCGATCCCGAGGAACGACAGCTCGGCCATCCGCTTCACGAGCTCGGCCGGATGGCGGTGCTCGCGATCGATCTCCGCAGCCTTTGGCAGCACCTCGCCCTGCGCGAAGTCACGCGCCGTCTGGAGAACCGCCTGCTGATCTTCGGTGAGCTTGAAGTCCATTGTTACTGGCCCTTGAACTGCGGCGCGCGCCGCGGCTTGGTCGTGAAGGCGGTCATGCCCTCGCGCTGGTCGGCGGTCGAGAACAGGAGGCCGAAGCTGCGCTGCTCGAGCGCGAGGCCGTGCTCGAGCGACGCGGACTGCCCCTGGTGGATGAGGCGCTTGGCCTCGGCGACGGCGAGTGGACCGTTGGCAGAGATCCGCTTCGCGAGCGCGAGCACGTTCGTGCGGAGCTCCGCGTGCGGCCACAGCGCATCGACGAGGCCGATCCGAAGCGCATCGGCGGCCGACACGTCGTCGCCCGTCATGCACATCTCCTTGGCCTTTGCGACGCCGACCCGGCGCGGCAGGCGCTGGGTGCCGCCGAAGCCAGGGATGACGCCGAGCTTGACCTCGGGCTGGCCGAACACGGCCTTGTCGGATGCGTGAATGAAGTCGCACGCGAGCGCGAGCTCGCAGCCGCCACCGAGCGCGAGCCCGTTGACCATCGCGATCCACGCCTTCTCCGAGGTCTCGATCGTGCTGCCCAGCGCGCCGCCCATCTCCGCGAATGCCTGTGCCTGCGTCGGCGTCAGCTCGACCATCTCCTTGATGTCCGCGCCGGCGACGAACGCCTTGTCACCGCCGCCCGTGACGATCACGACCCGGACCTCGCTCGAGATCTCGAGCTCCCCCGCGGCCGCCGTCAGCTCGGTGATGACCTGGCTCGACAGCGCGTTGACCGGCGGTCGGTTGATCGTGACCACCGCGATCGGGCCGTCGACCTCGATCTGGAGCGTCTCGAAACTCTCGTAGCTCATGGATGACCTCGGTCGGTTAGACCTTCTTCTGACCTTGCGAATCGTACTCGTAGAATCCGCGGCCGACCTTCCGGCCGAGCCAGCCCGCAGCGACGTACTGGCGAAGCAACGGACACGGCCGGTACTTGTCGTCACCGAGCTCGCGATGCAGCACCTCGGCGATCGCGAGGCAGGTGTCGAGCCCGATCAGATCGGCGAGCTCGAGCGGGCCCATCGGATGATTCAGCCCGAGCCGCACGCCGGTGTCGATGTCCGCGGCGGTCCCGAGCCCCTCGTAGAGGCCGTAACAGGCCTCGTTGAGCAGCGGGATCAGCATCCGGTTGACGATGAAGCCGGGGATGTCGCGCGCGCCGATCGTGGTCTTGCCGAACCGCTGGGCCAGCTCGGTGACCGTCTGGTACGTCGCGTCGCTGGTCGGCAGCCCGCGCACGATCTCGACCAGCTTCATCAGCGGGACCGGATTCATGAAGTGCATCCCGATCACGCGGTCGGGTCGACCCGAGGCGGCCGCGATCTTGGTGATCGAGATCGAGGACGTGTTGGACGCCAGGATCGCTTCGTCCTTGCAAACCTCGCCCAGGCTCTTGAAGATCGCGAGCTTCAGCTCCTCCTTCTCGGGCGCGGCCTCGATCACGACATCGCAGTCGAACAGATCCTTGTGCGCGCCGCCGGCCTTCAGGTGACGGAGCGTGGCGTCACGCGCGTCCGCGGCCAGCTTGCCCTTCTCGACCAGGCGGTCGAGCTGCTTCTTGATCCTGCCGACGCCCGCCTGCGCGAAGTCGAGCGCGGCGTCGACCATGACGACGTCGAGCCCGGCCTGGGCGGCGATCTGGGCGATGCCCTGCCCCATCTGGCCGGCGCCGACAACGCCCAGCTTGTTGACCTCGGCCATGATCAGGCCCGCTCGAGGAGCAGCGCGATGCCTTCGCCGCCACCGATGCAGAGCGAGGCCCCGCCGGTCTTCGCACCGCGCGCGGCCATCGAGTGCACCAGCGTGACGACCACGCGCGCGCCCGAGGCGCCGATCGGGTGGCCAAGGGCGACCGCGCCGCCGGAGACGTTGACCTTGGCCGGATCGAGCGAGAGCAGCTGGTTGTTCGCGAGCGAGACCACGCTGAACGCCTCGTTGATCTCCCACAGCTCGACCTGCTTCGCGTCCCAGCCGGCCTTGGTGAGCGCCTTCTCGATCGCCGGCGCGGGCGCGGTGGTGAACCACTCCGGTGCCTGCGCGTGATAGCCCCACGCGACCAGGCGCGCGAGCACCTTGCTACCGCGGCGCTTGGCCTCGTCGGCCGACATCAGCACGACCGCGGCCGCACCGTCATTGATCGACGACGCGTTGCCGGCGGTGATCGTGCCGTCCTTGTGGAACGCGGTGCGCAGGCCGGCGAGCTTCTCGATGTTGCCGCGCCCCGGCTCCTCGTCGGTGTCGACCGTCAGCTCACCCTTCTTGTCGGGCACCTTGACCGGCGTGATCTCCGCCTTGAACGTGCCCTGCTTCTGCGCCTCCAGCGCGCGGCGATAGCTCTCGGCCGCGTGCTCGTCCTGCGCGGCGCGCGAGATGCCCTTCTCCTTGGCACACAGCTCCGCACAGTTGCCCATGTGCTGGTTCGAGTACGGGTCCCACAGGCCGTCGTGCACCATCGAGTCGACGGTGTCGAGCGCGCCCATCTTGACGCCAGTGCGCATGCCGCGGAGCACGTGCGGCGCGTTCGACATCGACTCCATGCCGCCGGCGACCGCGATCTCGACCTCGCCCGCGGCGATCATGCGCGCCGCGCCGAGGATGGCCTCGAGGCCCGACCCGCACACCTTGTTGACGGTCACGCACGGCACGCTCTGCGGCAAGCCGGCGAACAGCGCGGCCTGGCGAGCCGGCGCCTGACCGGCCCCACCGGTCAACACCATGCCCATGTGGACGACGCCGACGTCGTTGGCGCCGACGCCCGCACGTTCGAGCGCTGCCTTGATCGCGGTCGCGCCGAGCTTGGGAGCCGGGACCTGGGCGAGCGAGCCGAGGAAACTACCGATGGCGGTGCGCGCAGCACCGACGATGACGACGTCACGCATGCCGAGGGGATACCCCGCAGGCACGGAGAGCGTCAAGGCAACCTCTTGACGCGGGTGGCCGGGTCCGCCCTCGCATCCCGGGCGCGCGCTGTTAGGCTCGAGGCGTGAGCTTTCGCGATGATGGCGATGCCTTGCTCGCGCGCAACGATGCGCTGGCTACGGAGAACGAGCGACTGCGGGCCGAGAACGCCCGGCTCAAGCGTGATCCGACGCCGCAGCAGGCGCTCGTCCAAGTCGAGGACACCGAGCAGACGCTCGACCGCCGCCCCGCCTGGAAGCGGTACGGCTTCGCGGTCGTCCTGTGGGTGGTCGCGATCTTCGTCGCGATCATGCAG
>JBBJLY010000314.1:0-8930 GCA_037720695.1 Kofleriaceae bacterium | reverse complement strand
GCCGCTGGTCGATGGCAACGTCGCTCGCGTGCTCGCGCGCGTGTTCGCGATCGAGCTCGACATCAAGTCCACCGCAGGCGGCAAGGCGCTGTGGCAGCACGCCGGCGAGCTGATGCAGGCGTTGCCGCCGACGCTGGCGCCCGGCGATCTGAACCAGGGGCTGATGGAGCTCGGTGCAACGCTGTGTTCGCCGACCGGTCCGCGTTGCCTGCTCTGCCCGATCGCGACCGCGTGTGCGGCGGCGCGTGCAGGTCGCCAGCACGAGCTCCCGATCGTCGCCGCGCGCAAGGCGGAGCGCGACCTGCCGCTGATCGAGCGCACGGTGGTGTGGATCGAGGAGGATGGTGAGCTCCTCGTCGGCAGGCGCGTGCAAGGCGGGTTGTTCGGGGGCCTGTGGGAGCTTCCGGATCGCGCGGCTGCGGAGCGGCTCGGGATCACGCTCGATCACGCATGCGTGGCCCATCACGCGCAGACGTTGACGCACCGGCGGTTGCGCCTCGACGTCATCCGCGGAGCGATGCCACCGCGCCTTGTGGCCGCTGGAGATCCGAGCTACGACGCCTTCGATCGTGTCCCGATCGGTGACGTCGCCAGGCTCGGCGTCGCTGCCGCCACCATAGCCATTCTCCGCAGCTACGAAGGTCGTCCATGGAGCTCGATCCCAAGGCACTCGCCCTCTTCACCGAGGGCTACACGAAGATCCTCGAAGGCATCGGCCAGCTCGGCTACGAGGTCGACGACGAGAACTTCGCGGACACCGCGGCCCGCGCGGCCAAAGGCTTCCACGAGCTCGTCCACGACCAGAGGCAGGTCGAGTTCCAGGTGAACGCGCTGCTCGCGAAGACCTTCCCGGCCAAGTACACCGAGATGGTGATCTCGAAGCACAACACGGCGTTCGGGATCTGCCCGCACCACCTGTTGCCGGTGATCTACCGGATCTCGATGGCGTACATCCCGACGTCCAAGGTGCTCGGGCTGTCCAAGTTGTCGCGGCTCGCGCGCATGCTCGCGCGCGGCCCGCGCCTGCAGGAGGATCTGACCCACGAGCTCGCCGACACCCTGCACGTGCAGCTCGCGAGCCAGGGATCCGCGGTCTACATCGAGGGCCTCCACATGTGCATGGCGGCGCGCGGCGTCGGGGCCCACGAGGCGCGCCTGGTGACCAGCGGTGTGCGTGGTGTGTTCCTCGAGCTCGCGACGCGCGAGGAGTTCATCAAGCTCGTGGTCGCGCCGCAGATGACGCTGGTGTGATTGTTCGCAACCATCCGGAACGACAGCTGTCGTAGGGCCATGTACCGGCTCGCCCTGCTCGCCATCCTCGGTTGCGCCGCGCCCCGCGCGGCCCAGCCAACCCCGCCGCGGCCCGCACCCGCGCCGATCGCGCAGCTGCCGCTGTGGCCGGTGCCGATGCGCGTCATGGCGTGGACCGCGGAGGGCATCGTCCAGATCGGCGAGCTGCCGGATGCGCCGCCCAAACTGCCGCCGACCACCCCCTGGTTCGTCGAGCCAACGCGGACGCTGGATCGCGCCGCGCTCGAGCGCGTGATCGTGGCGGTGCGGCAGGAGCACGTGCCCGGGCTGTCGCTGCGCGGCCAGCCGGTGGCGCCGTGGCTCGGTGCGCTGCGCGATCTGCCGGAGCTGACGGCGTTGAACCTCGAGGAGACCACGGTCGACGCGAGGACCTACACGCTCGATGTCCCGAGCCTGCGCCGGCTCTACCTCGCGGACACCCAGATCGACAGTGTTGGCGCGCAGCTCGTGGTCGCGAAGCACCCCGCGCTCGAGGTGCTCGATCTCGAGGACTGCCCGGTCGGCGACGCGGGTGCGATCGCGATCGCCACGCTGCCGGAGCTACGCGCGCTGAACCTAGCGGACGCGCCGATCCGGGATGCGGCTGGCGCCGCGCTCGGCAAGCTGCCGAACCTGGTCGTGCTCGATCTCGGGCGCACGCAGGTCGGACCCAAGACGATCGCCGCGCTCCGCGGCAAGCCGCTGCGCGAGCTGTTCCTCGACGGGACTCGCGTGGGCAAGGAGGTCGCGACGCTGGCCGGCCTCGCGCCCGGGCTGCAGCGGTTCGAGATCTCGACGCTGGTCGGCTACAAGCCGACCGATGCCGACCTCGCGTGGCTCGCGAAGGCGCCGCTCCTCGTCGAGGCCGGGCTGTCCAACGCGCGCGTCCACGACAAGCTCGTGATCGCGATCGCCAGCCAGCCCGCGCTGCGCGAGCTCCGCGTTGCCAGCACGCTGATCACGACGGCGGCGATCAAGACGATCGCGAGCAAGTCGTTGCTCGAGGAGGTCGACCTCGCCGCGACCCCGGTCGACGACGCGAGTGCCGCGGCGCTGGTCGCGATGCCGCACATGCGGATGCTGCGGCTCGATCAGACGCCGATCGGAGATGCCGGGCTCGCCGCGACGCCCTCGGACACGCTGGTCGAGCTCTACGTCTCGCACACCGGGCTCGGCGACGCTGGCCTCGCGATCCTCGACCACACGCCGCAGCTGACCGCGCTGGGACTGGGGGACACGCAGGTCGGTGACACGACGCTCGCGCGGATCAGCAAGCTCGCTGCGCTGCGCACGCTCGTGCTCAACAACGTGCCGGCGACCTACGAGGCGATCCTGAAGCTCGGCAGCCTCGTCCGGCTCGAGCGGCTCTACCTCGAGGGCACCCGGGTCGGGGACTCCACGGTCGAGGCATTCGCGCAGCTCCGCGAGCTCCGCACGCTGCGGCTCGCGAGCACCGACATCTCCGAGCGCTCGCTCCCCGTGCTCCGGACTTTCACCCTGCTCGAGGAGCTCACGGTCGGCGACAGCCGGATGCGGGCCGGCATCGCAGACCTCGAACCGTGGCCGCGCCTGCGCATCCTGACCGTGGCCGGGCTGCCGCTCGGAGACGCCGCGCTGCAGACGATCGCGCGCCAGCCGACGCTCGAGACGCTGGACCTATCGGGGACCGACGTCACGGACCCGAGCCCGCTCGTCGGCTTGCCGCACCTTGCCGTGCTCGGGCTGGAGGGGACCAAGCTCGACAAGCGTGGCCAGGCGGTCGTGAGGGCGCTCCAGTCGCGCGGGGTCGAGATCGTGCGCTAGATTGCAGCGATGGCAGACGTCACGTTCCGCGACTTCGCAGCTGCGATCATGCAGGGCAACATCCCCGGCGCGGCCGGCGTCCTCGAGACGCTGCTCGGCCTCCCACACGAGCAGGCGACCGGCGCTAGCGAGCACTTCAAGACGCGGATGGCGGACCCCGCGTTCATGCCCAAGGCGATGGGCCTGCGGACCGCGATCACGAGCGGCTCCGACGAGGAGGTCGGCGCCCTGCTCGCCGATTGCTTCGGACTCGATGAAGCCGCGCGACCCGGCGCGCTCGCGACGTTGCGAGCGCGCTACCCGGCGACCGCATGACCGTCCTCGCGCAGATCTCGGATCTCCACATCACGGCTGGTGAGCTGATCTATGGAAGGGTCGACACCGCGCAGTTCCTCGCGCGCGCGGTGAGCAAGCTGCGCGAGATCCGGCCCGCTGCGGTGATCGTGACCGGGGATCTGGTCGAGGGCGGCACGGTCGGTGAGTACGACCGCCTGCGTGGCTTGCTCGCGCCGCTGGACGTGCCGGTCCACCTCCTGCTCGGTAACCACGACGACCGGGCCGCGTTTCGCAACGTGTTCGGTGGCGGCGAGTTCATCCAGTTCACGTTCGACGTCGGCCCACTGCGCGTGATCGCGCTCGACACCAATGATCCCGGCGAGCCCGGCGGGCGGCTGTGCGCGACGCGGCTCGACTGGCTCGCGACCCAGCTCGCGACCGCGGGAGATCGCCCCGTGATCCTCGCGTTGCACCATCCGCCGTTTGTCACCGGGCTCCCCGCGATGGATGCCTGCGGGCTCGCCGAGGCCGACGCGGAGGCGCTGGTCGCGATCGTCGCGCGGCATCCCCGCATCGAGCGCGTGATCTGCGGTCACGTCCATCGCCCGATGACGACGCGGTTCGCGCACACGGTGGCCATGACCTCGCCCTCGGTCGCGCACCAGTTCGGCCTCGTGCTCGACGGTCGCCCGCTCGCGATGACGCTCGAGCCTCCCGGCTTCACGCTCCACCAGTGGACCGGCAGGGGCCTCGTGAGCCACCTGGCGTACACCGGCGACCACGGTTCCTGACGACGACGCTCCCGGCTGATCTACGATAGCCGCGAGCAGCGAATGGCCCACGACGACCAGCTCGGGACCGGCGAGATCACGGGCCTCTTGCCCGAGGATCACATCCCAGAGATCTCGCCGCTGCTGCGACCCGGGCTTGCTTCGGAGAGCGCGATCATCTCGGCGACCGCGGCGCTGCGAGACGAGGAGATCGAGCGCACCCGGCAGTTCATCCGCATGGGCTGGCTGATCAGCGTCGTCGTGATCGCGACCGTCCCGGTCGTCGCGGCCCCGTACGTCCTGTCCGCCGTGTTGATCGCCGGGCTCGTACTCGCGATGGGCGTCAGCTTCCACTATCACCAGGCGTTCGTCGATCCGGCCCGCTACACCGAGCGCGCGCTCGTCGTGCTGTCGGTGATCTCGATGCTCAACGGGCACATCGGGATCCTGTACTTCGGCACCTACTCCGGAGCGCCGCTGATGTGCGTCGTCGGGATCCACTTCGTCGCGCGGACCGAGACCTACTGGGTGGCGCGCATGGTGGTGACCAGCGCGCTGGTCTCGTATGCGTTGATCTCGACGCTCATCATCAGCGGCGTGATCGCGGATCCCGGCGTGTTCGCGTCGGACCGCACGTTCGATCGCACCACCCTCGTGCTCGGGACGATCTTCGTGCTCGGCGCCTACCTCCTCGCGTATTACACCGCGCGCACGTTCCGGCTCGCGTCGCTGGCCTCGATCGACGAGCTGCAGCAGGCAACCCGGCTGGCGTCCCAACGCGAGGCCGTGCTCGAGGAGCTGCGTGCCGATCTCGAGCGCGCACTCCATCCGGGCGGCCCGGGCCGCTACACGGACCAGACCATCGGCGAGCACAAGCTCGGCCTGATCCTCGGCCGCGGCGCGATGGGCGAGGTCTACGAGGCGATCCACGTCGACACCGGTGCACCGGCGGCGGTCAAGCTGCTGCGCCGCGAGCACCTCGCGGATCAGACGCTGCTCGCCCGCTTCCTGCGCGAGGCAAGGGCCGCAGGCTCGCTCGATTCGCCGCACGTCGTGCGCGTGCTCGGATCCTCCAGTCCCGACGCACCCGTGCCGTTCCTCGCGATGGAGCGGCTGCACGGCCACACGCTCGCCGAGTCGCTGCGGCGCGAACCTCGACTCGCGGATCAGGCGACGATCGATCTGTGCCGCCAGGTCGCGCGCGGGCTCGACGCGGCGACCACCGCGCAGATCGTGCATCGCGACCTCAAGCCGCAAAATTTGATGTTCACGGAGGATGCGGGTGCACGGGTCTGGAAGATCCTCGACTTCGGCAGCGCGATCCTGACGCGCGACTCGGAGACCCTGACCCGCGGCGACCTGGTCGGGACGCCTCATTACATGGCCCCCGAGCAGGCCCAGGGCCTGCGTGTCGATCACCGCGCCGACCTCTACGCGCTCGCGGCGATCGCCTACCGCTGCATCACCGGCCGCCACGTGTTCGAGGCCGGGGAGCTTCCGGCCCTGCTCTACGCGATCGTGCACCGCACGCCGGTGCGGCCCGGCGCGCTCGCCGAGGTCCCGAGCGATGTCGATCGGTGGTTCGCGATCGCGCTCGCAAAGGCGCCGGCAGATCGATTCCCGTCGGGTGCGGTGCTCGTGGGCTCGCTCGCGCGCGCGTTCGCCGGCCAGCTCGACGGACCGGCTCGCCGACGCGGCGACGGCTTGATCTTGAAGTCGCCGTGGGAGGCAGCGTGAGTGGCTCGCGCTCCACGGTGATGACGAATGCCGCCAGCGCGCTGCGCGTCGAGGAGGTGCGACGCACCCGCGAGCTGCTGCGCCTCGGCTGGATGATCGCGGCCGGTGTGCTGTTCGCGATGTGGTTGCTGCCGGGAGATCCGCGTCTGCGCTGGGCACTCTCGGCCGCGATCGTCGCGACCGTCGCGGGCAGCACGTGGATGACCGACCGGCTGCGCGATCCGACGCGCTACGACGCACGGCACATGACCGTGCTCGCGATCGGATGTTTGGTGTGTGGCCAGCTCGGCATTCTCTACGTCGGGGCGTTCTCCGCCGCGGTGCTCGTCGTCGCGCTCGGGCTGTACTTCTTCTGCCGCACCGAGCATCGAGGGAGTGCGCTCGCGATCTACGTGCTCGCAGCCGGAGGCCACGCCGTGCTCGCGATCGCGATCATCTCGGGCCTCGTCACCGAGCCCGGCTTCTACCCGACCGGCACCGCCGTGACGACGGAGGCGCAGATCGCCGGCCAGGTGATGATGCAGCTCGCGTACGCCGTGTGCTTCCTGCTCGCGCGCGTCACCCGGCAGACCTCGTTGCGCGCGATCGACCAGCTGCAGCGCGCGACCCGGCTCGCCTCGCAGCGCGACGTCCAGGTCGCCGAGCTCCGTCGCGATCTCGATCGCGCGCTCGAGATCGGTGGGCCGGGTCGGTTCACCGGTCAGAAGGCTGGGCGCTGGGAGCTCGGGAACGTGATCGGCCGGGGCTCGATGGGCGAGGTCTACGAGGCCGGGCCCGGCGTCGCGATCAAGGTGCTGCGGCGCGAGCTGCTCGCCGACGCGCGCAACGTCGAGCGCTTCCTGCGCGAGGTCAAGGTCGCCAGCACGATCGACTCGCCGCACGTGGTGCGCGTGCTCGGGGCCGCGACGCCCGACGATCCGTTCCCGTATCTCGCGATGGAGCATCTCGAGGGCCTGACGCTCGGCGAGATCCTGCACAAGGACACGGTGCTCGAGCCCGCGCTGCTGGCCGGCATGGTCGCGCAGATCTGCTCGGCGCTCGAGCTCGCGCGCGACGCGGGCATCGTTCACCGCGATCTCAAGCCGCACAACCTGATGCGCACCCCCGACGGGACCTGGAAGATCCTCGACTTCGGGATCGCGCTGCTGGCCCACTCCGCGACGCTGACGCGGGACAAGATCATCGGCACGCCGGCCTACATGGCGCCGGAGCAGGCGAAGGGCTTGCTCGTCGATCACCGCGCCGACATCTACGCGCTTGCCGCCGTGCTGTATCGTTGCCTCACCGGCCACGTCCCATTTCCGGCATCGCACACACCGGCGATCCTCTACCTCGTGGTCAACGAGATGCCGGAACGGCCGCGGGTGTCGCCGGCACTCGAGTACGTGCTGGCACTCGGGCTCGCGAAGTCACCCGACGCGCGCTTTCAGTCCGCGCGCGAGCTCGCCGAAGCGGTGCGTGCCGCCTTCGCCAACGAGCTGCCCGACGAGCTCGAGCGACGCGCACGCGAGCTGGTGCGCGCATCCCCGTGGCACGCCGGTGCAACCAAGGCGATCGCGCCGTGAGGTTCGCGCTGCTGCATGGCTTCGCGGGCGATCCGGCCGCCTGGGCGGGCGTTGACCTCGATGCGACCGCGTACGCGTTGCCCGGGCACGGCGGCGGACCGGTGGCGGCGAGCTGGGACGGAAACCTCGCGCAGGTCGCGGCGATGCTGCGCGCTGACGAGCTCGTCGTCGGGTACTCGCTCGGCGCGCGGGTCGCCCTCGGCCTGGTGGCGACCGGCAGGATCGCACGTGCGCTGCTGGTCAGCGTCAACCCCGGGATCGCCGACGGCGAGCGCGCCGCACGCCGCGCGAGCGATGCGCGGTGGGCCGAGCTCCTGCGCGCCGACGGGATGGCTGCGTTCGTCGCCGCGTGGGAGGCACAGCCCCTGTTCGCGACCCAGTCCCGCGTCGCGCCCGAGCGGCTCGCGGCCCGCCGCGCCCGACGCCTCGCCCTCGATCCCGAGCAGCTCGCGCGCAGCCTCGAGACGATGGGGCTCGCCGAGATGCCCGACTACCGCGGCGCGCTGGATCGCGTCGCGCTGATCGCGGGCGCCGATGATGCCAGATACGCCGCGATCGCCGCGGCCGCGCCGCGCCACCAGCTGGTCGCCGGCGCTGGCCATGACGTGCCGCTCGAGCAACCTGCGGCGCTCGCGGCGGCGATCCGCGCGCTCAGCTGAACAGCGCGCGGAGGTCCTCGGGGATCTTCACGGGGCGCCCGGTGGAGAGCGACATCATCGCCCACGTCGTCGCGCCCTTCGCGACGATCTGGTCGCCGCGCCGCAGCTCGGTCTTGCGGATACACGACGCGAGCCGGAACTGATCGACCCAGGTCTCGCCGATCAGCTGCTCACCCTCGCGGACCTGGGCGACGTAGTCGATCTCGTGCCGGCGGACCACGAAGATCGCGCCGAGCGCGCGGTACTGAGGGTGATCCCAGCCGAGCGCCCGCGTGTGGCCCATGGCGACGTCGAGCACCCACCGCAGGTAGACGAGGTTCGAGACATGACCGAGCTCGTCGATATCGGCGGCGGTCGCGAGGATCGGCATCGTGAACCGATGAGACACGGGCGCCGAGACTACAGTAGTGTGGAGATCATGGGCGAAGCGACGGCTGATAACGCCACCACGCTACGGGTCCGGCTCGAGCACGGCGAGGCCAGCGCCGCCGAGATCGTTCCCGCGCTCGCGAGCGCGGCGCTCGAAGCGGCGACCCGCACCGCGCGCCTCGAGTCCTGTCGCCTGCTCGGTGATCTCGCGGGCCGCGCGCTCGGTGCCGACTGGGAGGTCGCCGAGCGTGCCGCGTTCGCGCTGCTCGAGGCCGCGCGCGTCGCCGACACCGCCGCCGATCGCCGCGGCGTGCTGGCCGCGATGGGCCGCGGGTTTCGCAACATCTGGCTGATGCCGTTCGTGCATCGCCGGCTCTCGGATCGCGATCCGACGGTCGCGGTCGCTGCGGTGCACGCCGCCGGCGGGCTCGGCTTTCCGGCGCTCGAAGAAGTGATTGCCG
>JBBJLY010000105.1:0-25939 GCA_037720695.1 Kofleriaceae bacterium | reverse complement strand
CGGTTGCCGATCAGGAGGCCGGTCGCGGCTGCCGAGACGCTGGCCTCCGTCGGGTTTTCCTCGAGGTCGTCGATGCTGGGGTTGTTCAGATCGGGGACGTCGATCTCGCACGCGGTGAGCGAGGCGCCCAGGGCTGCGAACAGACTGAATGCAATAAGCTTGTTCATGTCAGACCTCACAGCCCCGCCGTGATGGAGAGCCAGAAGCTCCGGCTCGGGGGATACGGCGCGACGTCATAGTTACGACCAATGGGTTGGTTGCCGAAGTTCGACACTTCGGGATCGAGACCGCTATAGCTCGAGAACGTGAGCAGGTTGCGTCCGGACACACCGACCGACAAGGTCTTGAGCGGGCCGATCTGCTCGGCGATCTTCTTGGGAACGGTGTAGTTCACCGAAATCTCGCGGACCTTCACGAACGACGCGTCCTCGATGTACGGGCGGACGTCACCGTTGGTGAACGCCTCGAGGCGCTCGCCTGCGGCCATCGCATCGGGAGAGTTATTACCGAAGTCGTAGAGCAGGCGCGTCAGATTGACGATGTCAGAACCCTGCTGCCAGTCGAGCAGCGTGCTGATCTGGAAGTCGCCGGCGTTGATGATGTTCGACCAGCCGACGCGGAAGTCGGGCTCGCCGTTACCGACGACCGCGATCGTGCCGTCCGCGTCGATCGTGCCGACCATCTGGGTCGCGCTCTTGCCCTCCTCGATGCGGAACGCGCCGAGACCGGTGCCGAAGCCGGCGACCGTGATGTCGAACGCCGGGACGCCCTCCGGAAGGTCCGTGATGGTCGAGCGGTTGAACGTCAGGATGCCGCGGGTCGTCCAATCGAAGCCCTTCATCGTGACCGGGGTCACCTGCAGCGCCAGCTCGAGGCCGCGGTTGCGCAGCTCGCCGCCGTTGAAGAACTCGTTGGTGAAGCCGGTCGAGGTCGCGAGCGCGCGCTGCAGCAACAAGTTGCTGATGTTGCGCTGGTAACCCGTCAGCTCGAGCACGACGCGCTGATCCTTGAGCGCGATGTCGGTGCCGAGCTCGAACTCCTGCTGGCGCTCCGGCTCGATGTCCGGGTCACCCGCGTTGGCGCCGATCGTGATGCCCGCGTTGCCGTCGATGTTGCCGGTCGCGTTCAGCGCCGTGAACTTCTGGCCGTAGTTGGGACGGTTGCCCGCCTGGCCGTAAGCTGCGCGGACGCGGATGGTCTCGAACATCGACTTCGGCGCGCCGTCTGCCGGCGGCGGGAGCAGCGAGAACACCGCCGCGACCTTGGGATACAGGTAGTACTTGCCGGTGTCGCCGTTGAGGCTGGAGCGCTCGCCGAGCAGACCACCGAGGACGCTCAGGCGATCCTCGAGGAGCGCGAGCTCCTCCTGGACGTAGACGCCGGTGTCCTTGGTGCGCAGCCGGTTGTGGAGCACGTTGAGCGACGTCCCGGAGTCGACGTTCGGCTGGCCGGCGGTCAGGTTCTGGGCGACCACGTAGACCGAGCTGAGGTCGACGCTCTCGTAGGTCAGACCGCCGGTGAGCGCGCTGCGGAACGCCTTGCTCTTGGGCTCGAAGTTCCACACGACGCCGGTGCCGACGTTGAAGTTCAGGTTGGTCGTGGTCGCGTCGATCGACGTGCCCGCGAGGCCGTCGGTGATCGGCTCGAAGATCAGCGCGTTCGGCGACAGGATGTTGTTCTTCTGATCGAAGCTGTCGGCGCCGAAGTTACCGATCACGCGCACCTTGTGCTCGTTGTCGGGGCTCTCGTAGGCGTCGAGGCTGGCGTTGAGGCCGCCGATGATGCGCCAGACGTCCTCGCGGTTCTGGAACAGCTCGACCGACTGCATCGGGTTGGCACCGCTACCGACCGCGGGGTTCTGCGGGTAGACGCCACCCGAGGGGTTCAGGTTGACGAAGTTCGGGGTGCCCGACAGGACCACGTAGTACGAGGTGCCGGTGTTGTCGTTGTTGGTCAGGCCGCGGTCCGACTTCGAGTGCATCACGTTGGCGGTCAGGCCGACGCGGAGCCGGTCGCCGAAGCGATACCCGACCGCGATCCGACCGGTCTGCTTCTCGTAGAAGGTGCCGATCACGACGCCCGGCTCGTCACGCACGAGGACCGAGCCGTAGTAGTTACCCTTCTCCGTGCCGCCCGAGGCGCTCGCGATGGTCTCGCGCGAGATCGGCGTGCGCGTGATCTCCTTCTCGTGGTCGTAGGTCTGACCGTTCGAGGCGTTGAACACGTCGATCAGTGCCGAGTCGTCGCCGTAGGCTTCCATCACCTGCTCGACGTTGTCGAACTGACGCGAACCGATGCGGTTCGAGACCTGCGCGACACCGACACGCTGGGTCACCGCGACGCGGGTCTCGCCACCGCGGCCACGCTTGGTGGTGATGATGACGACGCCGTTGGCGGCCTTAGAGCCGTACAGCGCGGCGGCCGAGGCGCCCTTGAGCACCTCGACCTGGTCGATGTCGTTCGGGTTGATGTCGGCAAGGCGGTTGACCGCGTTGTCCTGGTTGGATGCGTTGCCGCCGGCAGCGGCGCCGGTGATCGCGTTGGCGCCCGACGGCACCGCGACGTTCGAGATGATGACGCCATCGATCACGAACAGCGGCGAGGACTGCCCGTTGATGGTGGAGATGCCGCGGAGGCGGAGCTGCGCGCCGCCGCCGGGGGCACCGGAGTTGAACTGCATGTTCGCGCCGGACACCTTGCCCTGGAGCGCGGCATCGACGGTCGGGGCGCTAACGCGGTTGAGCGCGGCATCATCGACGACCGAGGCGCCGTTCGCGAGGTTCTGCTTGACGATGACGGGCGCGCGACCCTCGATGTTGATCTGCTCGCCCTGCACGGCGGCGAGCGGGACGTTGACCGTGGTCTGGGCGGCGGGCACCTCGATGATGCGCGTCTCGCGCTCGGGGCCACCGATCTCGAGGAGCAGCACGCCCTCCGGGACATTCTCGACCTTGAAGCTGCCGTCGGCCTCGGTGAAGATCACCTGGCCGGACGCCTTGACGGTGACCTCCGCGGCGATGATGGGCTCGCCATCGACCGGGTCGACCACCTTGCCGGTGACCGTGCGGGTGGTGACGGGCGGCGGCACCACGATGGCCTGGCCAACGGTGATCACCACCGCGACCTTGTCGGCCGCGACCGCGAGCGTCTGCGGCGGCTGGTTCACGACCTCGATGTCGAGCGTGACGTCGTAGCGCTGCGCGAGTGCCGTGCGCTGGCCGGCCACCTGGCTGACCCGGCGCTCGGCGGCGGCGGCGCTGTTGTATGCCCGGGTGGTCGAGGCGACCAGATACGTTGGCTGCGCGTCCGCGAGCCCGAACCCGAATGCGAGCAACGCGACCAGCAGGACCACCACCCGACACATGACGGTCCCCAGTATTAGCAGTCCCCGTGCCACGCTCAAGTGTCCGCGGGGGTTCGTGTCCAAAGCTTCAGCCAGACCAAAGTCCGGCTTTGATCCAGATCACCCCTCAGATTTTTGAGACTGCTCGACACCGAGGCGCAACACGAGGTACCGCAGCGCCGCCGTGACCATGGTCGCGACCACGGCCAGCGGTTCGTGGCCCTCGTGCTCCCAGACCAGGTAGTCGCGACCTGTCGCATCGACCGGGGCGTGATACCGGAGCCGGCGCAGGCGGTAGCCGCCCGGCAGGTCGAGAACCTCGCCCTCGAGCGGGATCTCCGGGTCGAGCGGCCGGCCGTAGCGGGTCATCACCCGATCGACCGCAAGGATCGACAGCGCGCCGCTGCCCTCGTCGTCGTGGATGTGAACCCGCTCGCCGGAGGTGCTCGCAAAGCACCGGGCGTGTGAGCCATCCGCGCGGATCCGTTCGTCGAGCAGCAGCACGCCCCGGATCGTACGCTAAAGTCCGCCGCATGCGGTTCGCCTGGGCCATCGCCCTGTTCGCGGCGTGTGGTCCGACGATCACCAATCAACGCTCGGAGGACGTCGGCAGGCACCTGCCCGCGTCGCTCGAGGTCGACAAGCCCCGCGAGGGTGAGGCGCGCGCGGTCCACGTCCGCGTCTATGCCGACGCTGGGACCCGCGCGCTGCCGCGCTGGCGCGAGGAGATCGGAGATCAGCTCGACTATGCGAGCCAGGTCCTGACCCCGCTGATCGGTGGCCGCATCACGGTCGATTCGATCAAGGACTGGGATCGCAAGAGTGATCCCAGCGCGGCGCTCGCGGCGCTGAGCGAGCTCGACAAGGCCGACGGCGTGGTGTGGGTGATCGGCTACGTCACGCCCGGCGATGTCGCCGCAAAGGCGATGACCGAGCTCGGCATCGCGGAGCCGCTCGGGAGACATGTCATCGTGCGCAGCTGGGCGGAGAAGCCGGAGAGCGAGGCCCTCGCGGCGCTGCTGCCAGATCTCAAGGAGGGCGAGCGCACCGAGGTGATCGGCGCGCACCGCCGCCACAAGCAGACGGTCGTGCTGCTCCACCTGCTCGCGACGACGCTCGGCACGATCGCCGAGGCCGATCCGGCATGGATCCGGAACCTCAGCTACTCGCCCAAGCAGGCCGGCTTCTCGGACCGCAATCGCGCGCTGATGACGCTCGGCCTCGACGCGCGGCTCGCCGACGACTCGACGCAGGTGATGGCGAAGAAGCTGCTCGAGGCGATCGAGAAGGAGCCGTTTGGCGGCTGGGTGCCCAGCGACCAGGAGCAAGTCACGGCCCGGCTGCGCAACGTGATCGACGCATCGAAGGCCGGCCGGACTGCCGCCGAGGTGCCACCCGCGGCCTACGACCAGTACAACCGGATCCGCGAGCTCGCGAAGCGCAACAACCACAAGGACGCGTTGATCGAGCTCGAGAACTTGCTGGTCGGATATCCGGGCAACGCGGCGATGCACCAGCTGAAGTGCGAGATCTTGCTCGGCGCGCCGGGCGTCGGCGACCCGACGACGCGCACGGCGTGCAAGCGGGCCTCGGAGCTCGCCCCCGGTGATCCGACGCCACACATCCTCGTCGGCGAGGCGCTGCTCAAGGCGGGCGATGCCAGGGCCGCACGCGCCGAGTTCGTCACCGCGGAAGGCAAGATCGGAAACCTCCCGGCCGGCGTCCAGGACGCGTGGCGCAAGCTGGTCGCGATCTATCACGCGATGGGCGCCCTGACGTGGACGGAGCAGGCGATCACGAAGGGCAAGCTCGAGGACGACCCGATCGCGATCCAGGTCGCGCAGACGCGCGCGCGGTATGGCGTGCCGCGCGGCACGACGGTCGTCGCACCGGAGCAGGAGGCTGCGCTGGTCGCCGCGGTCCGCGGCGCGCTCGATCTCGTGTACGCCAGCAAGTACGGCCCTGCGGACAAGGCGCTGCAGGTCGCCGAGCGAAAGTGGCCCGGCGCCGCGGGCCTCGCCGGCGCGCGCTGCGATCTGGCGTTTCGCACCGGCGCGATCGCGGCGGCCAAGGCCGCATGCGCCCGCGCGCTCGCGACCGACCCGAATGCGTCGTGGGCGCTCTATCTGTCGGGAACGCTGTTGCTCCGCGATGCCGGGTCCACGCGCAGCGGCGTCGAGAAGCTGAAGCTCGCGATCAAGGTCGATCCCGAGCTCGGACAGGCGTGGCGCACGCTGGCCAAGGCGTACGCGCGCGCGCGCGACAAGGCCGCGCTCGACCAGCTGGCGAAGGACTACGAGGCCAAGTTCGGTCAGGCCTTGCCTCAATGAGCCCCAGGTATACTGGTCACCCGTGAGCTTTCTCCGTCGCATGTTTTCGTCCGACTACCGCGCGGCGGTCACGGCCGAAGCTGCGGGTAACGTCGACCTCGCGGCCGAGCGCTACGGGCTCGCCGGCGAGCACGACGGAGCCGTGCGGATGCACCTCGCCCGCGCGGCCCGCGCCGCCAACCGACTGGCGGAGATCGGGGCGCTGCGCGATGCGATGCGCTGGGCGGGCGACGATCCGGTGCTCCGCCGCCAGGCTGCCGCCGCGCTCGGGCGTGCCCTGTGGGATGCGGCCAAGGCCGAGGGCATCGCGACCGAGCGCGATCGCAACCGCGTGCGCGAAGCGTCGGACCTGCTGGTGGTCGGCGAGGAGCACGCACTCGCGGGCGAGGCGCTCGAGGCGATCCACGATCACCTGGGCGCGGCCAACGCGTACTCGTCGGGCGGGCTGGTCGAGCGGATGGAGCTCGCGCTGGCCAAGGACGACGCCGCGCTCGGGCAGCAGCGCGAGGAAGCCGACGCGTTCGCCGACTACCAGACCGCGATGCGGGTGGGCCGGCGCGACGAAGCCCGCGCCGAGCTCGCGCGAGCCGTGGCCGCCGCGTCGGTCGCCGGCGAGTATCGCCGCCTGCTCGATCAACTCGACACCGCCCTGCTCACCGCCGGTCGCGTCGAGCTCCGGCGACGAGGCAAGCCGCTGATCGTCGCGTGTGCCGCCGAGAAGCTGGTGCTCGGCCGCGATCAGCTGTGCGACCTGACGCTGCGCGCCGGTGGCGTGTCGCGCCAGCACGCCGAGATCGCGCTCGACAGTGGCGCCTTCACGCTGCGCGATCTCGACTCGCGCAACGGCACCTCGCTCGCGGGGCTGCCGCTCGCCGGTCGCGTGCCGCTCGTCGGCATCGGCAAGTTCGGACTCGGCGATGAATGCGTGGTCGACTTCGAGCACGAGGCGGGAGTGCTGATGCTGAAGGTCGCGAACGGGATCGATCGCGGGGTCACGCTGATGGCGGTCGCGCAGGGCCTGCGACTCGATCTGTCGCGCGTCGGCTGCACGCTCGATGTCGTGTTCAAGAACGGCCGCCCGCTGCTCGGGCGCGGTAGCTGTCGCGAGGTCAAGTTCAACGACGAGAACCTCGGCGAGGATGTCCGCGTCCAGCTGATCCGCGGCGATCGCCTGAACGTTGACGGCGACGAGATCGATATCAGCTGATGGCCGGGTTCTTCAAACGCCTGTTCGGCAGGAAGCCGACGCCGGCCGAGCTACCCGCGGTTGCCCCCGAGCCGCAGCACCTCGGCAGCGAGGACGAGCTGTTCCTCGCCCGCCTGGTGGCCGATCTCGCAAACGGCCAGCGCCGCGACGAGGTCAGCGCGCCCGACACGCTGCAGCGGATCGATGGCGTATGGAAGTCGGGGCACGAGCGGCTCGCGATCGAGTGGATGGAGAAGCTGCTCGGCGTACCGGAGATCCCCGCCGAGCGCACCACCCCGCTCCGCGCCCTGCTGGTCGAGCGCTACGAGCAGCGCGGCGAGCTCGACACCGCGGTCCCGCATCTCGAGCGCCTGACGACGGAGGACGTCCACGCGCTGCGGGCGCACTACTTGCTCGCCGAGCATGCCCGGCGCCGTGGCGATCACGAGCGCGCATTGCGCCACTACGAGGCCGTGCTGGGGCGCGACGTCGACTACCCGAACGTCCGCGTGCGCGTCGAACGGTTGCGCGCGATCGCCGGGCGCGCCTCACCGATCGCCGGTGAGACGATCGCCGCCGGGGATGTCGCAGGCATCCAGGCCGGCGCGCGCTACCGGCTCGTCCGCGAGCTCGGCCGGGGCGCGACCGGTGTCGTCTACCTCGCGCGCGATGCCGAGCTCGAGCGCGACGTCGCCGTCAAGTTGCTCCATCCGCACCTCGCCGGCCTCGAGCGCGCTGATGCGCTCGCGCGGTTCTTCCACGAGGCACGCGTGATGGCGTCATTGCGCCACCCGAACGTGGTCGCCGTGCTCGACCTCGATGAAGCCGCACGCCGGATCGTGATGGAGCTCGCAGCGGGCGGCACCTTGCGCGACGTGCTGCGCGAGCGAGGCGCGCGCCCGCTGCGCCGCTGCATCGAACGCCACGCTCAGATCTAGTCGGCGCTCGGTGCCGCGCACCGTCGCGGCATCGTCCACTGCGATCTCAAGCCGGCGAACTTGATGTTCCGTCGCGACGTCGACCTGCCGGGCGTCGAGGTCATGCTCGGTGACTTCGGCGTCGCCCACCTGCCCGATGCGTCGGGCGAGGTCGGCAGCGTCAAGAAGCGCGCCGAGGCGATCGGGACGCTCGCGTACATGGCACCCGAGCAGCGGCGCGGCGAGGTCGCCCCGCGGCGGACCTCTACGCCTGCGCGGTCGTCCTGTTCGAGCACATCACCGGCCGTACCCCGTGGTCGCGCGAGGTCCTGATGTCCGGGATTCGCCGCGCCGAGGATTTCCTGCTGCCCGCGCAGGTGTTCGTCGACGCGCCCTCGATCGCCGAGGAGATGCAGGCGCACATGTTCCGGATCGGCGACCCCGATCCAGCCAAGCGACCGTCGACGACCCAGGCGCTGGCGGAATCCCAGCGGCTCCGCGAGCGGATCATCGCCGCGAGCGCGTGACTACTCGTCCTTGACCGGCGTTGCCTTGAGCGCGGCCTTGCCGTCCTTGACGTAGACGGTGAACCGGACGTCGCGGCAGCCGGTCTTGGTCATCAGATCGTCGCGGTTCTTGACCAGCTTCTCGGAGAACTTGTCGAACGTGAGGCGCTCGTCGGCTCGTTGCAGCTCTTCTTGACCGAGATGAACTGGTCGAACACCTGCCGGAAGTACGGATCACCGAGCACGGTGTGCTCGCTGCCGAGGATGTCATCGTCGAGCGAGGCCCCGAGCTGATCGGCCAGCAGCGGCGACGGCGTCGCGTACGGCGCGGGCTGACTAAACGGCGGCGGCGTGGGCATCCGCGGCATCGGGCTCATCGCCATCTGCGGCGGGGTCGGCAGCGCCGCGGGCGGTGGCGTCATCCCTTGCCGCGGCACCGGCGGGGCGGCGGGTCGGGGCGTCGCGGGCGTCGGCGCAGACGGTCGCGCGATCGTCGGGCCGGAGTCGCCGAACCGGAACTCCGACGGCGGCGGCGAGACCGCCGTGACTGGACCACCCGGGCGTACGCTCGGCAGCGCGGTCGCGAGCAGGTCGATCGTCCCGAGGCTGCCCTCGGGCGCCGGCCCGAGCAGACCATCGAGATCCTTCTTCGCGGATTTGGCCTCGCGGCCGAGCTTGTCGATGTGGATGTTCACGCTGCGCGCGATCGAGCCGAACTTGCCGGGATGGGCATCCTCGGCGAGCCGCTCGGTCTCGCCCTTCGCGAGCCGTACCGCGTCGCCGGTCAGCTTGCGAAGCGGCCGATCGCCTTCCCACAGCATGAGCCCGATGCCGCCACCGAGCGCGAGCACGAACAAGCCACCAACCAGGAACCACGGGAACTGACCGAACCCGAGGTCCGTCTGGCTCACGACCTTCAGGGTCGCGCCGAACCCGACCTCGGCCGGACGCTTGAGGAACACCGCGTAGAACGCCTTCTTCGCCGCGGCCTCGCCAGGAAGCCGCGCGACCTTCGCGAGGAAATCCTCGTTACCGGCGCGCAGCGGCGTCGGCTTGTTGGACTCCTGGCCGCAATCCTCCGACAGCTTGGGACCGGTCAACCGACCGACCTCGCGCTGGAGCACGGTCTGATCGAGCGCGATCGACTTGCTGCCGGCGATGCTGTCGGGTCCGAGGAAGAACCCGACGTCGACCTCGAGCGAGCCGACCAGCTCCTTCGCGAGCTTGTTGGTCACCTGATGTCCGAACACGACCGCGCCGGAGTAGTCCGCGCCACCATCGCGCTTGACGACCGGCGACGCAGCGACGAAGTACAGCGAGTTGCCGACCACCCACAGATCGTCGCGCAGGTACCCGGCGAGTGCGTCGTCGATCAACGGCCGGCCCGCGAGCACGTCGCCGAAGTCGTTCTCGTCGATCTTGTAGCGGGCGACGACGCGGCCCTTGCGATCGATCAGGATCGCGAAGTCAGGCTGCTTGCCGCGGATGGTCTCGATCACCGTCTTCGCGGTCGCGAGCACGCCCTTGCTGCGGGCATCGTCGATCGATGCGGCGTTGGACGCGCTCTCGAGCGCATTGATCACCTCGTCGCGCCGGGCGAACGAGCCTGCGAGATCGACGCGACCGCGTGCGTCGTCGGTGAGCAGGATCGAGATCACGCCGCAGGCGACGGTCAACCTGCGGTGCTCCTCGGTCGCGAGCGCGCGCTGCGCGGGTCGCGGCATCACGAGCGCGATCGTCAGCGCGACGGCCGCGGCGACCGCGATCAAGAAGAACCAGATCTTGGACCAGAACACCTGTGCGCCTCGTTTCCTCGTTCACCGCTTCAGCGGGAAGCCCGCAGGGATCTTCACGCTGGGCACCTCGACCTTGCCCTTGGCACCGACCGTGACGGTGTCATCGGGACGATCGATCCAGTTGTCCTTGTAGAACACGCGCAGCTTGTAGCTGCCCTCGGGCACGTCGGTGAACTCGAAGTGGCCCTTCGCGTCGGGATACGCGATGTGCTTGGTCGGCACGATCACGAGCTTGCCGCGCAGGAACGGTGAGACCTTGTCCTGGATCGTGTAGACCTTGGGCTCGGCGACGCGGAGCGACTTCGGGCCAGTCGGGTTGATCGGGCCGCCCTGGATCAGCTTCGGGTCCTCGGCCGCGAACAGCGTGCGCGGGGTCCGCGACACGTTGCGGATCACGATCTCGGCACCGGTGGCGGCGGCGAACACCGGGCGCGCGAACGACTCCCCGGCGAGCTCCCAGGTCACGACCCCCGCGACCTCGGGCCGGGCGCCGCCCTCGAGCACGACCACGATGTACGGCAGCACCGCGACCGGCTTGATCGGCGCGATCGGGTTCTCGGTACGCTCGAGGAAGCCCTTGTTGACGAGCGGGCCGCGCTCGGGTGGCGGTGGCAGCTCGAGCTTGCCGGTGACCGGGCCCGCGATGCTCGCGCCCGGTACGCAGAGCGACGCGAACAGGAGGAGGCGCACGGCCGACGGTGACATGGCGAGAAATCGTAGAACCGCGACTGTTCCGACAGCAAGCCGCCACGCCACAAGGTTTTTCATCCCGCTCACTTCGGCGGGATGTGGTCGTCACGCCCATCCACCGACCACTTTGTTCGCAACCGCGGGGAGCTCGGTTCGAGGCCGCTCCATGGCACTGCGTCCCCATCCGCTCCCGGTCGCGATCGCGCTCGCGATCGGCATCGGGCTGGCGGGATGGCTGGCGGGATGGCTGGCGGGATGGATCGGCGCCGAGGCGTGGTGGCTCGCCGCCGGGCTCCTCGCGCTCGCCGGTCTCCGGCGCCCACCGCTGCTGCTCGGTGCCGCGCTCGCGGCCGGGCTGGCCCACGGCACGCTCTCCCCGGTGACTGCACCGCCGGACACGGTCGCGGACGATCGCGATCCCGACCGGATCGCCGGCACGATCGCGGGCCCTGCCCTGCGCACCGCGTATGGCACGGGTGCGCTGCTTCGGACCGACACCGCCGCGATCTGGATCTGGACCGACGAGCCGGTGCAGGCCGGCGAACGCGTCGCGGTGACCGGCCGGCTGGTGACGCCGCGGCAAGCCCGTGGACCGGCGCAGCCCGATCGCGAGGCCCTGATCCGCACGCGCGGCGCCGGGCTCGAGCTGACCGCGAAGCGGATCGAGCGCCTCGCCGACGACCCGGGGGCGCTCGACCGCGTGTGGCGATGGTCGGCCGGGGTCCAGGCGACGTGGGCGCGCAGGATCGACGAGGCCGGCGGTGCACCTGACGCACGCGCAGCGCTGCGCGGCATCGTCACCGGCGATCGCGCCGCCGTTCCGCCCGAGCTCGACACCCGGTGGCGCGCGGTCGGCATCTTTCACGTGCTGTCGGTCAGCGGGCTCCACCTCGCCGTCGTCGCCGGCCTCGCGTTCGCGCTGCTCCGCCGGCTGGTCGCGGCGTCGCCGTGGGGCGGCCGTGTGCAGCCCGCGCGCTGGGCCGCACCGCCTGCGCTCGCGATCGCGATCGCATACACGCTGGTCACCGGCGCGCAGCTCGCGACGCTGCGCGCGCTGATCGCGATCACGCTCGTGCTGATCGCCGCGATGCTGGATCGCCCGATCCGGATCGTCGACGCGATCGGCGTCGCCGCGATCGCGATCCTCGCGTGGCGCCCCGGTGACCTGCTCGATCCCGGCTTCCAGCTGTCCTTCGTCGCCGCGCTGACGCTCGCGCTGCTCCCCGCGCGACCCGATCGCCGCGGTCTGCGCGGGTATGTCACCCGCGGCATCACCGCGACCCTGTGGGTCACGATCACGACCGCGCCGATCACCGCGTATCACTTCCAGCAGATCACGCCTGGCGGCCTCGTCGGCAACCTCGTGTTGACGCCGATCCTCGAGCTCGTCGCGTTGCCACTTGGACTGGCCGGCGTCGCGATCGGATGGGATCCGCCGATCGCGATCGCGAGCTGGCTCGTCGCGCTGGTCGATCGGATCGCCGGCGCGCTCGCGGGTGGCATGCCGATGGGTCACGTCGCGCTCGTCGGCACCAGCTCGCTGGTCGTCGTCGTCGCGCTGTCGATCGGGCTGGCCGCGCGCGCCCATCGGACGCGCGTCGATCTGATCGCGTGGCTGGGGCTGTGCGTCGCATGGTCCCAGGCGAGGACGCCGCCACCCGACGGCGCGCTCCGCGTGACGTTCGTCGACGTCGGGCAAGGCGACGCGGCGCTGATCGAGCTGCCTGATGGTCGCGTGTGGCTGGTCGATGCGGGCGGGATCCCCGGCACCGATCCCGCGGCCGGCAGCGCACCCGGCAAGGCGATCCGCCGCGTGCTCGCCGCCTACGGCCACCGCCGGATCGATGTCGCGATCGTCTCGCACCCGCATCCCGATCACTACCTCGGGCTGCTCGCGCTCGACGTGCCGATCGGCGAGCTGTGGTCGGCGCCCGACGAGGCGGTCGCCGGATCGTTTCGCGTGCTCGCCGCCACGCTCGCTGCGCGCGGGACCAAGCTGGTGTATCCGCCGCTCGGCACGAGCATCGCGGGGGAGATCGAGCTGGTGACCTGGGCGCCGCGCTATCACGCGACGCAGGCCGCGCCGGTGCAGCTGGCCGCCGATCCGGTACGCACCGTGAACGACAACTCGCTCGTGGTCGAGCTGCGCTATCGCGGCCGCGCGATCCTGTTCACCGGGGATCTCGAGCTCGAAGGCGAGGCCGAGCTGGTCGCCGCGGGGCTCGGGCGCGTCGATGTCGTCAAGGTCCCACACCACGGCAGCCGGACGTCGTCGTCACCCGGCTTGGTCGACGCCACGCGCCCCGCGCTCGCCGTGATCTCGTGTGGCCGCGCGAACGCGTTCGGCTTTCCAGCTGCCGAGGTCGTCGCGCGCTGGCAAGCCGTGGGCGCAGACATCGCGCGCACCGATCGAGACGGCGCGGTGACTGTCACCGTCGACGCCGCGGGCGCGCTCACCGTCGAACGTTTCGTCTCCGCCGGTCCGTGACAGCAGGCAGCCTTTGCGGTTCAATTGCTTCGTGGTGACTCCCGCGCCCGGCCGCGAAGCCCTGGACCAGGCGATCGTGCGCGGCAGCGACCTGCTCAAGCAGGGCAAGCTCGACCTCGCCCAGCGCGCGTTCATGGGCGCGCTCGAGATGGAGCCCGACAGCCCGCGCGTGCTGGCGTTGCTCGGGCTGTCGTATTTCCGCGGCAACCAGTTCGCCGAGGCGCGGCCGATCTATGAAGCGCTGGTCGAGAAGGCGCCAGCCGACGCGTCGCACCGACTGAACCTCGGCCTCGTGTATCTCAAGCTGAACGATGCCGAGGCCGCGATCGAGTCGCTCGAGGCAAGTCGCGCGCTCGATCCCAGCCAGGGCCGCGCGGTGAGCTATCTCGGGCTCGCCTACGCACGCGCCGGCCGCTACGCCGAGGCGTACCGCTCGTTCCTGCTCGCGGGTCAGAACGATCTCGCGACCGAGATCGAGATCAACCTGACGTCCGCCGAGCGCGACGTCATCCACGCCCAGCTCGGGCGTACGCCGAGTGGTCCGCTGCCCGTCATCGGCGCACCGCCCGCCGAGGCGCCCGAACCCCGCACGCGGCCACCAAGCGCGCCGCCGACCCGGCCGCGCACGACGGCTGACGTCGATCCGCCCGACACTGTTTCGGCCGCTGGGAATGGGCTCGGCACCGGCATCGTGTCGTCGCCGGAGATCACGCTGGTCGCGTCGGACTCGGCGCCGTTCCAGAAGGTCGAGGAGATCGCGATCACGAGCCGCCGGCCCGAGCGGGTCTCTGACTCGATGCAGTTCGTGATCCCGAAGGCCGATCCGGCGCCTGCACCGATCGACGGTCAATCGATGGTGTCGATGGCGGTCGCCGCTGCGTTGCCAGCTTCGATCGGCGCGACTCGAACGCTGGCCGGCGGGCTGCCGCCGCGCCCGCTGTCCGAGCTCGCGACCGAGGAGCTGATCCGCCCCGACGAAGGCAACGATGCGTTCGAGATCACGCCGGGTGGCGCGCTGATCATCCGCGTCGACGAGCGGATGTTCACCCGGCTCGATGGCGTGCACGTGACTGGCGGCGACCTGACGTTCGAGATCGCGATGCGGCGCTCGCGCGGCCACCAGATCGAGGAGCGCTTCGATCAAGGCGGCTCGCCGCTCCATGCCGTGACCGGCAAGGGCTACCTGATCGCGACCCCTGCCCAGCAAGCACAGCCGCAGGTGTTCCTCGCGGTCGAGCTCGACGATGACATCCTGTATCTGCGCGAAGATCTGGTGTTCGCCTTCGAGTCGACGTTGCGGTGGGAGAACGGCAACGTGCCGGGCCTGCGCGGCAAGCTCCACGTCGTGCAGTTTCGCGGCGACGGCGCGCTCGCGCTCCGGCTCCAGCGCCCGCTCGTGCGGGTCAAGCTGCCTCCCCAAGGGCTGGTGTTCGTCGACGCCGAGCGGCTCGCGGGCTGGATCGGCCGCGTGATCCCACGCGCCGTCGTGCCGGCCAAGGGCGGCCCCCTCGGCCTGACCTGCATCGAGTGCACGGGCGAAGGCATCGTGCTCGTCGAGCCGGCCGCCGCACCGCCGGCCGTCGTCGCCGCGGTCGACCCGCCGCCCCCTCCGGTCGTCGTGGTCCCCGAGGAACCTGCGATGCCCGAGATCGATCCCGAGGTCGCCGCGTTCGCGGCAGGGTTCGACGACGACGAGATCTGATGCGCGCGCTCGAGGCGGCCGCGCGGCTCGCCGGATGTCGCGGTCGCGTGGTGCTGCACTCCGGGCGTGACGACGACGGACTCGGGCGATGGTCGTTCGTCGCCGCGGAGCCGATCGCGACCCTGATCGCGAACGGCCACTCGCTCGTCGAGCTCGATCGCGAGGGCCGCCCCGCGCGGCGGTTCACCGGCGATCCAATCGCCGCCGCCGAGACGTTCCTCACCACCCACGGATGCTCGCTCGCGCCTTCGACGGGGCCGCCCGAGCCGCGCGTGATCGGCTACCTCGGCTACGACCTCGCGCGTGTGATCGAGAAGCTGCCGGGCGGTCCCCTGCGCGGGCACGACACGCCGGACCTGTGGCTCGCCGCCTACGGGGCGGTCGGACGGGCGCGCGACGATGGTGAGCTCGAGATCCTGGGGACGGATGCCGCGACGCGCGTGCGCCTCGAGGAGCTGCTCGCGTGCTTCGCGATCCCGGTCGTCCCGCCAAGCTTCGGCCCGCTGGTCGCCGACGACGACGGCGCGCATCACATCGCGCGGGTCGAGCGGATCCGCGACTACCTCGCGGCAGGCGATGTCTATCAGGTCAACCTCGCGCGCCGTCACGTCGCGCGCATCGGTGCACCCGGTGATGCGCTCGCTGTGTACCAGGCGCTGCTCGCGACCGCGCCCGCGCCGTATGGCGCGCTGATCGAGGCCGACGGTGTGACGCTGATCTCCGGGTCGCCCGAGCGATTCCTCGCGCTGGTCGGCGAGCGGATCGAGACCCGGCCGATCAAGGGCACGCGTCCGCGCGGTCCAACGGGCGCGGCCGATCTCGCGGCGTCGGAGAAGGACGCCGCCGAGCACCTGATGATCGTCGACCTCGAGCGCAACGATCTCGGGCGCATTGCGGAGACCGGCAGCGTGGTCGTCGACGACCTCGGCTACGTCGTCGAGCTACCAAACCTCTATCACAAGGTCTCGCGGGTCAGCGCGCGGCTCCTGCCCGAGGTCGGGTACGCACAGCTGCTGCGCGCCACGTTCCCGGGCGGCTCGATCACCGGCGCCCCGAAGGTGCGTGCGATGCAACTGATCGACGAGCTCGAGCCGGTGCGACGCGGGCCGTACTGCGGAGCGCTCGGGATGTTCGGGCCCGGCACGCTCGATCTCGCGATCGGGATCCGGATCGGCGTGATCGCACGCGACGAGCTCCGGATCCACGTCGGTGGCGGAATCGTCGCGGATTCCGATCCTGCGGCCGAGCTTGCCGAGACCGAGACCAAGGTCGCCGGCTGGGTCGCCGCGCTCGCGCGCTTGCGCGCCTGAGTCAGGGCAGCGGGACAGAGTCGAGGATCGTGACACCACCGTTGATCACCGAGATGCCGTTGACCAGCGTCGAACCACCGACCGAGTCGTTGAGCGTGAGGTTCGCCGAACCAGACGTCACGCCGGGCACGAAGAACACGCCGCGCGAGCCGGTGCCGTCGATCGAGTAGCCTTCGGGATCTGCGTCGAAGAACGGATCGAACGACGCGATCGGCGCCGAGCTCACGGTGACGCCGGTGAGGGGATTGCCGTCACGCACCACGCTGCCGCGGATCAGGCCGACGCCATCGGGCAACTCGATCCCGTTCGAGGTCAGCGTGCGCGCGTAGACGTCCGCGCTGATCACCGGGATCGTCGATGCAGCCGAGAACGGCGTCGTCGTAGGCACCACGCCGTTGCCGGACACGGTGAACTGGAGCAGCGAACCGGTCGGCCGATCGATCGCGAAGCTGCCGTCGGGGTGCGTCGTCGCGGTATTGCCGCCGACCGCGACCTGCAGCCCACCGGCGCCGGTGTCCGAACAATTGCCCAGATCGATCATGCTGTCGCTCATGCACACGCGACCGCGCAGCATGGTGGCGTCGCTCGCGCCGTTCTGGGTCGGTACGTTCTGGTCACCGATCGCGACCGGATAGTCATCGGCAGCCTGATCGGTACAGCCGCCGAGCACGCACAGGGACAAGGCCAGGATCTTCATCTTGACCCTTGAGCTAGCAAGTTCGTGACCACCGCTCGGGCGCGAGGCCCGCGCGTTGCTCGCGTGGGAGCGTGTGCGCCTGCGCGCTCAGGGAATTTCGATCGTGGGAAACGTGATCGCGAGATCCTCGACGAGGTGTACGTGATTCGTGGGTGTTCCGACCACCGGGGTAACCTCGAGCGTGGCCGCGCCGATGGGCACACCGGTCAGCCACGCCACACCGCGCGCGCCGGTACCCTCGATATCCTGATCCCAGGTCGTCGCGTTCGCGCCGTCATACAGGGTCTCGAACACCGCGTCCGTGGTCGCCGTGACCCCGACAGCGGGCTGACCGAGCTGGACGATGCGCGCGACGATCGAGCCCTGCCCGCTTGTCAGCGAACGGCCATTCGCGTTCAGCAGATTGTTGTAGGTCTCGATGTCGACCGCCGGCAGCAAGGTCGACGCGGAGTACGGGACCACGGAAGGCACGAGCGGTGCTCCCGAGACGCGCCACACGAGGTTCGACCCGGTCGGCATGATCATCGAGAACGAGCCGTCATCGCCGGTGACTGTGGTGCTGCCGCCGAGCGTCACGGTCACGCCGAGCAGGCCGCCGGTCGCGCAGGGCGCGAAAGTCCGGAGATCTTGCATCGCGCAGACGCGCCCCGACAGCCCGTTCGGATCCGCATCGAGCATCGCGTCAGGTCCCGGGACGCCATTGCTGCTGCCGTAGCCGCCGGGTGCGATCGGATAGTCCTCCGCCGTCGCGGAACAGCCGGCGAGCAGCACGACCAGGCAGGCCTTCATGTCCGCAGTGTAGCGGGTCGCCTGCGGGCGAGTGCAGTTTCGAGTACCAGCAGGCCGACGCCCACCACCAGCGCGACGTCGGCGACGTTGAAGATCGGCCACACGTGATCACCCGCACGTAGTCGCACGAAGTCGATGACCGCACCTTCCCGCAACCGATCCACCAGGTTACCGAGCGCACCGCCCGCGATCATCGCGAGCGCGACGCGCTTCATCCGCTGCTCGGGCGCCGTCCGTGCGGCCATCACGCCGAGCATCACGAGCGCGGCCATCGCCAGTAGCGAGAGCACGATCGCCTTGCCGCGAAACGTCGAGAACGCCACGCCATCGTTCATCGCGAGCTGCCACTCCATGACGCCGGCGATCGCCGGCTGCGGCACGCCGTGACACCGCTGCGCCGCGAGCTCGCTGACCGCGCAGCCCGCTGGATCGGTCGGTAGCCCGCTCGCCCACGCCTTGCTGCGCTGGTCGAGCACGAGCGTGGCGATCAGCATCGCGGCATAGATCACGAAGGCACGCCTGGAGTTTCTCGACGGCATCGCGGTCCGGACCGCGGCGCGTGCGCGAAAATTCCCGGCTCAGTCCGCGCGCAGATCCTTCACGAGCCCCTGCTTCTTTGCCCGCTCCTGCCGCGCCTGCTTGCGGGCCTTGTCGCGCTTCCCCTCCTTCTGGATGTCGATGAACATCAGGCCGACACCGACGACGAGCACGATGTCGGCGATGTTGAACACCGGCCATTCGTGCTTCCAGCGATCGACGCGCGGGTTGTAGTCGCCGACGTGCCACAGGATGAAGTCGGTGACCGCGCCGTAGTAGATGCGGTCGATCAGGTTGCCGATCGCGCCGCCGCAGACCAGCGCGAGCGCCCAGTGCAGGACCTTCTGATCGGGGCGTGCCTTGCGCAGCATCCAGAACATGCCGCCCACCGCGACCACGCCGACGATCGATAGGAAGATCCGGCCCAGGCTGCCCTGACTCGAGAACAGGCCGAACGCCGACCCGAGGTTCATCGACAGCTTCCAGTGCCAGAAGCTCGAGATCACCGGCTCGGAGACGCCCTGGCAGACACCCGAGATGATGTCGTCCGGGATGCTGCACGCGGCGTCGATCGGGGCGGCCATGCGCCGGGTCTCGAGCGCGGAGCGCGCCCAGATCTTGGTCGCCTGATCGGCCACCAGGGCCAGGATCGAGACGATCGCGAACAGCTTCCACTTTGCGGCGTCGAGCTTGGCCTGATCGGCCGGTAACGGCTGGACGTCAGGAGCGTCCTTGGGTTCGATGTTCTCAGCCATCAGGCGATCCTCCCTGCGAGCGCGCTCGCACACCGCTCGCAGACATCATTCGGCTCGGCAGCGAGCGTATCGAAGTGCTTCCAGCAGCGCTCGCACTTCAGCCCGGGGTGCTCCGCGATCTCGACCGTACCGTCGGTCCCGTTGCCAAGCACGACATCCGAGACGATGAACAGATCTGCCAGCTCGGCGGCGTACTTCATCATGATCGGTCGCTCGGACGTTGCCGGTGAGAGCGTGATCCGGGCGTCGACCGACTTGTGCTTGGCCGCGCGGAACGGCTCGAGCGCCTTGGTCACACGCTCGCGCCACGACAGCAGCACTGCGAAGTCCGCGATCACATCGGCGCCCTTGCTCGCGTCGTGGAGATCCGGAAACACCGCGAGGTGCACCGAGTCCGGATCGCCATTGCGCCGCGGCATGTGCGCCCAGATGTCCTCCGCGGTGAACGCGAGGATCGGCGCGGCCAGCGTGGTGATCGCGCGCAGGCATTCGTAGAGCACGACCTGAGCGGCGAGCCGCGATGGCGAACCGACCGCGTCGGAGTACAGGCGGTCCTTTGCGACGTCCGAGTACAGCGCCGAGACCTCGACGCTGACCAGCTCGACCAGCAGGCGATGGACGACGTGCAGCTCGTACAGCTCGTACGCCTTGCGCGCCCGCACGACGACCTCGTCCAGCCGGGCGAGCAGGTAGCGGTCGATGCCGAGCGTGACCAGCTCGCGACCAGCGAGATCCGGCGAGAACCCCTTCAGGTTGCCGAGCAGGAAGCGCGCGGTGTTGCGGAGCTTGCGATACCACTCGGAGAGTCCGTCGAGGATGGTCTGCGAGTAGCCCATGTCGCTGCGAAACTCGGAGGCGGCGACCCACAGCCGGAACATCTCCGCCCCGTTCTTCTGGATCACGGTGTCGGGCTCGATGTACTCGGCGACCTTCAGCGCCTTCAGCTGCTTCTCGAGCTCCGTGCGCGCGCGGCCGCCCTTGGGCAGCGCCTTCAGCTGCTGGTCGAGCGACGCGCGCTCGGCCTTCTCGCGCTCGAGCCGGCTCTTCGAGTACGGGCGGCCGAACTCGTCGAGCACGAAGCCGTGCGTGATCACCTGGCGGTACGGGCGTCGCTCTTGACGCCGACGGCCGCGAGCAACGAGGAGGGAACCAGCCGCGGTGCTGGTCGGAGCCCTCGAGGTACAGATCAATGTGGCGGTAGTCGGCGCCATCGCGAGCGCGCGCTTCCATCGCGAGCCACGACACGCCGGACTCGAACCAGACGTCGACGATGTCCTTCTCGCGTTCGAATTGCGCGCCGGGCTCGCCGCAGCCCCCGCACTTGGTGCCGGGGGGCAGCAGATCGACGACCTCGCGGGTCCACCATGCGTCGGCGCCCTCGAGCTCGAAGATCGTGGCGACGTGATCCATGGTGTCTGCGCTCGCGTGCGGGGTCTTGCACGTGCCGCAGTAGAACGTCGGGATCGGCGTGCCCCACAGGCGCTGCCGCGACAGCACCCAGTCGGGGCGATTGGCGATCATCGCGTGGATCCGGTCGTGGCCCCACGGCGGGACCCACGTGGTCTCGTCAATCTCGGCGAGCGCGCGCGTGCGCAGCTGCTCGTGATCCATCGCGAGGAACCACTGCGGCGTGGCGCGGAACACGATCGGTCCGTGGCAGCGCCAGCAGTGTGGGTAGCTGTGGCGGATGGTCTCGCCGGGCTGGTTGAGCAGGAACCCGGTATCCGCCAGGTGCTGGACGATGATCGGGTTGGCCTCGTCGGTGGACTTACCCGAGAGGACGATCTGGCGGCCCGGCGTGTCGAGCACGACCCCCGCGACATAGCGCGCGCGATCATCGAGTGGCGCGTACGCCGGCAGCCCGTGCGCGATGCCCGTCTTGTAGTCGTCGGCGCCGTGGCCCGGCGCCGTGTGGACGAGGCCGGTGCCAGTGTCCGCGGTCACGTAGTCCGCGAAGTACAGCCGGAAGTCGGCGTCGCGGATCGGCCGCAGGATGAATGGATGCTGATAGCGCGCGCCCTCGAGCACGGCCATCTGCGCCGGCGGGATCTCGATCGCGCCGGTGGTGTCGCAGCCGCCGATCGCGGCCGCAAACGACTCCAGCAGATCCTTCGCGACGATCAGGTACTCCTTCGGATCGCGCGGGCTCGGCAGCGCGACATAGGTGAAGCCGGGATGCGCGACGATCGCGAGGTTGGCCGGCAGCGTCCACGGGGTGGTCGTCCAGATCACGAGCGCGAGCCGCTTGCCCTGGAGCTGCGGCGACAGCTTGCCGGCGAGCACGGGCTCGACGATCGGCATCCGGACATAGATCGAAGGCGAGGTGTGATCCTCGAACTCGATCTCGGCGACCGCGAGCGCGGTCTGGTCGCGCGGGCACCACTGCACCGGCTTGTTGCCGCGGTAGAGGAAGCCATCGCGGGTGAACTTTGCCAGCGCACGCGCGATCGCCGCCTCGTACGTCGGATCGAGCGTCAGGTACGGGTGCTCCCAGTCGCCGAACACGCCGAGCCGCTTGAACTCGGTGCGCTGGGTGTCGACCCAGCGGAGCGCGAACTCCCGGCACCGCCGGCGGACGTCCGCAGCTGACAGGTTCGGGCGCTCGGCGGCGCCGATCTCGCGCTCGACGGCGAGCTCGATCGGCAGGCCGTGGGTGTCCCAGCCCGGGACGTATGGGGCGCGGAAGCCGGCCATCGTGCGCGACTTGACGACGATGTCCTTCAGGATCTTGTTGAGGATGTGGCCGTAATGAATGCTGCCGTTCGAGTACGGCGGCCCATCGTGCAGCACGAACAGCGGCGCTCCCGCGCGCGCGGTCTGGATGCGCTCGTAGAGCTTGCTGTCCTCCCAGCTGGCGAGCAGCTGTGGCTCGCGCGTCGCCAGGTCACCACGCATCGGAAACGGAGTTTCCGGGAGGATGACGGTGTCTTTGTACTTCGCCTTGGACGCCTGCCCCGACATGGGCGCGGACCATAGCGCAGGAGATCCCGGTCAGGCAGCGCCCCGGGCGTACTTCGCGCCAGCGTGCGGCGTACGATGCGCGCATGGCCGAGGACATTCGACCGCGCGCATCGTGGGACGACTACTTCATGAGCATCGCGCAGGTGGTCGCCACGCGATCGACCTGCCCGCGCAAGTACGTCGGCAGCGTGCTGGTCCGCAACCGGACCATCCTGTCGAGCGGCTACAACGGCTCGATCCGCGGGATGCCCCACTGCTCCGACGTCGGGCACATGATGGAGGACGACCACTGCGTTGCCACCATCCACGCGGAGGCCAACGCGATCATCCAGGCGGCGCGCAACGGCGTCATGATCGATGGCGCCACCAACTACGTCACCGCGAGCCCGTGCTGGATCTGCTTCAAACAGCTCGCGAACGCTGGCGTGGTCCGGATCTGCTTCGGCGAGTTCTATCGCGACGAGCGCATCTTCGAGATCGCGAAGCAGATCGGGATCGAGCTGCTCCACGTCCCGCTGCCGGGCGTCGCACTCCCGAAGCTCGCCGGTCCACCGGTGGACTAGTGTTCAGTGTTCAATTGCAGGCTAGCCTACGATTATTTCCCACCGTGTCCATTGTGCGCTCGGTTCCTTGAGTCGGTCGCCAGGCCGGCCTAGCCTCTTCCCCCATGCGCCGAATCGTCGTCATTCTCGTCGCAGGCCTGCTGGCCGGCGGACTCGTCGCACCCGACGCCGACGCCCGCGGCAAGAAGTCGAGCTCCTCGAAGTCGAAGCGCTCGAACAAGCGCCAGTCAGGATTCTCGGGCGCCAACGCCCCGAAGGATTCGCTGCGGACCGAGCCGCTCGAGCGCCCGTCCGGCAACCTGTGGGTCCGCGCCGAGAACACGGGCGAGGAGATCAAGGTCAACATCTACAAGCCGGACGGCTCGTTCGACGACGCCAGCCTGGGCCAGCTCGACGAGATCTGGCGCTGCCTGCGCAGCGGCAAGATCCGGGCGGTCCGCCCCGAGCTCTACGAGCAGATGTCGCGGATGCAGGACCACTTCGGCGGCAAGCAGATCCAGCTGGTCTCCGGGTTCCGGATCGAGCGCAGCTCCAGCCGCCATTTCCACGCGTCGGCTGGCGACTTCCGGATCAAAGACATCTCGATCCGTGAGGCCTACGACTACGCGAAGACGCTCGACCAGGGCGGCATGGGGCTCGGCATCTATCTGCGCAGCCAGTTCATCCACGTCGACTACCGCGCGCCGGGTGAGCCCAGCTTCCGGTGGACTGACTACTCGGGCCCGAGCCGCGGCGGCAAGGCGAAGAAGTCGAAGCACAAGACCGGCCGCAAGCACCCCGCGCGCAAGCCGACCAGCTAGCCCCGATCCCGAACACCATCACGGCGCTGCGAACGTTCGCGGCGCAAGCCTCGCCAGCCCGCCTCCGCGATCGGACACCAGGTAGACCGAGCGATCCCACACGGTCGCCGCGCCCGTGAGATCTGCTTCGAGCGCGAACCGCCGGACCACCGCGCCGGTCCCCGCCTCGATCGCGCACAGCGTCTTGGCCGCACACGGCGCGAGCACCAACCAGCCGCGGACTGGATCGCGTACCGCCGTCGCGCTGCCAGGGTACGGCCGATGGCTGGTGGCGAGTGACCATCGCACCTCGCCACGGATCGGTTCAAATGCGGTCAGGCTGCCATCGTCCGCGCCGATCACCACGAGCTGGGAATCCCGACCGCTGGTTGGAACGATGGTCGCGCTGCTCCGGGTGCGCCCGCCGAGCGGTCGCCGCCATCGGATCGTTCCTGTGGTCGCCTCGACCGCGTGTAGCGTCCCCCCCATCGTACCGAAATAGAGCACCCCTGCCGTGAGCGCGAGGGTCCCCTTCACCGCGCCATCGGTGGTGATCTGCCAGCGGGTCGTGCCATCGACCACGGATAGCGCACGCACGGTGCGGTTGTTGGCTCCGACGAACACGAGGCCGTTCGCGCGATCGACGGTCGGAGTCGAGTGCGCTTGCTCGCCGAGCCAGCCCGACAACCAGCGGACTCGCCCCGTGCGGCGATCGAGCTTGGCGACGAATCCATCGGGCGGTGCGAACGTCTCGACCGCGACGTACAGCGCGTCGTCCACGATCGTCACCGAGGAGCCGATCGTATCCCCCAACCTCACGACCCACGCCACCGCCCCGGTGCGCTTGTCCAGCGCGTAGAGCGTGCCGTTGTAGGCCCCGAGGTAGAGCCGCTCGCCATCGAGCGCGGCCGTGGCGTGGACCCCGCGGGTTGCCTGCGCCACCGCAAACTGCCAGCGCCGGTTGCCCTGATGATCGAACGCGACGATCCGACCGGTATCGAACCCGACGTAGATCCCGGAGGCATCGACCGCCGGGCTCGCCTTGCTCGCATCGTGAATCCCGACGTTCTCGCCCCGGTGCTCGAAGGCAAGCAGCAAGCCCTCGGCATCGATCGAGCTGTTTGCAACCCCACGATGCTCGGGCGTGCCGCGGGATTGGAAGCTCGTTGGCGTGAGCGCCGCGGCCTCCACAAAGGCCGGGCCGTGAATCGGTAGCCGGGTGATCGGATGGAGTGCGCGGGCGAACGGCGACGCGCGGGTGCCGCCATGCAAGAGCTCCGGATACACCATGAGGATCGTCGCGACCACCACGGTGGTCCACGCTCCAGCGAGTGCGAGACCGCGCATCACGGGTGCGCTCCAATCCACGAATTGTGTGAAAACACTGCGAATTGCAGCCCACAGGCGTCGTCGACCGCAAACACCGGCTGGTAGCTGGCGTCGGTGGTCCGCCGAGCGGTCAGGTACGTCGAGACGGTGGTCGCGTGCTCGCACGCTTCGCGAACCAAACTGACGTAACGAATCGGATCGCATTGAATGCGCACCCCGACGCGAGGATGCAGGTCCGAGACTTCGCGCCACGAGCCGTTGGGCAGACGCGCGACCGAGAAATGGTCGCAGGTCACGCGCGCGTCCATCATGTTGAGCGAGAACATCCGACCCTCCCCAGTGATCGCGGTGTCCCCCGGAAACATCGCGGGCGCGAGCTGCGCCACGCCATACACCGACAGCATCGCGTAGACGCTCCAGCCCGCCTTCCCGCCCACCAGGCGCGCGGCGAGCGACTCGGGCCCGATCCCAGGCTCGGCCCCAGGCGCTGGCCGGACCCACCACGCGAGCGGGAAGATCGCGAGCAACGCGAACATCACGAGCGGGTAGAAGAATCCGACGACGTGCCACGAGTAGAGGTGAAACCCCGCAAGCGCGACCAGCGCGGCCCATCGCACGAGCCGCGCGCGAACCAGCAAACCCAAGCTGACGACCAGCTCGAGCACCACAACGAGCGCACAGCCAAGCTCGAGCCATCGACCGGTGAGCCAGGTCGGAGCGATCAGTGCGGCGCCGCTCAACCACTCGCGGTCGAGCTTCAGCACGCCGGCCGAGACATAGAATGCGACCACGAGGTACCGGCTGACGTCCTTTGCCGCGGGGAGCACGAGGTACGCCGTGGTCAGAATGAAGGGCATGTAGTGGTAGTTGCCCATCAAGCGATAGTCGTGGAGCACCCACCCCGCCTTGATCAGATCGAGACACGCGAGGCCGATCAGCGCCTTGCCGACGTGCTCGCGGCGCGCGAAGCACACGATCGCGAGCGCGGCCACCACGCCATACACCACCATCGACGCCTCGACCGAGCGCGCGGACTGCGCCCGCCAGGCCTCGCACCCTGGCAAAAACGGCCAGCAGACTGCGGTCTCGGAGGTGATGGTGCGCACCAGCAGATCGTGGCGCGCGAAGTAAACCAGGGTGAGCAAGTGAATCGCGACCAGCGCGATCCCGTAGTACCGCAGGACGGCGCTCGACCGGACCTCGTCGCGCTTCGCGAGCGCGACGCGTTTCCAGATCGAGCGCCGCTCGCGCTCGAAAGGTT
>JBBJLY010000104.1:0-26038 GCA_037720695.1 Kofleriaceae bacterium | reverse complement strand
GCCTCCGGCCCCGGAGCCCGGAGCCCGATCGGCTAACGGCTAACGTCCCCGGGTTCGGGTCAGCGCGTTGGCGCTAGCCGATCGGCATTGGGTCTAGGACCGGACGTGCGCCGGATCCCCGACCACGATGGGATCCGCTGGCGCGCCGAGTAACAGCACGCGCGCCTCACCGACCAGGAACAGCGAGCCCGCAATCACCGTCGTGGTGCCGAGCTCGCGCGCGCGGCCAAGCGCGGCCCCCAGATCGGGCGCCTGCTCGACGAACGCGTGGCCCGCGGTGTGGAATGCCGCCGCGAGCGCCGCCGGCGCCAGCGCACGATCCTGCTGGTAACGCGTGGCGATCACGTGGCTCGCCACCGGCGCGAGCTCGCGCGCGATCGCGACCGCATCCTTGTCATTCGACACGCCGACGATCAGCGCCGGATGGAGCCCGTGCTCGCGCAGCGTGTCCGCGAGCGCGGCGGCACCGTGCGGGTTGTGCGCACCATCGAGGATGATGTCACCGATGCGCTCGAATCGCCCGGGATGAACGACCTGCGCGAGCGCCGCGCGCCGGGCGTTGGCGTCGATCCGGATGTCCGTGAACGCGGCGAGCTCGTCGAGGGCCGCGAGCGCGGCGGCCGCGTTTCGCCGCTGGTGCGCGCCGCGGAGTGCGAGTGGCGGGACCGCGATGACCGCGGCGTCGCCGATCACCGTGATGTGCGAGGCCTTCGCTGCCCGGGCGGCTGCCTCGAGCAGGGGCACCGCCGCCGGCTCGCCGGAGGCGCCGATCACGACGCGCTGGTCGCGCTTGAAGATGCCAGCCTTCTCGCGCGCGATCGCCTCGAGCGTGGATCCGAGGATCGCCTCGTGATCCATCGCGACGCCGGTGACCACCGCGATCCGTGCGGCGATCGCCGTCGTCGCGTCGAACCGGCCGCCGAGCCCGACCTCGAACAACGCGACATCGACCTGTGCGTCGGCGAACGCGACCGCGGCCATCGCGGTCAGCTGCTCGAAGAACGTCAGGTCACCACCGCCCGCGGCGACCACGCGATCCGCCGCCGCCACCAGGGCGTCCTCGTCGATCGGAGCGCCGTCGATCGCGAATCGCTCGCGCAGGCTCGACAGGTGCGGCGACGTGAACGCGCCGACGCGGGTGCCGCCCGCCCGCACCAGCGCGGCGAGCATCGCGACGACCGAGCCCTTGCCGTTGGTCCCTCCGATCTGGATCACCGGACCTATCCGGCGGTCGGGGCTGCCGAGCCGATCGAGCACGACGCGCACGCGCTCGGTGCCGAGCACCATGCCGAACCTGCGCGCGGGCAGCAGCCGCGCGAGCAAGTCCGCATACGGCGTCACGTCACTCCGCCAGATCGGTGAGATCCGCAGCTTCTCCCTCATACAGCTGGCCGGTGCGGCGCTCCGGCTCGCGACCGCGCTCGAACCAGCGCAGCGATCGCGCCAGCGTGGTCTTCAGATCCTTGCGCGCGACCACCATGTCCACCATGCCGTGCTCGAGCAGGAACTCGCTGCGCTGGAAGCCCGGAGGTAGCTGCTGGCGGATGGTCTGCTCGATCACGCGGGGACCGGCGAAGCCGATCAGCGCGTCGGGCTCCGCGATGATGATGTCACCGAGCATCGCGACCGAGGCCGCGACGCCACCGGTGGTGGGATGCAGCAGCACCGAGATGTACGGCACCCGCGCCTCGCGCATCCGCGACCGCGCCGCCGAGGTCTTCGCCATCTGCATGAGGGACAGCACGCCCTCCTGCATCCGTGCGCCGCCCGAGGCACAGAACATGATCGCGGGCCGGCGGGACGCCACGGCGCGCTCGAACTGGCGCGCGATCTTCTCGCCGACGACCGAGCCCATCGAGCCGCCCATGAACTCGAACACGAAGAAGCCGACCTCGACGGGGATGCCGCCAACGGCCGCGGTCCCGGCGCGGTACTCGTCGCCGGTGCCGACCTTCTTGAGCGCGCTCTTCAGCTGGTCGACGTACTTCTTGCTATCGACCCGGAACCCGAGCGGGTCTCCGCTCTCGAGGTCACGGTCGTGCTCCTGCCACGATCCGGGATCGATGCTGTGCGCGATCCGGGCCTCGGTGGACATCCGGAAGTGGTGCTGGCAGGTCGTGCATACCCGATCGGCGGCATCGAGATCCGCCTCGTACAGCGTCGCGTTGCAGCGCTCGCACTTGATCCAAATCCCCTTGGGGACAGACTTTTTGGGCTCTGCTGCGAGCCCTTGCGTGCGCGACCACCAGGCCATGACGTGGCTTGATACCAGAGGGGCTAACCCCAGTAAAGCGTGGGAAAATGGCGATCGGCGCCACAAATCTCGCTGACTTTCTCTTGGGGAGAGAGCCCAAATCTGCTATCCACCACAGTGAAAAATGCTATTTATTCTCCTCATCTGAGGGTGCTAGCGGACGATCCCGTCCGGTCGTGAGGTTCCAGATGTCTTCGATCCTTGTCGTCAATGAAATCAGCACGGAGCGCGAGGAAATCGCGCGGGCACTCGAGGCGGAGGGATTCACGGTCGTCCAGGCGGCGTCACCCGCCGAGGCGACTCGCGAAATCTGGGGTGGCTCGTTCCTGGTCGCCATCATCGCGACCCTGCTGACCGGTACCACCAGCCAGAACCTGCAGCAGCAGCTGCTCCAGATGGCGCCCGAGATCGAGACGCTCATCCACGGCAAGAACGACGCGCTTCCCGAGCTGGTCCGCAAGGTCCGCGGGATCCGCGACGGCGAAGCCGCGGCCTAAGCGCCGAACCGATCCTTCAGGGTCAAGAACTCGAGGAACTCGAGGAGTCGCCCGACCTCCGGGACGATGAATCCGGTGCCCTCGATGCCCGCGTCCTCTGCCATCAGCACGAGGCGCGCGGCGCGTAGCCTGTCGACCACGTCGATCACCTCGTGCACGGGGAGCCCGACGCGGCTCGCGATGTCCTCGACCCGCTTGGGCACGAGGATCGCGGTGCCGGCGTTGAAGTGCGTACCCACGAGCTGCATCTGTTCCTCGGCGAGGTGACGCAAGCACTGGACGACGCGGTGGTCGGGCGTCGGCAGCAGCAGGAGCTCGACGTGCTGGTTGGCGCTCTCGAGTCGCGTCGCGAGTGACTTGATGATGCGCATCGCGATCTCGGGCCGCGCGCGCAGCATCGCCTCGAACGTCTTGCCCTCGATCACGAGCAGGCGCGAGGTGGTCTTCACGACCGCGGTCGCGGAGCGTGGGCGACCGTTCAGGATCGCCATCTCGCCGAAGAACTCGCCGGGAGGCAGCAGCGCGAGCACCCGCTCGGTCTCGCCGACCTGCCGGCGGATCTCGATCTCGCCCGTCTGCACGACGTACATGTAATCGCCCGGCTGCCCCTCCTCGAACAACACCGTCCCCGCTTCGAAGTCACGGGCGAACCGCTCGAGCGCGTCGTTCACCCGTTCATCATCGCACAGTCACCGCATCGTCGAGTGTCGCAGGATATGCAGCAGGGCGCGCCCGAGCGAGTTGCGCGAGCCCGCATCCAACGGTGCGGGGAGCACGACCTCGTCGCACGTGAGGCCGAGCTTCACCGCGCGCACGAGCATCTCGACATCCCAGCCCGCGCCGCGATCGCTCATGCCGAGCGCGATCAACGCCGGGAACCGGATCGCGCGCACCGGTCCGACGCCCGACCAGCGATGGCGATAGACCGTGCCGATCAGGCTGGTCACCAGCTTGTCGCCGAGGTGGCGGCGGCCGGGCTCGACGCCGAGCACCAGCTCCACCCCACGCTCGAGCACCGGGCCGATCATCGCGGGCAGCGCGCTCGCCGCCGCGGGACGAGCCGCCGGGATGAACACGATCACGTCGGGCACGCGCGGGAGGGACGAGAAGTGCGCCTGCGCGCGCAGACACGCCGCACCGTAACCGCCGTGCGATTCGCGGAGCACCAGCGCGCCACCGTCGCGCGCGATCTCCGCCGTGCGATCGGTCGACCCACGATCGATCACCACGACCGAGCGCAGCGCGCGGTGCGGCAGCTCGCGCAACAACGGCGCGAGGCTCGCGGCATGATTGCGCGCCGGGACCACGACATCGATCACCGGTACAGCGGCAGATGGCACGCGTCCACAGCATACGATATTTGTTGGGCCCTCGCGCTCCCCGGACGGACCCCTCGAGAGACGTTTGGATTTCGTGGTACACGGGCGACGATGGCGATCACCTACAAGGATGCAGGCGTCGACATCGACGCTGGCAACGCGCTGGTCGACCGGATCAAGCCCCTCGCGAAGTCGACCCTGCGTCCCGAGGTCCTGGGCGGCATCGGCGGGTTTGCGGCGCTGTGCCGGATCCCCAAGGGCTACGAGGAGCCGATCCTGGTCAGCGGGACGGATGGGGTCGGCACCAAGCTGAAGACCGCGCTCGCAGCCGGCCGGCACGACACGATCGGCATCGACCTGGTGGCGATGTGCGTCAACGACGTCCTGGTGACCGGCGCCGAGCCGCTGTTCTTCCTCGACTACTACGCGACCGGCGCACTCGACGTCGACGTCGCCGCCAGCGTGATCGCCGGCATCGCGGAGGGTTGCCGGCAGGCGAAGTGCGCGCTGGTCGGCGGTGAGACGGCGGAGCTGCCGGGCCTCTATCGCGGCGGCGACTACGACCTCGCGGGGTTCTGCGTCGGCGTGGTCGAGCACGCGAACATCCGGCCGTACCGCAACCTCGCCGCGGGCGATCTCGTGATCGGGTTGCCGTCGGCTGGTCTGCACTCGAACGGGCATTCGCTCGCGCGCAAGGTCGTGCTCGAGACGCTCGGGCTCGCACTCGACGCACGGCCGTCCGAGCTCGCGGGTGCGAGCGTGGCTGACGAGCTGCTCCGTCCCACCCTCATCTACGCGCGCGCGATCGCCGCGCTCGCCGGTGTGCCGTGGAAGGCCGCGGCCCACATCACCGGCGGTGGCCTGGTCGAGAACCCGCCGCGGATCTTCGGTGACGACACGCTCGCCGTCGCGCTCGATCCGAAGACCTGGGAAGTGCCGCCGATCATGCGCCTGATCGCGAAGGCTGGGGTCGACGAGCTCGAGATGCGCCGCACGTTCAACATGGGGCTCGGGATGACGATCGTCGTCGCGCCCGAGGACGCCGATCGCGCGGTCACGCTGCTCGCGCCGGAGCACGGCCGGATCGTCGGGACCCTCGTGCCGCGGGCGGGAGGAGAGCCCTCCCGGCTGGTATGAAGTTCGCGGTCCTGGTCTCCGGCAGCGGTACCAACCTCCAGGCGCTGCTCGACGCCGAGGCGGCGGGTCAGCTCGCACCTGCCGCGATCACGGTCGTGGTCTCCAACAAGCCCGACGTCCCTGCCCTCGCTCGCGCGGCGCGCGCCGGCGTGCCCGCCGAGGTCGTGCCGCATGCCGGGCTCGGGCGCGAGGTATTCGAGGATCGACTGCTCGCGGTGCTCGAGCGGCACGGCGTCGAGGCCGTCGTGCTGGCCGGCTTCATGCGCGTGCTGACCGCACGCTTCGTCGATCGGTACCCGCTGCGGATCGTCAACACGCATCCGTCGCTGTTACCGGCATTCCCCGGCGTCGACGCCCCGGGTCAGGCGCTCGCGCATGGCGTCAAGGTGTCGGGCGTGACCGTCCACTTCGTCGACGCGTCGCTCGATGGCGGGCCGATCATCGCGCAGGTCGCGGTCGCGATCAAAGATGCCGACACCGCGCACACGCTGCACGCACGGATCCAGCGCGAGGAGCATCGCCTCCTGCCTGAGGTGGTCCGCAGCTTGGCGGCGGGTCAGCTCCTGTGCCAAGGTCGACGCGTGACGGGCGGCCGTGCCGAGTAACTCGTACGATCTCGTCGTGCTCGGCGACGACCTCGCTGCGCTCGTGTGCGCGACCTTGTGCCAGCGCCGCGGCATGCGCACGCTCGTGCTCGGCGATGATCGCCCCGTGCGCTACACGCTCGGTCCGCACAAGCTGCCGATCGAGCCGGCGTCGTGGCCGACGCTGCCGGGCGGCGCGGGCGAGCGCGTTCTCAAGGATCTGCACGCCGAGATGGCACTCCGACGGAAGCTGCGCGAGCCCAAGATCGCCGCGCAGCTGGTCGGTCCGGAGCTGCGGATTGACCTCGGCGTCGATCGGATCGCCAGCGAGCTCGAGCGCGAGCTCGGCGCCGCTGGCAAGGCGTGCGCCCAGCGCTGGGAGACCAGCGGCGAGATCTCGCACCAGCTGGATCCGATGCTGTCGAGCGAGCACGCGTTTCCTGCGGTCGGCTTCTTCGAGCGCGGCAAGATCAGCAAGCTCGCCGAACGACTCGAGGACGAGGCCGCGCGATGGTGGGCCGAGGCAAAGGACCAACCCGGCTCGTCGCTGTGGCGGCACCTCGCGGCGATCGCGCTTCGCCATCCCGATCCACCGCCGGCGGCGATCGCGCGCGCGGTCGACACCTGGCGCCACGGTCCAACGTCGCTGCGCGGCGATGGCGACGCGATCCGTGACGTGCTGACCGAGAAGCTGACCACCGCCGGTGGCGAGGTACGCGCTGGCCGCGTCAGCGAGCTCGGGGTGTCCTGGGGGAAGATCTCGAGCATCACGCTGTCGAACGGGGACGAGCTCGGCGTCGGGCAGGTCGTGTCGAGTCGACCGCCTGCCGAGCTCGCAGAGCTCCTCGGCAAGAAGGCGCCGAAGCGGCTCGCCGAGCTCGCGCAATCGGTGTCGCTGGTCGGCTATCGCTACACGCTCAACATCGTGCTCGACGAGGCCGGGCTGCCCGATCACATGGCGCCCAGCGTCGCGGTGGTTGGCGCGCCCGACAAGGAGCCGGTCGGCGACGCGGCGTTCTCGATCCACCTCGGCGACACGGACGATACCGGCCGGACGGTCGCCACGATCGCCACGGTCCTGCCGACCGACGTGCCGCTCGACGGCGACCGCCTCGCCGCACGATGCATCGCGCTGCGCGCGGGGCTGTGGATGCGGCTCGGCGAGATCATGCCGTTCTTCGAGCGCCACCTCGTGCTCGCCCACTCGCCATTCGAAGCGACGCCGCCGCAAGTGCCCGGCGGCCGTGGCAGCTACGACGTGCCGCGTAACCTGCCGCTCGCGATGACTCCGGTGTGGCGCGGTCAGCTGCCGCAGACCGCCGCGCTCGGCGCGCTGCCGTACATCACCGGCCTGAAGAACCTGACGCTCACTGGCGAGCAGGTACTACCGGCGCTCGGCGTCGAGGGCGCGCTGGCGGCAGGCTGGAGTGCGGCCAAGGTCGCGTGTGCGATCGCGGGCAAGAAGAAGGACTACCTGCGCGACGAAGTCGTCGGCGCAGCGGGTTAGTCGAGGCGCGGTAGCCCGAGCTGTTCGGCGATCAGCTCGTCGGTCACGACGTAGATCGCGAGGTCCGGCGCGGTCGGCGGCTCGGCGGTGCGAAGCATCGGCACGACCCCGCGCGCGCGGGCCTCGGCGAACAGCTCGCCCGTCACCGCATCGTCGTGGGCGACCAGGATCGCGCCGCCGACATGCGCGAGGTGACGCGCGGCGAGCTCCGCGAGCGGTGCGCCCGACGACGACACACGGCCCGAGCAACGCGGGCTGCCCGGGCTCACCGATCACGGTGCCGTGCCGTGCCGGAAGCTCGTCGAGCGCGCGCTGGATCGCCGGCGCGAGCTGGATCCGCGAGCGCTCGAACGTCGCGATCCCCGCGACGCGAGCAGCCCACGGCCGAGCGCCTCGTCCCACCGCCGCCCGAGCACGCGCGCGACATCGACCGGCGCGGCGCCAGGATCCCCCGCGAGGTGTGCGCCATAGAGCAGCACGAGTGCTGGCAACAGAGTCGCCGGCAGCTCGAGTCGCGCGCCGAGCAGCTCGAGCGACTCGGCGATCGGCGCCTCGCGATCCGTCGTGCCCGCTGCGACCGCGCGCGCCCACGTGACCGCGTCGTCGCGCCACGAGGGTCGCGGATCGGTCCACGGCAAGCCGGCGGCGCGTTCCGCACGCGGTTGCGACTGGCGCGTCCGGTCGCGCCACGCGGAGAACTTCTCCGACAGGTTCTGCGCTGCGCCAGGTGCCGCCGCGAGCGCCGGTGGTGGTGGTGGCGCCACGCTGCGCGTGGTGTCCGAGGTCGCCTGGCGAAACAGCGACGCGGGCGCGGCGGGCTCGGGCGGCGGTGGGCTCGCGACCGGGGCCGGCGCACGTTTCTCGGGGACCGTCGCAAAGCCGAGCGGCATCGGTTCGCCGCGCGGGTCGTCGGGATCTTCGGGATCGACCAGGCTCGATCGGGGGGCCGGCGGATCGGGCGGACGCGCCGCTGCAACGGGCTCGGGCGTGGCTTCGGTCTCCCGGCCATCCAGCGCGATCACGGCGAGCGGGCGCTTCGCCTGCGCTGCGATCGCGGCGAACGTGCGACCGATCACGAGTCCCATCGCCTCGACGCGGTCGATGCCCTCGATGCCGAGCACGCGCAGCCGGGTCCGGCCGTCGAGATCGACCGCATACAGCCGGCCGGAGTCTGCGCCGACGCACAGCACGATGTCGCTGCGCGGGTGCCCGCAGATGTGCGCGATCGGCTCCGGCAGATCGTGCGCCTTCGGCTGTCCGCGATTGACCAGGGCGATGACATCGATCCGCGTCGGATCCTGCTGGGTCGTCACCCAGACGACGCGGTCACTGCCCCCGACGTGTGTGATCACGGCGGGGCGCGGCAGCCGGAGCCGCCGCTTCGGCATCCGGCTCTGCGGGTCCCACTCCTCGATCGAGCCCGGAAGTCCGACGACGAACTGGCCGGCCGCGGTCCCGGCGGCGACCGGCACGGCGCGGGTCGGGAACTGATATGGCGTGACTTGCGACTCGCCCGCGGTGAGCACGGCAGCTGACAGTGTCCCGGTCGCGCCGACGACGAGCGCATGGTTACCGACCGCGGCGAACATGCGCATCGGCGACTCGAGCCGGATCTCCGAGATCGTGCGCGGTCCGCTCGGGTCGATCAGCGCGACGGTGCTGTGCGCGGTGAACCGGGTCAGCACGAGCAGCCGCGTGCCGACCCAGACCGCCTCGGTCGCACTGGCGTCGCTGTCGGTGCCGATCGCACTGCGCTCGACGCCGCTCGGCAGCTCGACGATCGTGACGCGCGCGGACTCGATGATCGCCGCGAGCGTGCCGTCGCCGGCGACCGCGATGCGAGGCCGCTCGGCGGGCAGGTAGCTCGAGGCTTGGGGTGCGGGCGCGACCACGTGTTCAGCCTAACGCGAACTTATCGCCGCGTGTCGGGCGGCAGCTCGATCACCTTCATGCACGCCTTGTCGGGCTTGCCGAACGGAGGCAGCTCGTCCTTCGCCCGCTCGCTCAGCACCACGCAGACCGCGCCCGTACCGCACTCGCTGTCCTCCGTGCAGTCCTTGGTGCAGCGACCCGGCGCCGTGACCTGCGCGCTGCCACGCTGTGCGTGATGCAGGCAGTAGAACGACCGGCAGCCGACCGCGAACCGGCACGAGTCACCGTACGGCCCCATCCCGAACACGTTCCAGCATACGAGGAAGCCGCCGCCGAGCATCGCGAGCGCGACGACGACGGTCCCGATCCCCTTCACCACGCGGCTGGCCACGCGTCACCCTATCAGGGCGCGGCGGCTTGTGCAGGGTCCGGCTCGCTGCCCGGCGGCGGCCCGTTCGGCGTCGCCAGCGTCGCATCGTACGCGCCGTCGGTCGCGTCGTTGATGCCGTCGTTGATGCCGGCGACCGGCGAATCGGTGAGCACGCGGGTCTGGAGATCGCGCTCGCCCTCGCGGATGCCGGTGTACGTGCGCTCGAACTGCTGATCGAGGGCCTGCTGCGACTCGTCGAACTCCTGGTCGAGGTGCTCCGCGGACTGGATGATCGCATCGGCGATCTGCGAGACCGAGCTCGGGTCGATCGACATCGACTGGAACGTCGCCATGTCGCTCTTTGTCGAATTGATGAAGGTCTGGAACTCCTCGACGATCTCGCGCGAACGCTGCTTCGAGTACTTCTGGAGATCTTCGCCGGACGCCGAGTCGCCGGTGCGATTCGTCAGCGCGAGCGCGAGCTGGTTCTGGTAGTCCTCGCTCCGCGTCTTCAGCTGGTCCTGCATGCTGTCCGCGGAGTCCCGCACGTAGTCGGCAGTCGCGCGGAGCTGTGACGCGTTGGCCTCGCCCTCGGCGGCGTTGCTGACGCCATCGCCGTCGTCGTCACCATCGGGTGCGCCGGCGGCATCCGCGGCAGGATCAGCCGAGGTCGGATCGGCATTGTCGACTGGGGGCGCGTCGGGCGGTGCACCGGTCGGCCCATCGGCCGTCGGCGTCTGCGTCGGATCGCCGGACTGGTCGTCGCCACCCACCGCCAGCTGCGCGCTGCGGTCGGCCGCGGCCTGCTCGTCTGCCACTCGCTGCGCTTCTTCCTGCTTCTGCTTCTCCTGTTCGGCGTGCACGGCCGCCCGCACCTGACCGAGGAACGTCGCCGCGTGCTGCTTCTCCTCCATCAACTGCTGCTCGAACATCGTGACGTCGGCCATGAAGCGATCGGCTTCGGTGATGTTCTGGTCGCACTCGCCGATCGAATCCGCCGCCGACTGCGCTTCCTTCGACGCATCCTGGCCGAGCTGGATCGATTTCTCGCCGGCCTGACCGGACTGCTGGTCCGCCTCGTCGGCCTTGCCACCGGCGCGCTGCTGCTGGCGGCGCAACGCGCCCGCATACTCGCGCATGTCCCCCATCGACACGCCGCACAGGCCCTTCAGGATCACGCTCGCAACCTTCTCCTGCACCCAGCCAAAGATCTGCGCGGCCTTGTTCTTCGCCCAGCGCTTCACCGCGCCGAGGATCCGTCCCCAGAAGCCGCGGCTCTCCGGCTCGGGCAGATCGACGGCGGCCTTCTCGTTGGCCGAGCCCTTCGCCTGATCCTGCTTGCCGGCGCCTTCGCCCGACTTCGCTTGCGCGCCGCCGGCCTGGTCGACGTTCTGGTCGGTCGCACCCTTGGTCTGCTGCGCACCGCTCTGGTTGGTCTTCGCCTGATCCTGGCGAAGCTTCGCGTACTCCTGATATCGACCGTAGACCGCGAGCGTGTCGACCGCCTTCTGCTTGCCGTCGATCTGCGTCTTCTTGAACTCGGTCGCGACCGAGCGCATGAACCCGAAGTCCTTGAGCGCGGAGTCGAACTGCGGCAGCAGGGCCGGCCAGTACGGTAGTGGTGCGCTGGCCTCGTCGTTCCCTGCGGCATCGGGACCCGGTGCCGGTGGCGACGCGGCCGGCGTCGGGTCCGCGGTCGGGGTTGGCGCCGCGTTGGCGGTCGGCGTCGCCGTGGGCTTCGCCGTCGGGGTGGGCGCCGGCTGCGGTTGCGGTTGTGGTGCGGGCTGGGTCGGGCTAGCACCCTTGAGCCACTGGCCACCCGTCAACGACGGCGCGGCCGGCGCCGTCGGGGTCTTCGTGTTACCGGTCGGCGCCGGCTGCGGCGCCGGTTGCTTGTTGATCCCGGCAAGCATCGTGCGTGCGGTCGGCGCGACGCGGAGCGACTGGCGGCCGCGCGCGACGAACGAGCTGAAGTCGGCCATCTGTTGCCGGCGCCCGGCGGTCGCGATCTCCTCGTACGTGCTGTGTCCTCCGAGTCCGCCGGCCGCACCCTTCGCGGCCGCGCCATCCCACTTGAGCGGTTTCCTCAGATTGTGCTGTTCGGCCGACTGCCACGCCTTTTCCTGCGAGCGCACCCCGAGGGCTTCCCACGCCGGCGCGCCGCCCTCCCACACGTTGGTGCCGACGTCGTACCAGTTCTTGATCTCGGTCCGCGTGCCGCCGCCCGACGCGAGCGAGTACAGGTCGTCCTCCTGCCGCTTGTTGACCTTGCGCGCCTGATCGAGCGGCGACAGCTCCTTGTTGAGCTCCTCGAGTCGCGCCTTCTGCGAGTCGTTGAGGCTCTGATCCTCGAGCAGCTTCTTGCGCTCGCTGTCCTGCGCCTTGAACCGCGACTCGGCCTCGAACTTCGCGGTCCGCGAGTCGTGCAACTCCTTCATCGTCGTGTCGCGCGAGTTGTTGCCGCCGAACGGGCCCGAGCCGTCCTTGTTGTTGTCCCAGTACTGTTCGCCCTGGCGCTCGCGCCGCGCCTTCTGCACGGTCTCGAGCCGCTCGTCGTAGTTGCCGGCGCGCTTGCGCTCGTCGAGGTCGAACTTCTTCTGCATGTCGTCGCCGACCTTCTGGGTCTGCTTGCCGACGAACTGGTTCTCCGCGGTCTCGCTCGTGATCGTGCCGCGATAGCGGCGCCGCGAGACCTCGTTGCGCCAGCGCGCATCCTCGAGATCCATCGCCTCGCGCTGCGAGCGCTCGAACGCGGTCTTCCTGACCTCGGCCTCGGTCGCATCGGCCGCCGCGGCCCACTTCTGGGTCCGGACGCCTCCCGAGCCGAGGCCGCCGGCGCGTGCGCCCAGCTTCTCGAACCGGTTGCCGAGCTTGGTCTCGAGATCGATCTTGTTGCCGAACGAGCCGCTCCACGCCGCGATCCGATCCGCCTTCCGCGCGACCCAGCTCGTCCCGTACTTGTCCATCAGCTTGTTCTGGACCTTCTCGAGCGCCTTCGGCGCCGAGTTGAACGCCTTGCCGACGCGGCTGTTCTTCACCCAGTTCTTCGCGCCCTGCATCTTGCTCGTCCACTGACCGCCGGCGCGCGCGTCGGTCCGGCCGGACAGCTTCGGGAACCGGCGCGAGATCTTCGCCGCGAAGTTCTTGATCGGGCCGGTCAGCTTCAACGCGACGCGGGTGACGCTGCTCTTCAGCCTGCGGAACAGCGAGTTCACGAAGCCCTTGCTCTTGCCGAGCATGCCCTTCATGAACTTCGGGCCGAACACCATGGCGAGGTTGATCAGGCCACCTGCGGCGTCGTTGGCCTCCGACATCATGAGGTCGGCGGTCGCCGCCTTCTCCTCGGCCGACGCGCCCGCCGCGATCTGCGATGCGAGCACCACGCCGTTGAACGCCATCAGCGCCGCCGACGTCACGAACGAGATCGCATCGCAGATGAAGCCGATGATGTTGAGCACGCGCGCGACGCCTGACACGGCGGCGCCGATCGGCGGGAAGATCATCGCCAGCAGGCCGATGACGGTGAGGACCATGCCGATCTTGCCGCAGATCGATCCGACGATGCCGGAGATCGATTTGACCGCGGACATGAAGCCCATGATCTTGCCGAGCGTCGTCCCCATCTTGCCGTAGGGGTTGGTCGCCCACACCGCGCTGACGTCCTTGCCGACGCCGAGGAAGTTGCTGACCTTCGCGATGCCCTGCTCGACCGAGCCACCCTGCGCGACGTAGACGTCGAGCTGGCCGCGGAAGCCTTCGGCGACCTCGCCCATCTGGCGAATCCGGCCGAGCATCTCGGTCCCCTGCGTGCCGCGCGGCTGATACGCGTTGAGCATCGCATCGAGCTGCGTGTCGTTCTGCGCGCCGGCGAGCTGGCCGACCATGCTGGCCTGTGCGCCACTCGGTGCGCCGCCGCCCTTGTTGACTCCCTTGCCGGGAGCCTTTGCCTTGGGCGCTGCCTTGCCGGCGCCGGTCTTGGCCTTCGGCGCGCCATCCTTGCCGGGCGGTGCCTTCTGCGCCGGCACGGCAGGCTTCGCGGCTTGCCCGGGTTGCGGCGCAGGACCTGCGTCCGGCGGTGCGTCCTTCTGGTTGTCATCGACGAGTTGCTTCTGCTCGTCGACCTTGCTGCCGACCTCGCTCTGCTCCTCGGAGGCCTTGCTGCTGACGTCGCCCATCATCGACTGCAGCCAGCCCATCGGCGAGTTCGAGATCTGGCCCTCGATGTTTTCGATCAGCTGGGCATCTGCGGCTGCGCCCTGCATCGTCGACGCGGAGTGCTTCGCGATCGCGGCTTGGGGATCCTTGGGGCCGGGGCCGGCCGGGGCGTTCGCCATGGGCCCTATGATACGGAAATCGCGGGGGATTGATCCCTCGCTGCGACCGTGCCTGCGTGAGAACGTGCCGCCGTCTAACTAGCTGGGATCGCTTGTCGTTTTGGTTGCGAGCTGGGCCGACAGCCGGTTCGCATGCGCGACATCCTCCGCGATCTTCGCGAGCCGGGTCTCCCCGATCCGATCCCGCAGCCGGGCGAGCGGCTCGCGGAACAGCGGCGCGGCATCGCTGCCCGTCGCGGTCGACAGCGCGTGTGACGCCTCCGCGATGGTGCGGAATGCGGACACCGGGTCGCCGCGCCGCGCGTAGAGCTCGGCCATGATCGCGACCGCCGCGACGTAGCGCGGCAGATCTTGGTCGGCCGCCGCACCGCGCGCGAGCTCGAGCACGCGGTCGATCGCCTGCGCGGTCTTGCCGGTCTCCGCGAGCAAGCCAGCCTGCGCGAGCAACGCGGCTTGATGCAGCGTCCCCAGCGCGGACTGCTCCGCAGTCGCACGCGCACGCTCGACCTGCTTCGCCGCCTCTTCACGACCGACGTGATCGCCGAGCTCGGTGAGGATCCCGGCGAGCGCGAGCCGGGCCTCGACCTCGTCGGCAGGCGATCGCGCGTCCTGCGCGAGCTTCAACACCGCGCGCAGCGATCGCGCCCCAGCGTCGAGATCGCCGCGTCCGATCGCGAACGTCGCCAGCAGCTGACGGCCGGTGAACACGGTGTCGACGTACGCACCGTCGGTCGCGAACTGCTCGACGATCTCGCGCAACGGCACGAACGCGTCGGGATCCGGCGTCTCGTCGTGGATCGCGTGCTCCGCGATCGCGAGCGCGAGCTCGATCGAGACGCGCTGCCAGATCGGATCGCCGTCGTCGAAGCTCGGCACCTGCGTCGCCGCCGTGACCAGCACCTGCCGGCCTCCGCGCGCGGACCGGCCCGCGCAGCAGCGCGATCCGACACGCGCACCGGTGAGGAATCTCAGCGCCGCGTGCTCGGGGACGTGACGACCGACGGCCTCGAGCGCGCGGTCGGCGGCATCCCAGTCGTTCTCGACCAGCTTCAGCTGCGCGAGCCGCAGCATCACGCGCGCGCGCAGCGCCGGTGCCTCCGGCGTGTCGAGGGTATCGAGGGCCGCCGCGGCCGCGTCGAGCGTTACGCGCACGGGCGCCACCCGGTTACCGAGTAACGGCTCGATCTCGCATCGATCGACGAGCGCAGCGGGATCCATCGCTCGCAACGCTAGCATCCGGCGGTCATCCATTGGTCGCCTCCGCACGTACATCCTGCAGAGGGTGTATCAACATGAACGACGCGGATGACGCCGCACTGTTCGCGGCGATGTCGAGCGACGATCATCAAGCGCTGGCGACGCTCTACGATCGGCACTCGGTGACCTTGTTCGGGCTCGCGGCTCGGCTGACGCGAACGCGCGTGGCCGCGGAGGATCTGCTCCATGACGTGTTCCTGGATCTGATGCGGCGCGCCCGTGACCGCGAATCGTGCCCGCACGTGCTGCGCTGGTTGGTGGCACGGTTGATCGAGTGCGCGCGACAGACGCTGTAGGCTCGCGGGGTGCGACTCGAGGGCAAGGCGTGGGTCCGACTCGCGCAGCTGCGCGGGCGGATCGGCGTGCTCGCGCGCGGAGGCAGCTACGACGATGCGGTTCGCCGACTCGGAGAGCTCACGCGGTTGATCTCGCGCTTGGCCTGCCCGCCGACGGGCTGCTGCGCGCGCCAGGCCGCCGCACTCGCCGAGGAACAGGGTGCTCCGACCGCCGGGCCGCTGGTCGGGCTCGCGGCGGCGCTGCTCGCAGCGGACGAGCACGTGCCGCACTCGAGGCCGCGACCCTCGCGATCGAGCGCGCCCGGCCGGAGAGCGCACCCGGGTCGAGTACTGGCGCGGCTGGTCGCCGGCGCGGCACGCGCAAGCTCGGCCGGCTGGCCGACGCGCGGGTCCTGCTCGATGCGGCGCGTGGTGGCGGCGCCCGGATCGGCGAATCCGCGATCGCCGGGCTCGCACTCGCCGAGCTCGGCTGGATCGATCTCGCCGAGCAACGCCCCGCCGCGGCCGCGGTGTGTCTCGAGTTCGCGGCCGAGTTCCTGCGGCGCGCGACGCACACCAGCACCGCGCTCGAGGCTGACGCACTCGCGGTCGTGTGCTGGGTCGAGGCCGGCGACCTCCCGACCGCGACCGATCGCGCGCCCAAGGTCGCGGATGCCGCGCGCGCGCAGAAGCGCCCCGATCTGATCGCGTTCCTCGACGGCGCGATGGCCGATCTCGCGCTCCGCCGCGCACGCCCGGGCACCGCAGCGGCGCCCGATGCCCGCGAAGCTGCGCTCCAGGCCTGCGCGCTGGCCGCCGAAAGCGCGCTCGGGTTGCCAGACACGCAACTCGCGCGCGATCTGATCGCGCAGTCGCGCCTGCGTCAGGTGCGCGCGAGTGATGACCCGCTCGATCGCGAGCGCCACCTCGAGGCCGGCATCGAGGTCGCGCTGACGCTCGATCGCCAGCGCGCCGGCGCGCGGCTTGGCTCGGCCCTGGTCGGCCTGCTCGACGATGCTGTGACCTGGCCGCCGACGCGCGACGAGCTCCACCGGCTCGGCACCGCACTCACCAACCTGGGCGACCCCGAGCTGGCACAGATGGCGCGCGGCGTGCTCGCCGAGCTCTGAGTGGACTACGATGGGATGGCGCCATGGCAATGCTGACGTCCGCGGATCCGCGCCCCGGCTATGACGATCCGAGTCAGCACCTCGCCGACTGGAGCGAGCTGTTCGCGCAGCTCGTCGAGCGCATGCTGCAGTTCAAGACCCGCGCGCCGCGCACCTCCGTGCTGACCGAGCACGATCGCGCGCGGCTGGTCGCGAACAACCCCGAGCTCGCGAAGCTCGACGCCGACGTCCAGGCTCATGCTGCCGAGATCGCCACGCGCGCCCGGTTCGCCCGCAAGCTCGGCGTTCCACTGCCGCTCGAGATCCTGCGCGAGCGGTTCGAGCTCGCGCCGATCGATGTCGATCTACTCGCGGCGCTCGCGACGATCGAGCGCGGCACCGCGTTCAATCCCTACACCGTCGGCAAGAACGAGCCGCTGCAGAGCGATGTCGCGTTCCTGATCGCGCTGCTCTCGAACAGCGACTCCATGCCGCCGGGCGAGATCCGGCTGCGGTTCACCGCCGATGCGCCGCTGATCGCGCGCGGCCTCGTCGAGCTCGGGACCCAGACCGGGTGGGCCTCCGATCCACCGCTGGTCTACAAGCGGGTCCGGATCGCGGACCGCGTGCTCGACTTCATCGAGGGGGCGCAGGAGCCACCGCCGTCGATCCTCGGCTCGGCGGGCCGATTCCTGGCCAAGCCGATGCCGGCCTCCGATGTGCTGCTCCCCGATCCAACGCTGGTCGACCAGGTCGCGCGTGCACTGGCCCGGCCGGACCAGCTGGTCGAGCTGGTCGGTGCACAAGGCGTCGGCCGCAAGGCGATCGCCGGAGCTGCCGCCCGCCAGCTCGGGCGGCCCGCGCTGTACGTCGACATGACCGAGATCCCGGTCGATCCGCGCGCGCTCGCCGACGCGATGCGACCGCTGATCCGCGAGGCGCATCTGCAGCACGCGGTGCTCGTGCTCGACAACGCGCACGAGTTTGCCGATCGCGAGGGTCAGGGATGGCTGTTCCAGCTGGTCTGCGACCTGCTCCGCCGCGTTCGCACGCCGCTCGCGATCACCGTCGAACGCTCGCCGACCTGGATCTCGCGCGCGGGCCGCGTGCCGATGCGGTTCGAGGTCCCGTTCCCGACGATCGAGGTCCAGCGCCGGCTGTGGGTCCGCCACTTGCCGCCGGGGTTGCGGCTCGGGCCCGACGCGTCGCTCGACTCGCTGGTCAAGAAGTACTCCGCGACCGGCGCTTCGATCAAGGAGGCATGCGAGGAGCTCGGGCGGCTCGACGTCGTGCACCAGCGTGGCGGTGTCGCGACCGAGGCCCACATCATCGGTGTCGTACGGACGCGGCTCGCGCACCGGCTGTCGGCGCTCGCGACCGTGGTGCGGACCACGCTCGAGTGGTCGGACGTGATCCTGCCCGACGAGGTGCTGTCGCCGGTGTTCGAGTTCCTGAACTACGCTGCGCACCGCCAGAAGATCTTCCGCGACTGGGGCTTCGATCGAAAGCTGCCGTACGGCCGCGGTTTGTCGGCACTGTTCGCGGGTCCCCCCGGCACCGGCAAGACCATGATCTGCTCGCTGCTCGCGAAGGAGCTCGGGCTCGAGCTGTACCGGATCGATCTCTCGCAGGTCGTCAACAAGTACATCGGTGAGACGGAGAAGAACCTCGGCCGCGTGTTCGACGAAGCGGGACGCGGTCAGGTCATGCTGCTGTTCGACGAGGCCGACTCGCTGTTCGCGAAGCGCACCGAGGTCCGGTCGTCGCACGATCGCTACGCCAACCTCGAGGTCAACTACCTACTCCAGCGCATGGAGTCACACGACGGCGTCGTCGTGATGACCACGAACGCCGAGACCGCGATCGATCCGGCGTTTCGCCGGCGCATCCGGTTCCGCATCCGGTTCCCGGCGCCCGACGAGCAACAGCGGCTCGCGCTATGGGAAGGCATGATGCCGGTCGAGGCGCAGGTCGCGGACAACCTCGATCTGCGGTTGATCGCGCAGAAGTTTCCGCTCGCCGGCGGCAACATCATGAACGCGCTCGTCCGCGCGGCCACCGCGGCGCAGGCCGAGGGTGGCGCGATCCAGCAGCACCACCTCGAGCGCGCGGCACAGCTCGAGTACGTCGAGATGGGATTCCTCGCATGACCGAACCGACTGCTCCTGCCCCACGGTTTCGCTCGCGCGCCGCCGTGCGTGGCTCGTTCGCGCTGCTCCCCGACGCGGCGCGCGTCCCGCTGGCCGCGCCGATCATGGCAGAGCTCGCGGCCGGTGCGATCCCCGAGACGGATGCGCTCGAGATCCTGACCGCCTACCTGCTCGATCCGCGCGGCAACGCGATCCTCGCGCTCGATGAGGACCGCGCGCGCTGGCTCGATTGCCCGCTGTTTCGCTGGATCGGGCCGGGCAACGCGATCCCGATCAACGACCAGATCGCGGCGCTCGCTGCGGCGCCATTGCTCTCCGGTGGCGGCATCCTGTCGCCGCTCATTGGCAACCACCGGTTCGCGCCGCGCTCCGACGACGCGATCGCGCTCGCGATCTCCATGCTCGACCTGCCGCTTCAGGCCGGCGCGCTCGAGCAGCTGTACGTCGATCCGGGGCCCGACGCCGAGCGCCTCCAGCTGTCCGTCGTGCAATGCGGGCGCGTGCTCGCGTGGTCGCCGCACCTGCTCGAGTGGCCGATCGCGGACGCCGTCGTCACCGCACTGCTCGCACTGCTCCACCCGCGCCGACCGCGCCCGCTGCTCGATGCGGTTGCGCGGGTGCTCGGCCCGCTCGCCGCACGCCCTGGCCCGCTCCCCGATCGGGTGCGCGCCGCGGCGCAGGCCGGCCTCGAGCCCGTGACGCGCAAGAAGTCGACCTCGTTCGTCGCCGAGGTCCAGGCGATCCGCGATCACGACGTCCTCGCGCACTATCGCGAGCTGCCGGCGCGCGAGGTCGCAGCCGCGTGCGCGTACATCCTCGGCTTCGCGTCCCCGCGCGATCGCGACGGGTTCATCGACCATCGCACGAGCGTGCTCGAGCGCCCCGGCAGCGAAGACGAGGGCCTGCTCGTGCCGTTCATCGATGGCCTGGTCGCGTCCGCTCACGTCGCCGCGCTCAGCGAGCTCGCCGCCGGCCTGCTCGAGGGAGAATCCGGCGCCCAGCAGATGGCGCTGTCGCTCGCCGCTGCGATCCCGCTCGACCCGATCCGCGACCTGCTCGTCGAGCACCTCGATGCTCCCGATGCCGAACAGCGCGCGCTTGCCACCGCCGCCGTCGAGCTGCTCGATTCCGACGACGATCTCGACATCGACAACGCGCTTGCCCTCCGGCTCGCGGATCCCGCACCCGAGGTTTGCGCTGCCGCGACCCGCTCGCTGCTCGCGCGTGGCCGGCGCGATCTCGTCGGCAAGCACGCGGCGCGCGAGGTCAACCCGGTGCGCCGCGCCGTGGTCCTGGCCGGCCTCGGCGAGCTCGCGGTCCCGGTCGTCGGCGAGCTCGTGCGCGGTGCGCTCGCCGATCTCGATCAGGTGGATCCGAACGTCGAGCCCTCGGACGAGGACAGCACATCCCCGATCGTCCAGCTGCTCGGTGATGCGCTGCTGTGCTCGGTCGCCGGCCTCGACGTCGCGTGCGATCTGATCGCCGGCGTCCCCGATGCCGCGGGCCTGCTCGCGCTGGTCGCGGTCGACGCCGAGCGCGACATCGGCGTGCTCGCCCCGCCCGCCGTGCGCGCCCGACTCGCCTCCGTCAGCGACGCGCTCACCGACGCCGGCGATCCCGAGCTCGCGGCCCTCGGCACCTACCTGCTCGCACGGATGTCCGCCGGTGACGAGACGATCGCTGCCACCGTCTCGCGGATGCTGACCGCGACCGACGGCTACGCCGCCACGCTGATCGCCGCGCTCGGCGAGCTCCGGGTCGCCAGCGCCGATACCGCTGCCGCGCTGGCCCCGCTCCTCGCACCGGACCAGCCACTCGGCGGGCGCGTGGTCGCCGCGGCGATCAGCGGCCGCGCGCTACCCGCCCATCACGCCGCCTGGGCCCACGTCAGCGAGCTGCTCGAGCTCGGCACGCTCGCCCGCGCGGCGGCGTGGACCGCGCTCCGCGATCGCGCGCGTCGCGCATAGCCGCCAGCCGCGTGGGCCGTCGATGTGATGCATCCATCCCCTGGCGTCGCGCTCGCTTCGACGATCTCCCTTCGACCGCGACATCGCTGCCCTGCTCCGGACATCGGTACCGTGGTGCCCGCGACGCGGCTCCAGCCACTTACCGCGCGCCCTGTCCGGCTGCCGGACATACTTGCGCAAGTTGCGCACAAATTCAGTCGCACTAGTCGCACTCGATTAAATCTCGCTACGGCGCGACGTAGGCGAGCTCGAGCATCGCGCGCAGCTGTGGCGCGCCGATCTGATCGTCGAGGCCGGTGCCGAGGCGCGCGCCGATCTCGAGCCAGCGCTGTGGCCGGGTGACCAGGCCGAGGCGTGCCTCGAGCGGCGACGGCCGCGGCCGGCGCCGACGTCATCGCCGAGCACACCGCCCACCTCGGCGGTGAGCTTGACCTGATCGGCGACACACCACAGCGGGCGGACGGGTGGCAGCGGGATGGCGACGCCGATCGCGCCGAGCAGCTCGTCCCCGAGCAGGCGCTCGCCGACCAGGACCTCGACACCACGCAGCCGGATCCCGGCGGTCGCGGCGACGACGATGTCGTGCGGCAACGTGACCCGGCCGATCAGGCGCCACGCGACGCTCCAGCTGGCATCGCCCGCGAACTGACCGGCGTTGCCGGTGGGCAGCGCGAGGTCGGCGCGCACGAACACGGCGCGGGACGGCGAGCCGGTGACGCGGATGCGGGCGCCGAGCCGCAGGTCGCCGAGGACGGAGCGCGCGAGCGGCGTGGTGTCACCGAGGCCGGCCAGCCGGTCACCGACCTGGTGCGCGATGGCGAGCCGGCCATCGAGCACGATGCTGCCGAGTGCGAGCGCGGCACCGAGCGAGGCGGTCTGGCGCCGGCGCACCGGGCGCGTGCCCGCGAGCTCGATCGGATGCTCAAGCCAGCTGCCGCTGATCGCGACGCCCCAGGTGGCGAGCGGTGCGCCGCCGTCGAAGCCGAGCTCGTTGCGGGCAGGAAGCGCCTCGGCGCGATCGACCTCGATCGCTTGCGGGGTCGCGCGCGGCGTGTCCGCCTGTGCGGTTGACGCGCACGCGAGCACGAGCGCGAGCCAGGCGCGCGTCATCCCATGATCCGCGAGCCCAGCTCGTACACGCGCGCGGCTGGCATGTGCCGGTAGCGTGTGACCTGGACGCGGAGCTGGGCGATGTGATCGATCACGTCGCGGCGCGACGAACCGCGTCCGAGCATCGCGCGGGCGCGCTCGACGATCGCCGCGCGAGCGCTCTTGGGGTGATAGACGAAGGTGCGGCCAAACCGGACCTCACCCGACGGCAGGCCGACGAGGCGGAGCTCGGCGACGTCCCCGATCTCGACGCCGTGCAGCGCGCGTTGCTCGTCGACGATGAACTCGGCGCCACCGAGCAGATCGAGCAGCTCGACGTGGCCTTGCCGGGTCGAGCAGACCTCGAACAGGCTGCGCTGCGAGGTCACCAGGGCACCGACGATCTCCGCCTTCGGATCGCCGGCATCGCGGAGCTCGCGATGCGTGAGGGCCGCCGGCGGGATGGCGTGGCCGGGTGCGACGCGCTCGACGACGAGCCACTCGACGAACGCCGCGCTCCACGCCTCCCACAGCTCGTCGTCCTGGTGGACGCGACCGCGGCGCTCCTCGTACTCCGCGCGTGCCTTCGCGGCATGCGCCGTGTCGGCGGTGTGTCGCGCGTAGAGCTCCTCGGTGACCTGCTCGAGCAGCGCGACGGTCATCTGTGCTTGCTCAGCAGGTCGCGAAAGCGGGCGAACAGGTAGCCGGCATCGTGCGGTCCGGGGCTGGCCTCGGGGTGGTACTGGACGCCGAAGATCGGCTTGCCCTCGACCGCGATGCCCTCGCAGCTATGATCGAACAGGTTCTCGTGCGTCATCGTGACGTTGGACGGCAGCGATGCCGGATCGACGACGAAGCCGTGGTTCTGCGACGTGATCTCGACCTTGCCGGTGGTGCGATCGAGCACGGGATGGTTGCCACCGTGGTGCCCGAACGGCAGCTTCAGTGTCCGACCGCCGAGCGCGAGGCCGAGGATCTGGTGGCCGAGGCAGATGCCGAACACCGGCTTGCCGCTGTCGCACAGGGCGCGCGTGGCCTCGACGGCGTAGGTGACCGCCGCCGGATCGCCCGGCCCGTTCGACAGGAAGAAGCCGTCGGCACCGATCGCGAGGGCGTCGCGCGCCGAGGTGGTGGCCGGCACCACGGTGACGCGACAGCCGATGTCGCGCAGCTGGCGCAGGATGTTCTGCTTGATGCCGAAGTCGTAAGCGACGACGTGATGGGTGATGTCGGGCGATGCGATCGCGCGGCCATCGTCGAGCGCATGCCAGCTTCGCTCCGACCACTCGTAGCGCTCCGCGCTGGTGACGCGCGGCACGAGGTCGAGCCCGTTCATGATCGGCGCGGCCCGCACGCGCTCGAGCACGGCGGGGATGTCGGTGATGGCGGGCGTGATCGCGCCGCGCATCGCGCCCTGATCGCGGACCATGCGGGTCAGCGCGCGGGTGTCGATGCCGTCGAGGCCCGGGACGTTGCTGAGCTCGAGCCAGTGCGACAGCGAGTCCTCGGAGCGCCAGCTCGCGGTCAGCGGTGACAGCTCGCGGATCGCGAACCCCGCGCATGCGACGCGCCTGGCCTCGACGTCCTCACGGTTGACGCCGACGTTGCCGATCTGGGTCGCGGTCATCGCGATGATCTGGCCGCAGTACGACGGGTCGGAGATGATCTCCTGGTACCCGGTGATCGACGTGTTGAACACGACCTCACCGATCGACTCCGTGTGCGCGCCGAAGCCCTCGCCGGGATAGACGGCCCCGTTCTCGAGCACGAGCGCGGCGGGCCAGCGGGTCATCGTGCCCTCCCGTCGAGGTCGAACACGATGCGTCCCTCGACCATCGTCAGCACCGCGCGGCCGGCGAGCGTCTGGCCGAGGAACGGCGTGTTCTTGGACCGGCTGGCGAGGCCCTCGGCGTTGATCGTGACCGGCCGCTCGGGGTCGATCACGCACAGGTCCGCGACCATGCCAACGGTGAGCCCGCCGCCCGGCAAGCCGAACGCGCGTGCCGGCCCGGCGGTCAGCGCGGTGATCGCACGGCGGTCCTCGAGGCTGCCCATCCGCACGAAGTCGAGGATGATCGGCAGCGCGGTCTCGAGCCCCAGCATGCCCGGTGCAGCGCACTCGAACTCGACGTCCTTCTCGACCGGCGAGTGGGGCGCGTGATCTGTGGCGATGCAGTCGATCGTGCCGTCCGCGAGGCCCTCGAGCAGCGCCTCCTGATCCGCGGCGGTGCGCAGCGGCGGCATCACCTTGGTGCGGGTGTCGTAGTGCGAGCACGCCTCGTCGGTCAGCGCGAGGTGGTGCGGCGTGACCTCGCACGTGACCGGCAAGCCACGACGCTTGGCATCGCGGACGAGCGCGACGGTGCGGGCAGTGGACACGTGCGCGACGTGGTAGCGCGCGCCGGTCCACTCCACGATCTCGAGATCACGTGCGACCATCGCGCTCTCGGCGCAGGCGGGCTGGCCGCGGATGCCGATCCGCGTCGACACGGTGCCCTCGTTCATCGCCCCGCCCTCGCTGAGGTCGAGGTCCTCGGCGTGCTGGACGACCGGCAGGTCGAACGTGCGGGCGTACTCGAGCGCGCGCCGCATCAGCCCGGCGTTCATCACGGGGCGCCCGTCGTCCGAGATCGCGACGATGCCGCCCTCCTTCATGTCCGCGATGTCGGCGAGCAGCTTGCCCTCGAGGCCCTGCGTGATGGCACCGATCGGCCGCACCCGGACGATGCCGACATCACGCGATCGCCGCACGATCAGCTCGGTCACCGTGCGCTGGTCGTTGACCGGTCGGGTGTTGGGCATGCAGCAGATCGTGGTGAACCCACCGGCAGCAGCCGCGCGGGTCCCGGTCTCGATGTCCTCCTTGTACTCCTGACCTGGCTCGCGCAGGTGGACGTGAAGGTCGATCAGGCCCGGGACGACCCACAGATCCTTGACGTCGAGCATGCGGTGGCCGACCAGCCCGCGGCCGATCTCGACCACCCGCCCGTTCGCGATCCGGACATCTCCGACCTGATCCAACGGACGCGGCGCGCCCGGATCGAGCACCCGGCCGCCGCGCAAGACCAGATCCCCGGAGTCCATGCCAGCCGGGTCTTAGCAGCCTCGCTCGGCGACGTAAAGTGCCGCCCCGGTCAGGGTTGGCACATCTGCTTGAGCGTCGTGATCGCGACCTCGCAGCCCTGCTCGGGATCGCCCGTGGGCCCCGCGGCGAGCTTGACCAGCTCGTCGAACGTGTCGAGCAGCGCCTTGCGCGCCTCCTCCGTGATCTCCGCGCACTGGATGGTCTCGATCGTGCGTTTGTACGCCTGGCAATTGGGCCCGAGCGCCGTCTTGGGCGGCTCCGGCGGCACATCAGGCGGCGGCACGACCTTCGGCTGATGCTTCTTGAACGCCTCCGATGTCTCGTTCTCGAACTTCTCGCGCTGCGTGGTCGACAGCTGCTTCATGCAGACATCCATCGATTCGGCATCGGTGGTCTCGCCCAGGCAGTCGAGGACGCTGTCGTCCCAGCTGTCCTCGTTGCAGTGCTTGATGCCGATCGTGCGGATGTCGGCGAGCACGGCCTTTACCTGGTCGGCGCCGAGCGTGTTGGTGCGCAGCATCTGCTCCAGCGTCTTGTCGACCGCGTGCGCGACCGCAGTCTCGCACGAGCCAGCAAGCTTGAGCTCGGGGACCTCGGAGAGGTACCAGCTGCCGTCGATCGAGACCACCGACACCCGGATCTCCTGCTCGACCTCCTTGCGCTCCGGCTGGGTCGCCTTGAACCGGACGTCGAACCGATGCTCCACCGACTTCGCGAGCTGCGTACACTTGAAGTTTTCGTCGCCGAACGTCGTACCCTTCTCCGACACGGTCGGGTCGTCGTCCGTGCCGATCTCGACGACCTCGAGCTTCACGCCCTTGGTCGCATCCGCAGCCTTCTTGATGGGCACGCGGAGCTTGTCGAGGTCCCGCTTCGGCGTCTCGTCCGTTGGCCCTTTGCACTTGATGAAGCGATCACGCGTCTCGGCGCCGGTCAGCTTCATCAACGCGTCGACATCCCCGCGTGCGAGCGCGGCGAAGGTCATCCGGACCACACCCTCTCGCGAGGCCTCGCCGCCGCCCGCCTTGTCCTTGCCGGTCAACATCACGACCGCGACGATGCCGCCCGCGACGGCCAGCGCACCGATCCCGAGGCCGAGGTAGAGCCCGGTCTTCGACCTCGCCCGCTGGGCCCCATGTGGTGGCTGGATGTGGTGCGGCGGGTGGCCGGGCGGGCCGTGCGGCGGTGCCTGATGCGGCGGTGCCTGATGCGGCGGTGCCTGATGCGGCGGT
>JBBJLY010000313.1:0-9004 GCA_037720695.1 Kofleriaceae bacterium | reverse complement strand
GCCCGATGGCTGGGAGCGCCGGCACAGCCCGGGCACGTTCACCTACGCCGCGCATCAGGCGTTCTTCGCCGGCTTCTTGCCGACGCCGGCCCGCCCGGGTCGCCACCGCCGTCGGCTCGCGCTCGGCTTCGAGGGCAGCGAGACGATCGCCGCCGGGACCTGCGTGCTCGAGGGCGCGAACATCGTCGAGGGTCTCGCGGCGCGCGGCTATCACACGCTGTGCGTCGGCGGCGTCGGGTTCTTCAACCTGCGCAACCCGCTCGGCAACGTGTTGCCCGGGCTGTTCGCGGAGCGGCACTGGAGCCCCGCGACCGGCGTGACCGATCCGCGATCGTTCGAGCACCAGCTCGACATCGTCGACCGTTCGCTCGGGGCGTTGCCCACCGGTCGCCGCGCGTTCATCTACGTCAACGTGTCCGCGCTCCACCAGCCCAATCACTTCTATCTCGAGGGCGGCCCCGAGCACGACACGCGCGACTCGCACGCGGCGGCGCTCCGCTACGTCGACGCGCACGTGCCGCGGCTGCGTGCACTGCTCGGCCGTCGTGGCCCGGCGTTCGTGATCCTGTGCAGCGATCACGGCACGCTGTACGGTGAGGATGGCTTGTTCGGCCACCGGATCGCGCACCCGCTCGTGACCACGGTGCCGTATGCCGAGGTGCGGCTGTGACGCTCGAGGGGACGCGCTACCAGTCGTACATTTATGCGTACCCGCACAAGACCGCGTATCGCCGGATCGAGCCCGCGCTGCCGCTCGCCCCGCTGTGGGCGACCGAGCGCCGCGACGCACTGTTCCTCTACCTCCACGTGCCGTTCTGCGAGCAGCGCTGCGGGTTCTGCAACCTGTTCACCCAGCCGGTGCCTGACGACGATCGCGTGGAGGCGTACCTCGGCACGCTCGCGTCAGGTCGCGGTCGTGCGGCGCGCGCTCGACGAGGGCGGCGACTTCACGTTCGCACGGGCCGCGAGCGGCGGCGGCACGCCGACGCTGCTCGCCGCCGGCCAGCTCGCGCGCGTCATGCAACTGCTCGCGCAGGTCGGCATGACCTCGCGGATCCCGATGTCGGTCGAGACGTCTCCCGAGACCGCGCTGCCCGATCGGCTCGCGGTCGTGGTCGCCGGCGGTGCCGGTCGGATCAGCATGGGCGTCCAGAGCTTCATCGAGGCCGAGTGCAAGGCGGTCAACCGGCCGCAGCAGACCGCCGATGTCCATCGCGCGCTGCGCGCGATCCGCGATGCGGGCCCGGCGACGCTGAACGTCGATCTGATGTACGGCCTCCCGGGTGACCGCCGACACCGGCACTACTCGCTGGTCGCCGCACTCGAGTACCGGCCCGAGGAGCTGTACCTGTATCCGCTGTACATCCGGCCACTCACGACGCTTGGCCGCAAGCAGGCCGAGGCCGTCGATCGCGATCGCGTCGGGCTCTACGAGCAGGGCCGCGACTTGCTGCTCGCCGCCGGCTATCGCCAGGTCTCGATGCGCATGTTCCGCCGCGCCGCCGGGACCGATGCCACCGGCATGGAGGCCCCGGTCTATGTGTGTCAGGACGACGGCATGCTGGGCCTCGGCGTCGGGGCACGGTCGTACACGCGCGGGGTACACTACTCGTCGGAGTGGGCGGTCGGCGCGCGCGGCGTGCGCCAGATCATCGATCGCTGGATCGCAAAGCCGGATGCCTCGTTCGGGGTCGCGGACTATGGCTTCGTGCTCGATGCCGACGAGCAGCGCCGCCGCTGGTTGATCTTGTCGCTGCTGTCGGACGACGGCCTCGAGCTCGCGTCCTATCACCGCCGCTTTGCGGGCGCGCCCACGGATCACTTTCCCGAGCTCGCGACGCTGCTCGAGCGCGGCCTCGCGAGCGCCGACGATCGCGTGCTCCGCCTGACCACCGAGGGGCTCGCGCGCGCCGATCAGATCGGGCCGTGGCTCGGCTCGCCCGGCGTGCGCGCACGCATGGACACGTTCGAGCTGTCGTGAGGCTCGACATCCTCTATCGCGGCCCGCTCGCCAGCTGCAACTACGGCTGCGCGTACTGTCCGTTCGCGAAGCGCAAGGACACCCGCGAGGAGCTCGCCACCGACCGGGCGCAGTGGCAGCGGTTCGTCGACTGGGCCGCCGATCCGGCGCACGCGATCACCGACCTCGGGATCCTGGTCACGCCGTGGGGCGAGGCGCTGATCCGGCGGTGGTACCAGGACGGGCTCGCGCGGCTCTCGCACCTTCCTCACATCACCCGGGTCGCGGTGCAGACCAACCTGTCGTGCGAGCTTGGTTGGATCGCGGCGACGAATCCGGCGCGGCTCGCGCTGTGGTGCACCTATCACCCCGCGTGGGCGACGCTCGACGGCTTCCTCGCGCAATGCGCGAAGCTCGATGCGGCCGGGGTGCGCTACAGCGTCGGCGTGGTCGGCCAGCGCGAGTATGGCGATGCTGCCCGCACGCTTCGGTCGGCCTTGCCACCCGAGACGTATGTCTGGATCAACGCGGTCAAGGCGCTCGCGTACAGCGAGGACGAGCTCGCGGCGTGGGAGGCGATCGATCCCCTGTTCCGGATGAACGCGCAGCGCTGGCCGAGCCAGGGCGCGGCGTGTGGGGCGGGCGAGCGCGCGATCACCGTCGATGGCGACGGCACGATGCGGCGCTGCCACTTCATCAAGGATCCGATCGGCAACCTGTACGACGCGGGATGGCGCGACGCGCTGGTTCGGAGGCCGTGCAGCAACGTCGACTGCCACTGTCACATCGGGTACGTCCACCTCGACTATCTCGAGCTCGGCAAGGTGTTCGCGACCGGGTTGCTCGAGCGGATCCCGGTGCCGGAGGCGCGTGCCGGGCGGCTCAGGCTGCCAGTCTTCGAACCGTAAACGCCAATCTGCGCCGCCTTTGCACCGGGCACGCTTCTGCAGGCCGCTCGACACCGGGGGTGCACCAGACGTTTAGGTTTACGTTTACGTTTTCGTTTACGAGCTCAGAATGCAGCCAGCGGCGCACGGCGATCGCTGATCACGTGCTTGGCGACGGCGCGCAGCGCGGTGACATCCTGCGCCCGCAGCCGATCGAGCGGCAGCCACAGCTCGCGCAGCGCGGGGAACGAGGCAGCGGCGCGAGCCAGGCGCTCGGCATCGCCGGGATTGATCTCGCCATGCGACAGATCCAGTACGTGCAGCTGGCGCGCGATCGCGGTGTCGATCAGCCCGCGCGTGATCGCGCCGGCAAACGCACAACCGCGGATCCTGAGGTGCGTCAGCGCCGGCATGTCGGTGCGCACGAGCAGCGGCTGGAGCTCGACGAAGTCAGCGTCGGTGTTGCTGAGGTCGAGCTCGAGCCGCTGGAGCACCGGCCACGGTGCGTGCGCGACCGCGACCGTGGACGCTTCGGAGAACGTGCTCTCACCGAACCGGGCCCGCCGGGCGTGCGGCAGCGCGAGCCCGCCGAGCGCGAAGCGATGCGCGACGAGACCGAGGCGCTCGAGGCGCGGGATCGCGGGCCACAGCTCACCGAGTGACGCGAGGCCGCCCTCGTGATGCGTCACCCGGACGTCGAGCTCGCGCAGTGTTGGCGGCCGAGCGCGCGCGACCGCATCGAGGACCGCGGTGGTCTCGGCATGGCCATCACACCGCACCACCAGCTCGACCACGAAGCGGCCGGAGGGGTGCGCGAGCACCTGGTCGAGCAACGCGGCGAGGTCGCGACCCTTGGTGGTCACCAGCTCGACGCGGTGGATGAACCCGAACCGCCAGCCGAACGGCGGCCCCACGAGGTCGCGCACGTCGGCGACGGATTCGGCGAGCGGCCCCAGCAAGCTACCGACCTGCGCGGCCAGCAGCTTGCCGGCAGCGGGTCCGGCCACGGACCTCGTCGCCTTTGCGGCGGCCTCCCGCTCCGCCGCGATCTGGAGCGTGATCAGCTCGCCGCGTGGATCGCCTTCGCGCTGCAGCGCATCGGCATAGACGAGATAGGCGGCTGGATCGGTGGGGTCGTCGTCGATCGCCGCCTCGAGATCCTCTGCCTCACGGGCACGTCCGGCGATCACGGCGACATCAGGCTGCTCGTCGACCCGCGTGAAGCCGGCAGTGCGCCGGTCGACCACGAGGTCGTCGTACGCACGCGCGGCCTCGGCGATGGAGGGGTAGAGCTTGGTCGCGGTGCGCCCACGATTGGCGAGCTTGCCGGTGCGCGTGGTGATCGAGGCGCCGGCGCGCGTGATCTCCCAGAACTGGGACTCGGTCTCGAAGCGCGGCACCAGAACGTTCGTAGCATCTCGCTCGCCCGCTGGTTACTGCTTCACCCCGGTGAACCCCGTGGTGAACTTGACCTCGGCACCGATGACGAGCGCCCGATCCTCGCCGTTGACATCACCGACGAACAGGCAACCGCCGGCGTAACCGATCGTGACCAGCCCGGCCTCCATCGCGGTGGCTTCCCACGCTTCCTCGCCCTTGCCCACGGTCACCAGATCCGCATCGGCGATCGAGTAGCCGAGCAGCGCGCAGTTGATGCCGTTGGTGACGACCCCGGCGCCGAGGTAGAGCCGGAACGACGCGCCGGCCTCGCCGATCACGCCGAACGACTCGGTCGTCCGCACGGTGACGTCGCCATCGCACACGAGATCGCAGTTCGGGTTGCTGGTGCCGGCGCCGCACGTGCCCGGCGCGGGCTGGGTCAGGTCGCCGCTGCAGTTCGCGGCCGGCAGGTTCACGATCATCTGGTGCTGGCGATCGACGTCGCGTTGCTCGATCAGCACCCGCTCCGGCCACGCCTCGCTCGGGCACACGATCTCGGGCCGGCTACACGCGAGATCGAACGTGTACGGCTTGCCCGCGTGGGTGATCGTCACCGCACCCCCGGCCGCACCGAGCTCCTCCGTGTAGACCGCGCCGCCGATCTTGACCTCGACTCCGATGCGGTCGTCATACGAGAGGTCCCACGTCCCGCGCACGTCGGGCGCAGGGGATGTCGAGCTGGAGGCACAGCCATCGCCCTTGGCACCGAGAGCGAGCGGCAGGGTGAGGAACATCGAGAGGCCCGTGATGAAGCGCATGCCAGGCGCTTCTTCAAGGGCTGGACCACCGCGGCAACGACGCGGCGCCGGGGGTTTCCGCGGGCCGCTGTCGCGGAACCCGTCGTGAACCGGCGGTCACGCTGCGGACGCCGGCACCGAGACGAGTCGGCGGATCTGCCAGCCGTAGACGTCCGTGCCATCGCGTTCGAGGTTCGGCAGCAGGTCGCCGAATGCGTTGCCCTCGAGCACGCGGTGGGTCTCGAGGCCGGGCTCGAACATGACATCGACCCCGACGTGGAACGCGCCGCTCTCTCGCTGGACCCGGCGACAGCTCGCCATCGCGGCCGCCCAGCTTGCCTCGGGGATGGTCGCCTGGAGCGCCGCGACGTCGCCGCGCACGCCGCCGAGGTGCAGGTTCGTGATCTCGTGCGGCGAGGTCCGCATGACGACGAACGCGGGGACACCGTCGATCGTCAGCACGCGCAGATCGAACCAGCGGTCGGCGTGACGCGCCTTGGCGAGCGCGCGCTCGACCTGGGCGCCCTCGTGCAGCAGGAACCGGAGCACGCGATCGATCGGTTGACGCGCGCGCAGGTGCTGGAGCTTGCGCGTGTTGTAGCGCGCATCGCCGGTGTCCTCGACCGTCGTGATCAGGCGCTCGCCCCGGCGATCCTGCTCGAAGATCGCGAGGCACGCGGCGGAGGATCCGGACGCCAGCTTGACGTAGACGCGTGGCCAGCCGGCGACCAGCATGCGCTCGCGGAGGTCGTTCGGGTCGGTCACCGGGCCGCCCGGCAGCGCCTCGGGGATCGGGATCCCGAGCGCGCGCCACTTCGCGGACGTCACCCGCTTGTCGAACAGCTCGCGGAGCGCTGCCGGCGACTGGACGACACGGAGGTCCGGGCGCGCGACGACGGCCGCCTCGAGCTCATCGAGGATCGCGACGAACCCGAGGTGGTGCTGTCGCGGATGGATGATGCGGCCGAGCTCGTGTGGGATCCGGGCGAGGGCGGGGGCGGAGATCGCCGGGCTGCCCTCGGCCCGCGCGGCGACCTCGCCACGTTCGATCAAGGCGCGCTCGACGCCCGCATCCTCGCCGGTCGAGTCGAGGCGGAAGATCGCATCCCGCGGAACGCCGGCCAGCGCACTCGCACAGCTGGCTGGCTCCGCGAGGTCCCGCCACGCGATCACGTGCGCCGGGGGACAGCCCTGCGCGGCGAGCGCGGCCTGGAACATCGTCACCCGGCGATGGTCCGGGTTGCCGATGACGGCGAACGGTCTGCTACTCGTCGTCGTCCTCGTCACCACTGCCCGACGGCGTGGTCTCCTCGTAACCCTTCTTCGTCTTCTCGGCGACGATCTTGTCGTACTCCTTGCCCGCCTTGTCGCCGTAGTCCTTGATCGTGGTCGCGCCCGCCGCACCGATCTTGCCATAGCGCGTCTTTAGGACGGTGCCGTCGAGGCTGACCTCCCAGAACTTGTTCGACGCGCCTTCGGAGAACTCGAAGTAGCGCGGCGTCGAGCGACCGTCGCCCTTCGCCGCCGGCTTCGCGGCAGGTTTCGCCGCCGGCTTGGCCGCCGGTTTCGCCGCAGCCTTGGCCGCCGGTTTCGCTGCAGGCTTGGCCGCTGCCTTCTTGGCCGGCGGCGCGTCGTCCTCGTCCTCGTCGTCATCATCATCGTCGTCGTCGTCAGCGGCAGCCTTGCTGTTGCCGCCGGCGAGCGCGTAGCCCTTCTTCGTCTTCTCCGCGACGAGCTTGTCGTATTCCTTCTTCGCCTCGGCGTTGTCCTTCCACGTCTTGATCGACGTCTGACCGGCGGTGCCGATCTTGCCGAACGTGGTGGTGAACGCCTTCCCGTTGAGATTGATCTCCCAGAACTTGTTCGACGAGCCTTCAGAAAATTCGTAGCGCGGCATGTGCCCCCTCGTTTGCCGTTAGGAACCGACTAGCAAAAACGTTACACGAGCCACCGCAGCAGATCCTCGGTCACCTCGCACCATTCGACCCACGGATCCGGCCCGGCGTCCGGAGCGACGCCTCGCCGCGGCGCCAGCTCGTAGCCCCGCGGGGAGGCCTCGCCGAGGTCGATGTGGAACGCGCGCTGGCCCTTCGGGACCTCCGGGACCGAGCCCAGCGAGAGGACCACCAGGTCCGAGATGCCGCGCGCGGTCAGCGCCAGGTCGACCGCGGTCTCCCACGGCTGCTCGACGACGATCACCGTCCCGGAGGTGACCTCACCTTCGAGCAGGAGCTCGACCAGCTCGCGCTCGGGCGCCAGCAGCCGTGGTGGAAACGCGAGGTGAACCGTCAAGGCCTGGTGGCCGAGCTGCTCGGTCAGCCAGCGGATCGCGGCGACCAGCATGCCCAGTGCGAGCACCAGGCGCTGGAACGGCACGTCCGGATCCTTGACCCGCGCGTCCTCGAGATCCAGCCCGAGCGCGATCGTGATCACGTGGCGGTGACGGCGGAACACGCTGTCGTCGCGCGTGTAGTACAGGAGCTCGCCCTCGACATAGCGCAGCGTGAACAGATCGACGACGTCGTCGCCGTCCTCCATGTAGACCAGCTCCGAGCTGACGAGGTTCTCGATGTTCGCACCCGCGCCGCCCGGCGTGATCGCGGTGAATCCACCCGCGGGATACAGCGTGTCGTCGGCGAGGTGGGTCTCGCGGATGCCGCGCTGCTCGCGACTCGGGGGCAGCCGGCGCGGCAACTTGCGCGCGATGCTCTCCGCGGCCGAGCCGATGTGATCCGCTGCGAGCCGGCGCCCGAAGCTGCCCAGCACCTCGAGGTGGTCGATCTGGAACACCTCGCGGTCGTCGACCAGCGCGCGACTCTGCCGGGCGCCACGCGCGAGCCGCTGGTAGGAGTCGGCGAGCCGGCTCGCCACCTCGCCGCCCTTGAGCTCGGCCCGTCCCGCGGCATCGCGCTCGTCTCGCGGGCGGGCGAGGGCGCGTCGCAGCGTCGCTGGACTGATCGACATCCCCGCAAACCCGGCACGCTCGCACAGCGCCCCGACGACGAGCGCCACGGCGGTGGCTCGCTTCGACGGCTCGAGGTGCGCGTATGCGGCGAGCACGTCGTCGAACCGCGCGGTCGTGGTGAGCCGGGCCAGCACGTCGTCGTCGTACGCGCGCACGGCGGCCTTGAGCGCGTCGTCGCCCGGGACCGCCGCGCTCTGCGGCAGGCGGGCACCGCCGAGCAGCGTCGCGACATCGGCGATCACGCCGGCGGGTGGCAGCGCGCCGAGCTCCGACGCGCACGCGAGGATCGCCTGGCCGATCGTCGAGTCATCCTCGGACGGCACGCGCGACAGACACAGCCCGCCGCGACCCAGCTCGCGACATCCGCCGCGGTCCGCAGCTCGGCGCGGGGAGCTGTCATGCGAGTCCAGTCATCAGGTCACGACAGTCCGAGCAAGCGAGGCACCTTCTCCTCGAGGAGGTCGATCTCGTCGCGGGTCTCGCCGAGGTAGGCCAGCAACCGCAGATCAGCGCGCTCGACCGCGCCACCGTGGACGATCCAGGCATGCGTCCGCAGCAGGCGGTACAGCTTCACGACCTTGCGATCGGAGACGAACACGCCGTCCTCACGCACGAGCGTCTTCAGCACGCGCCGCATCTCGCGGAGCAACTCGTCGGAGAAGTACAGCTCGCGGTCGCGCAGCTCCTTGCCATCGGTGCCGATCGTGCGGCGCGCGAGCACGTGCGTCAGGTAGCGGTGCGCCTTGACGAAGTCCTCGAGCGACGCGTGATCCTCGATCCACGGCTTCTGGTTGAGCTCGCGGTGGGTGTACGCGTCGAGCCCGGCGTCGATCAGCTCGACGAAGTGCTCGTCCTGCACCGAGCGACAGGCGGCCTTGAGACAGAACCGATCCTTCAGCGCCGCGAGCTCGGCGTTCTCCGGCAGCTCGTTGGTCGCCGCGAGCAGGATCCGCAGCTTGACCGGCACCGGCTGCCCGTCCTGGTAGAACTTGCGCTCGTTGATGACGGTGAGCAG
>JBBJLY010000103.1:0-26076 GCA_037720695.1 Kofleriaceae bacterium | reverse complement strand
TGGGACCAGCGACGCGACCACGCGGTTGCCTGGCCCGAAGCGATCGGCATCGGCCGGCCTGTTGACGTTGAATGGAACCGCGTGGCGATGGCGCGCGATCGTCGCTGCGGAGTGATCGTGGCCCGGTGCTATGCTCGACGGCGCGATGTCCTCGACGCCGGCGCAGCGCTTTGTTTGCCCGCGATGCAGGAACGCGTTCGACCAGCACACCAACTACTGCCGCGAATGCGGCGCCGACATGACGCGTGCCAGTGCGCTCGAGGCCGCGCGCGATCCGGCGCAGAGTGCAGAGACGCTCGGCACTGCTGATCGCCGGCTCTCGGACTCGAACCAGGCGTGGCTCGGCAAGATCGTCGACGGGCGCTACCGCGTGCTCGAGGTGATCGGGCGCGGCGGGATGGGCGTCGTCTACCGCGTCGAGCACCTGCGGATGGGCAAGATCGCCGCGATGAAGGTGCTGCATCGCGATCTCGCGGAGGACGCCGACGTGATCGCGCGCTTCGAGCGCGAGGCCGCCGCGGTGTCCAAGCTGCACCATCCGCACACCGTGCAGGTGTTCGACTTCGGCAACGCCGACGGCGCGCTGTATCTGATCATGGAGCTCGTGCGCGGCCAGGACCTCGCGCACATCATCGAGCGTGACGGACCGATGCCGTGGATCCGCGCTGCGCCGCTGCTCGCGCAGATCTGCGGCGCGCTGCAGGAGGCGCACGAGCTCGGCATCGTGCATCGCGATCTCAAGCCGGAGAACGTGCTGATCACGCGGACCACGGGCGGTCGCGACTACGCGAAGGTGCTCGACTTCGGGCTCGCGAAGCTCGACCAGCGCGGCGTGCCCAAGCGCGAGACCGAGCGCCAGGCGATCGTCGGCACGCCGTACTTCATGGCGCCCGAGCAGATCCGTGGCGACGAGGTCGACGCGCGCACGGACATCTATTCGTTCGGTGCGCTGATGTTCGAGCTGTTGACCGCCCAGCACCTGTACACCGGCTCGACCGCGGTCGGCGTGCTCACCAAGCACCTGACCGCGGACCCCGACGCACCGTCGATGCGCGTGCCGAAGCTCGCGATCCCGCCGCAGGTCGACCACCTGTGTCGCAAGGCGCTCGCGCGATCACCGGAGGCGCGCTGGCAGTCCGCTGCCGCACTCGCCGAGGCGATCGAGGAGGTCTACGCCGAGACCGTCGAGTCGACGAATCCGCGCAACCAGCTGTCGCGCGGCCTCGCGGTGCCGAGCCTGGTGCCGGACCTGTCGACCGAGGCCGACGAGAGCGATCTCAGGCTCCGGCGGTCGGACATCGATGCGTACGAGGCAGGCTTCAAGCGGCGGCGCGTGCTGGTCATGCTGACCACGGTGCTGCTGGTCGCGGGCGCGATCGGCGCCGCGGTGTGGTACGTGATGCGCGCGGGTGGCCCGGTGACGGTCGAGCGCGAGCCCAACGACGAGCTCGCGAACGCGAACCGGATCGCCCCGGCAAGCCGGTCACCGGATTTCTCGGGCGGCGCCGCGTCAGAACGGGGGCGATCGCGACCTCTACGGATCCCGTGGACCGGTGGCACGCGGCAGGTCGTCACGATCTCGGTCAGCGGGCTGCCAAACCTCGACCTCAACCTCGCGCTCGACGACGGCAACGGGGCGCGCGCGACACGCGTCGACGAGGGCGCGCTCGGCGACGGAGAGATCCTGCACCGCCGCGCGATCGATGGACCGATCGTCGTCAGCGTCGGCCAGACGCTCGGCAAGGATCAGCGGTACGCGATCGAGAACGTCAGCGATCCTTACACGCTCGTGGTGACCGAGGACCGCGGGCCCGGCGAGATCGAGCCCAACAGCACCGAGGTCGATGCCAACGCGCTCAAGCTGACCGAGGAGTTGCGCGGCTATCTCGACACCCGCGACGACGTCGACCTCCTGCGCTGGACCGGCGCGGACGGCAAGTACACCGTGACCGTCCGCGCTGATGGCCTGCCGCTGTACTGGGTGACCTCCGGCGGCACCAAGCGCACCGCCGGCGAAGCCAGACAGGTCGCCCTGACGCGTGGCGAGGTGATCAGGCTCCAGCGCGATCCGAGGACGGCACCCAAGAGCCGCGACGCGATGTGGTCGATCATCGTCAGCCCGTGAGGAAGCGCGTGCGCTACGATTCACACCGTGCGTAGACTGCTTGTCGTGCTCGCGCTCGCGAGCTGTGGTGACGATGGCGAATCGACCTGCCCGACGGCGGGTCCGTTCGACGTCGGCACCGAGGGTCATGCCGAGCCACTCGCCTCCGCCGCGGGTGAGGCGCGTGCCGGGAGGCTACGTGCGGATCAGTTGCCGGTGGTGCCGTCCGGCCTGATCACCTGGCAAGCGGGCGACTTCGTGCTCGCGAACGCGAAGGTCGCACTCGTGATCGAGGACGTCGGCGACAGCGATCTCTATGACCCGTGGGGCGGTCGCCCGGTCGGGCTCGGACGGATCGAGAACGGCCAGCTGGTGTCGCCCAACAACTTCGGCGAGCTGCTGCTGCTGACCGGACGCTCGACGCTGGTGACCGACAGCGTGAGCGTGATCAGCGATGGCAGCGATGGCGGTCCCGCGATCGTCCGCGCGCGCGGCAAGCTGCATCCGCTGCCGTTCTTCGACGCGCTGACCGCGGCGATCTACGCAGAAGCGTGGCTTGATATCGACGCGGCGATCGACTACGAGCTCGCGCCCGATGCCGAGCACGTCGACGTCCGGTTCCGGTTCTCGTCGCCGCGCGCGGAGGCCAAGGACCTCCCGAGCGTGATGCACGCGTTCATGTTCACGAAGCGAACCCCGGTGTTCCAGCCCGGACGCGGCTTCGACGAGGGGCTCTCGGGCGCGCCGTGGATCGCGCTGGTCGACGACGCGGCGACCAGCTGGGCGTACCTGCCAGGCGAGGGCCAGTTCGGGACCTCGCTCGCGGCGTCCGGCTTCCTCGGCTCGTTCTCGCCTGGATTCACGATGCCGGCGTGCGGCGAGCTCGACCGGCTGCACGCGAAGCTCGTGATCGCGCCCCGGCGTCGACGGCGTGCAGGCCGCGGTCGCACGTGCACGCGGCGAGACCCAGCGCGCGATCACGGGCACGGTGAACCGCGAGGCCGCGCCCACGCGATCGATAGCGCGAGCGGCGCATACCTGAGTCGGGTCTCGACCGCGCCCGACGGCAGCTTCACGGTGCACGTCCCCGCGGCGGCCGATGTCAGGCTCGATGTGGTTCGCCGCGGCGAGCCGATCGTGCAGAAGCAAGTCGGCACGGGGACCGACGCCGGCGCGATCGCACTCGGGGCGCTCGGCACGATCCAGGTCGTCGCTCGCGACGGCGGCACCGCGGTGCCCGCACGCATACAGCTCGTCCCGGCTGCGGGCCAGACGCTCCCCGAGATCCCGCCGAACTACGGCGAGCCCAAGATCGCGGGTGGCCGGCTCGTGATCGACTACGCGACGGCGACCGGCTCGACGCTGCGCGTGCCGCCCGGCGCGTGGGAGGTGATCGTGTCGCGCGGCTTCGAGTTCGAGCTGTTCCGGCAGACCGTGACGGTCGCGGCGAATGCCACCGTGACGGTCGACGCGCAGCTCGATCGCGCGGTGCCAACGATCGGCGAGCAGTGCGCAGACTTCCACGTCCACACCTGGCGCTCGAATGACTCGGGCGACAACGGCGTCGACAAAGTACGGCAGGCGGTCGCCGACGGCGTCGAGCTCCCGGTGCGGTCCGATCACGAATGGATCGCCGACTTCTCGGCGGAGATCGCGCAGCTCGGCGTCGGTGCGTTCGCCACCGCCATCGGCTCGATCGAGCTGACGTCGATGGAGATCTGGGGCCACATGGGCGTGTTCCCGCTGGTGCCCGATCCGACCGCGGTCAACAACGGCGCGCCGAAGTGGCAGACGTTCCCGACCGCGGACTCGCCCGGCACGCCATTCGAGCTGCTGTCGCCACCGGCGGTGTTCGACGCGGTCCGCGCGCGCCCCGAGGCACCGATCGTGATCATCAACCACCCGCGCGGCGGCGCGAACTACTACGACTACGTCGGCTACGATCCGGTGACCGGCCTCGTCAGCTCGGTCGCCGACTGGGACCTGGTTCTCTCGTCGAGGTGCTGAACGACGCGAGCTGGCAGGACAAGCGCCAGACCGACGTCGCAGACTGGCTCGGCCTGTTGCGCGCGGGCCGCAAGGTGTTCGCCGTGGGCTCGTCGGACAGCCACGAGCTGTCGAGCTCGCCGGTTGGCTATCCGCGGACCTGCATCGCGCTCGGCACCGACGATCCCCGCCAGCTGACGCCGAACCTCGTCCGCGACCGGCTCGGGGCCGGCAACTCGACGATCTCCGGTGGCGTGTACATCACCGCGCGACTCGGCACTGCGGGTCCGGGTGACACGACGCCGGGCGCCGGCTCGCCGCTCGAGGTCGACGTCACGGTGCGCGCGGCGACCTGGATCGATGTCGACATGATCGAGGTCGTCGTCGATGGCCAGACGGTCGACACCATCCCGATCATGCCGGCCGACGCAGATCCGAGCGACCCGGCGATCCGCTGGCAGGGCAAGGTCCCGATCCAGACCGCGGCCACCGGCGGCTTCGTGATCATCGCCGCGTACGGCGATCGCACGCTGGAGCCGGTGCATCCCAATCGCAAGCCGTTCGGCGTCGCGAATCCGATCTTCGTCGTCCCTTGAGAAGCTGGTGCGCGTGACTCCGGGTCGCACGGGTGGAAACCGCGATGCAACCGCGAGCGCCCGCCGCTGTCTTCCTGCCATGGATACCGACCTCCTCGACCACCGCGGCAGATTGGTCCGGATCGCGCTCGCACTCGCGATCGGCCTCGGGGTCGCCGTGGTCGTGTTCGGCTGGATCGCCTCGGTCAACCGCGCACCCAACCCCGATCCGATCAGCCAGCTCGGCGTCGGCGTCGTGGCGGCCGCGATCTTCGTCGGCTCCGCGAAGCTCGCGCACGCGATCCTGACCGCGCTGTCCCGCCGGATCCGGGGACGCGTGGTATGACGCGCGCACCATGATCAAGCGTCCGAAGATCGCAATCGTTGGCGCCGGCGGCAACGTCGGCGCGGCCGTCGCTCAGTGGGCCGTGCAGAAGGAGCTCGGCGAGCTCGTCCTCATCGACCTCAAGGTCGGCCCCGCCGAGGGCCGCGCGATGGACCTCGCCCAGTGCGGCCCGTGGGAGGGCTTCAATGCCCACTCGTTCGTCGCGTCCGACAAGGCCGAGGCGATGCAGGGCGCCGATGTCGTCGTGATGACCGCCGGTGTCCCGCGCAAGCCCGGGCAGTCGCGCGAGGAGCTCATCAACATCAACGCCGGCATCGTCAAGGGCATCTGCGGCGACGTGAAGAAGTACGCGCCGGAGTGCGTGTTGATCGTGGTGTCGAACCCGCTCGACGCGATGGTGTTCGTGGCCAAGCAGGTGACGGGCTTCCCGCGGGAGCGCGTGATCGGCTCGGCCGGCGTGCTCGACAGCGCGCGCTTCCGCACCAACATCGCGATCGCGGCCGGCGTCAGCGTCGAGGACGTCCATGCGATCGTCCTCGGTGCCCACACCGACAAGGACATGGTGCCCATCACGTCGAACGCGACGATCGGCAACGTGCCGCTCGACAAGTTCCTGTCGGCCGAGAAGCTCGCCGAGGTGGTCGAGAACACGAAGAAGGGCGGCGCGACGCTGACCGGCCTGATCGGGACCAGCGCCTGGCTCGCGCCGGGTGCCGGCACCTGCCTCATGGTCGAGGCCATCGTGCGCAACCAGAGCCGCGTCCTGCCCTGCTCTGTCGAGCTGCAGGGCGAGTTCGGCGTCACGGGCGCCTTCCTCGGCGCACCGGTGAAGCTCAACGCGAAGGGCGCCGAAGCGGTGTTCGAGTTCGAGCTGTCAGCGTCAGAGAAGGAAGCCCTCGGCAAGGCGGTCGCCGCCAACACCGAGCTGATGACGCTCGCGCGCGGCTTTTTAGGCTGAGCTACCAGCTCGTCATCTTGACCTTGAGGCCGGCGTCGAGCGCATCAAGGAACTGCTCGGTGGTCAGCCACTTCTGCTCGGGGCCGATCAGGACCGCGAGGTCCTTGGTCATCTGACCCCCTTCGACGGTCTCGATGCACACGCGCTCCAGCGACTCGGCGAACCGCACGACGTCCGGCGTCTCGTCGAACTCGCCGCGGTACTTGAGGCCCTGCGTCCACGCGAAGATCGACGCGATCGGGTTGGTCGAGGTCGGCTTGCCCTGCGGGTGCTGGCGGTAATGCCGGGTGACGGTGCCGTGGGCGGCCTCTGCCTCGACGGTCTTGCCGTCCGGCGTCAGCAGCACGGAGGTCATGAGGCCGAGCGAGCCGAAGCCCTGCGCCACCGAGTCCGACTGGACGTCGCCGTCGTAGTTCTTGCACGCCCACACGAAGCCGCCTTCCCACTTCATCGCGGAGGCGACCATGTCGTCGATCAGGCGGTGCTCGTAGACGATGCCCGCGGCCTTGAACTTGTCGGCGAACTCGTCGTCGAACACCGTCTGGAACAGGTCCTTGAACCGACCGTCGTACTTCTTGAGGATCGTGTTCTTGGTCGACAGGTAGACCGGCCATTTGCGGTTGAGGCCGTAGGTCAGGCAGCTGCGCGCGAAGCCGTTGATCGACTCGTCGAGGTTGTACATCCCCATCGCGATGCCGGGCTCGGTGAAGTCGAACACCTTGTGCTCGATCGGCTTGCCACCGTCCTTGGGCGTGAACGTCATGGTCAGCGTCCCGGCGCCGGGGACCAGGAAGTCGGTGGCCCGGTACTGGTCACCAAACGCGTGACGACCGACGACGATCGGCTTGGTCCACGTGTTGACCAGACGCGGGACGTTCTTGCAGATGATCGGCTCGCGGAAGATGGTGCCGCCGATGATGTTGCGGATCGCCCCGTTCGGAGACTTCCACATCTCCTTCAGGTTGAACTCCTTCACGCGCGCCTCGTCCGGCGTGATGGTCGCGCACTTGACGGCGACACCGTATTGCTTGGTCGCGTTCGCCGAGTCGATCGTGACCTGATCCCGCGTTGCGTCGCGATGCTCGACCCCGAGATCGAAGTACTTGAGGTCGATGTCGAGGTACGGAAGGATCAGTTTGTCCTTGATGAAATGCCAGATGATGCGCGTCATCTCGTCGCCGTCCATCTCGACGACGGGAGTCTTCACCTTGATCTTCGCCATGGCCGCGGGTTGTATCATGCGAGGCGCGCGCGGCCGACGGGGTGGTAGTCAGATCGCGAGCCGCGCCTTCGCGAGCCCGACGCCGTCCCGGAGCGCGTAGTACGTGCCCGGCCCCTTCGACGCGCGTACGAGCTCGCCCGGCGGCTGGGGCTCGATCGTGTACGACTCGAGCGTGCCGGTCGCTTCGCCGAGCTGATCGGCCAGCGCGTACGGTGCATCGACATCGACGCCGAGGATGCCGGGTGACTTGGTCCGGGAGATCGTGCCCCGCAGGGTGACGCGCTTGCCGACACACGACGCGAGCGCGCCGCGGTCCGTGATCACCTGACACGGATCAGCCGCGATCACCTGCGCACCATCACGCGGCGCGCACGACGCGATCAGCGGGAGCCAGAAGAACGAGCGCCACATCCACCAACGATACGCGACCGACGACGGAGGTGCATGCCCCCACGTCATCGCGGGCGGCGTCGCCGCCGCACCAGCCCACCGATCGGGACAGCGAGCGCGAGCCATCCCAGGCCGCCGGTGGCCGCGCAGCCGCCTGACTCGTCGACCGCGGCATCTCCATCCTGCCGACCCGCGCACGAGGACCGCGTGATCGCCGCGCCGGTCACGCTCTTCAGCCACGACGTCACCTTGTCGGCCCGGACATAGACGCCGCCGTTGCCGCACGGCGCACCCGGCACCGCGAGTCCGCGCGACGTCACACCGGCCAGCACCGGCCCCTCGGGGGTCTCGAGAAATACCGGCCCGCCGGAGTCGCCAAAGCAGGTATCGGTGCCGTTGCCGCCCGCGATGAACTCGCCGTGCGGCGCGATCGAGCCCTCGCATGCGGCGTCGAGCGTACACGTCGGATCGATCACCGGCAGCAGCGCCTCGCGCAGCCTGGTGTTCGCGTCCGTACCCGACTCGCTCGCGAGTCCGAAGCCGACCGCGCGGACCTCGGCACCCGCGACGAGATGCTCGCGGACCGTGCAGGCCGAGGCGAGCATGCGAGGCTTCGGCCGCGCAACGTGCTCGAGCATGATCACGCCGATGTCGTAGCGGTGCTCCCAGTCGGGATACGCGCGCGACCACTTGACCGCGATCCGATCGCCGCCTGGCTTGGTGTAGTCGACCGAATCGACCAGCACCTCGACCGGCCCGGCCGCGATGCAGTGGCCGGCGGTCAGCACGACGTCCGGCGCGATCAGCGTGCCGCTACACACCGCGTTGGGTGCGAGCACGGCGACGACATCGCGCCACCCGCCGACAGGAACCGGGGTCCCGCCGACGATCGGGGCGTCACCTCCAGCACGCGCGGAAGACGACAGGAACAGGATGGACAGGACGACAAGCGCTCGCGACATGCGCGCGGCCTGAGCAACCTGCTTGCCGAGTCGCGCGCCAGTCGATTCGCACACTTGCCAGGTGTCGTCCGGCCGAGCCGCGGACGGTGTCCGTGGCCCGGTTCAACGCCGGACTAACGACGCCGGCGGCGCAGGGCGACCAGCGCGATCAGGAGGCCCGCGGCGCCGCTCGCGCTGCCGCCCGAGGTCGCGCAGCCACCGGTGATGTCGCCGGCACCGCCGTCGCCATCGCCATTCCCACCGCCGGTCCCGGTCCCGCTACCGCTGCCTCCGCCTGATCCCGAACCCGAGCCCTCGCCGCCGCCGGTCAAGCAGGTGTCCTTCGAGACCGGCTTGCCGGCCGTCGTCTCGATCCACTGCACGATCTTGTCGGTCCGCACGTAGATGCCGCCGCCACCGCACGGGGTGGCGCCACCCTCCGTCCCACGCGAGACGGCACCGATCACGACCGCGCCACGCGGGGTGTCGAAGTAGACCGGTCCGCCCGAGTCGCCGTTGCACGAGTCCTTGCCGTTGCCGCCGGCGATGAACTCACCCCCGGGCGCAATGCTCGCGACGCAGCCCGCGGCCGCGTTGGTGCAGTCCTTGTCCTTCATCGGCGCCATCGTCTCGTTGAGGCGCGTGTTGTCGCCCTGCGCCGCGGTGTCGGTCAGGCCGAAGCCGACGAGGTGCACCGGCATGTTGTTGGCGACGCCTTCGAACGTGCACGCGGTCCCGACCGGCCGCGGAGTGACGCCCGTGATCGGCGTGTCGAGCACGATCACGGCGACGTCGTAGCTGGTCTCCCAGTTTGGATAGGCGGTCACCGACTTCACGGTCGACGTCTTTCCCCCCGCACCGTTGTAGTCGGTGGTGTCGGCCGTGACCTGGGTCGGGGCCGGGTCGGCGCAGTGGCCGGCGGTCAGCACCACGTCCGGCGCGATCAGTGTTCCGGTGCACGAACCCTGGGCGCTCAGCACCGCGACCGCGTCGGGCCACTTGCCGGCGGGCACCTGGGTACCGCCGATGATGTCCCCCTCGCCGGTGTCCGCGAACGCGGAGACAGAGATCGTGAGCAAGGAGGCAGCGAGCAAGGTGCGCGACATGCTGGGTCCTGCAGCAACGGTCGTACCGTCACCCGGAGGCGTAACCGCATGCTCGGTTGGCCGGTCGCGCTGCGCGAGTCGTGCAAGCCCGTGCGCGACAACGGCGGTAAGTGCTTGGATCGGGTGCCAAAATCCGCGGGTGACTGGGGCCCTAGCCGTCTCCTCGAGGACTCAGCCCGCGCGCGGGATCTGCCGGGCGTGCTGCGTGCCGCCGAGGCGACGTCACCGTAGCGCGCGTCGCGGTGTCACGGCGGCGCGTGCGCCCGCGCTCGAAGTGGGGGCCACGCACGATGGCTGGCGTGGCGCTCGTCGCTGGTGCGTTCGTAGCGCGATCGCGTGGGCACGAGCGATGCACCAAGGCACTGCATCTGCCGCGCAAGTGGCCCAGGCTCGGTCGACTGCTTCGTTCGCTTACACACCGCCGCTCGTCGTGGAAGGACCCTGGTCCCGACATGACGGGCGGCGTTTTATTTTTCAAAACGGGTAGGATGCGTCGCCGTGCCGCTGGGCTCGACGATCCGCAACGTCCGCTACACGTTCGCTTCGATCACCGAGGTCCTCGCAAAGGCGAATCCGCCGAAGAGCGGTGACGATCTCGCCGGCGTATCTGCCCGCGACGCGGTCGAACGGGTCGCCGCGCGTGCGGTGCTCGCGAACCTGACGTTGCGCGAGCTCCGCGAGAACCCGGTCGTGCCGTACGAGCGCGACGAGCTGACCCGCCAGGTCGAGGACGAGCTCGACGATCAAGCGTTCCGCGCGATCGCCCACCTGACGGTGGGCCAGTTTCGCGAGTGGCTGCTCGACATCGGCACGACCGGCCCGACGCTGCGCGCGGTGGCGCCCGGCCTGACGCCGGAGATGGTCGCCGCTGCCGCGAAGCTGATGTCGAACTTCGATCTGATGACCGTCGGCGCGAAGTGCCTGGTCGTCGTGCGCGCGAACAACACGCTCGGCTTGGCCGGCCGGCTGTCATCACGCTGCCAGCCCAACCATCCCACCGACGACGTCCAGGGCATCCTGGCGTCGATGCGCGAGGGCCTGTCGTACGGCTGTGGCGATGCGGTGATCGGCGTTAACCCGGCGACCGACACCGCGGAGTCGACCGCGGAGATCCTGCGCGCGATCGATGACGTGCTCCGGCGCAACGAGATCCCGACCCAGCACTGCGTACTGTCCCACGTCACGGTGCAGATGAAGGCGCTCGAGCTCGGCTGTCCGATGGATCTGATGTTCCAGTCGGTTGCAGGCACCGAGGATGCGAACAAGGCGTTCGGCATCTCGGTCGCGTTACTCGACGACGCGTGGGAGCTGATGAAGGCCAAGGGCTCGACGCGCGGGCCAAACCGGATGTACTTCGAGACCGGCCAGGGCTCGGCGCTGAGCTCGAATGCCCACCACGGCGCGGACCAGGTGACGATCGAGGCGCGTGCGTACGGGCTCGCGCGCCGCTACAAGCCGTTCCTCGTCAACACGGTGGTCGGCTTCATCGGCCCCGAGTATCTCGAGGACGGGCCGCAGATCACGCGCGCCGCGCTCGAAGATCACTGTATGGGCAAGCTGCTCGGCCTGCCGATGGGCTGCGACGCGTGCTTCACCTATCACGCGAAGATGTCGCAAGACGAGCTCGAGTCACTGAAGGTGTTGCTCGGCGCGGCGGGTTGCACCTACTTGATGTCGATGCCGGTCGGCGACGACATCATGCTGAACTACCAGTCGACCAGCTATCACGACATCCCGACGGTGCGCCGCCTGCTCGGCAAGCGACCGACGCCGGAGTTTGATGCCTGGCTCGACGCGCGCGGGATCTGGCGCGGCGACGATCCGGGGCCAAAGTTCGGCGACGTGTCGGCGATCCGCTAGCGGCTTCACGCGTTCTTCACCGAGGCAAAGCGAGGGAACAAGCGGCACGCGCCAGTCGCGTGCGCGCGCAGGGTGCAGAGTCGTCAACGTGAAGCCGCTCGCGTTCATCGTGCTCGCGTCGTGTGCGTCCGCCAGCGCAGAGCGCGCGAGTGGGGGCGAGGCCGTGCTCGCGAAGTACTGCGTGAAGTGTCACGGCCCGACGCGGGCCGAGTCCGACTTCGGCTTCGCGACCGACACCGCGAAGTTGGTCGCGAACGGGCTCGTCGTGCCGGGCGACCCCGATGGTTCGATCATCGTGCGCCGGATCGAGCTCGGCGAGATGCCGCCGTCGGGCGCACGCCCGAGCAAGGCAGAGCTCGGCGTGCTGCGTGCGTGGGTTGCCGGCCTGCCGAAGCAAGCGCCGGTGCGTGGCGATCAGGAGCTCGCACGCTTGCTCGCGACCGACGCGGCGCAGCTCGACCGCACCACGCGAGCCAACGCGCGCTGGTTCACGCTCGGTCACCTCGCGAATGCCGGCGTCCCCGGGGTCCAGCTCGAGGCGTATCGCAAGGCGCTCGCGATCCTGCTTGGCAGCCTGTCGTGGGCGCCCGCGCCGCGTGCCGCGATCGCGGTCGACCCCGAGCGCACCGTGTTCCGGATCGACCTCCGCGAGCTCGGCTGGACGGCCGCGACGTGGGATGCGATCCGCGCGCGCTATCCCTACGGGCTGGCTCGCTCGCGCGGGGTGCCAGACAGCGTGCGCGCCGACTGGTTCGTCGCGACCGCGTCGCGCGGCGCGCTGTATCACGAGATCCTCGCGCTGCCGGACACCGAGGCCAAGCTCGCGCGGCTGCTCGACGTCGATCTGGTCAGCGACCTTGCGGCCGAACGCATCGTGCGTGCCGGGTTCAACAACTCGGGCGTATCGGTCAACAACCGCGTGATCGAACGCCACACGACCCGGTTCGGCGCGTACTGGCGGAGCTACGACTTCGCGTCGAGCATCGGGTTCGAGAACGTGTTCGCCCACCCGTTCGACTTCGTGCCGGCTGGCGGCGAGATCATCTTCAACCTGCCGAACGGGTTGCAGGCCTACATGCTGGTCGACGCGACCGGCAAGCGGATCGACAAGGCGCCGACGGCGATCGTCAGCGATCCGCGGCGGCCCGATCGCGCAGTCGAGAACGCGCTGTCGTGCATCGGCTGCCATGCGAGCGGCATCGTCGATCGCGCAGACCAGATCCGGCCAGCGTCGCGCGATCCGAGGGTCGAGCGGCTGCACCCGTCGATCGACGAGATGGCGAACATCTATGCGATCGATCGCGCACGCTTCACCCGGGGCCTCGCTCGCGTCGGCGCGGCTCCACCCGGCGACCTCGCGGACGAGCCGATCACGCTGCTCGCGACCCGCTACGAGGCCGATCTCGACCTCCGACTCGCGGCTGCCGAGCTCGGGCTCGAGCCCGACGAGCTCGCCTCCCGGCTGGAGCGGTCGCGTGACCTGACCGCGCTGCGCGGCCGTGGCGGCACGATCAAGCGCGATACATGGGCCGGCGCGTTCTCACGCATCGCGACTGCACTCGGCGTCGGCGTCCCGTTCACGCCGCGCCCCGGCGATCCCGGGCCCGAGCTGTGGATCGACGCCGCGCGGCGGACCTGGCTGGTGGCCGGGCGCGGGCTCGATCGCGATCGCGCGGTCGCGGCGTGCCGGGCCCAGCGCCTCGAGCTGCCTGCGACCGACGAGCTGATCACCGCTGCGAGCACCGGGCTCGCAGCCGGCCTGCGCGTGACCGGCAGCGCGTGGACGCGCGAAAGCAAGCTCGACGTCTCGAACCAGCGCTACGCGATCGTGGTCGAGCTCGCGACCGCGACCCGCCGACGCGCGTCGCCGTCTGACCAGCTCGCCACGGTCTGCATCCAGCGGGACCGCTGATTCATGGGCCCCCATGGATCGGTGATCCGCGCGAACCGCGCGACACGATCCGGTCGGTGTGATGCGCACGCGCGTTCCACAGCAGCACCGCGGCGAGCGTCGGTGCGAGCACGGCGACGACGATCACCGCGACATCGAGCGGCCCGCGCGCGCGCCGGAGGTTGAGGCGCAGCTATACTGTGCCGCGTGAAGACGCGTGCGCGAGCTCCTGAAGATTCTGCCGCCGCGGCGCTGGTCGAGCTGCGGCGGATGGTGCGGGCGCTCCGGCTCGCCGATCGCGAGGTCGAAGATGCGACCGGGGTGTCCGTCGCGCAGCTGTTCGTGATGCATCAGCTCGCGGACGTTCCCGCGCTCTCGATTGCGGAGCTCGCGGTTCGCGCGTTGACGGACCAGAGCTCGGTGTCGACCGTGGTCGCGCGGCTGCTCGCGCGCAAGCTGGTGTCGCGCAAGCAGGCGCCGGATGACCGGCGTCGCGTCGAGCTGCGGCTGACTCCCGCCGGGCAAAAGCTCGTGACCTCGGCGTCCCCCGTCCCGCAAGCCCGGATGATCGAGGCGCTGCGCGCGATGTCGCACGAGCGGCGCGCCGAGATCGTGCGCTCGCTGAAGGCGCTGACCACCGCGATCGGCGGCACCGCGGTGCAGCCACGCATGCTGTTCGAGGATGAGCCCCCGGCGCGACGCCGGCGGACACACGCTTAGCGCGGGAGCCGCAGGCAAAACTGGCTGCGGCGAACGCAGTGGCAAACGCCGGCACCATCCAGGGCCCGAGCCGATGTCGCAACGCGATACGGGATGGTCGTTCGGGTGTGTGTCGACGGAAGTCATCACGTCCCGCGCCAACCGCGGTCAGGGACGGGTTGCGGTTCGACCGGGGTAGTCGCGACCGGAGTTGTCCCGCGTTTGCCGATGCTAGCCCGTGAACAGCGCGTGAACGCCGGCGCTGGCATGGTCGCGAGCTGCCAACGTCGATGCGTGATCAGAGCGCTCACCATCATCGCGATCGTGCTGGTCCTGGGACGACCCGCGGCCGCGGACAAGCCCCGCGTGCTGGTCTTGCCACTCCCCGCGCAAACCGCGGTAGATCCAGATCTCGCGCGCGCGTTCGACGCGCGATTTCTGGTCGCGCTCGAGGACACGAGACGGGTCACCACCGTCACGCTCGAGGACGAGCTCGAGTGCACGACTCCGAAGTGCCTGGCCGAAGCGGGCGCCGCGGCGCGAGCCGGCGCCGTGGTCGCCCTGTCGATCGTGCGCGAGCGCGATGGGCTGACGATCTTCGCGACGCTGCTCGACACGGCGACCGCCAGTCCGTCCCGTCGCGCCGAGCTGGTCCGGCTGTCACCTGGTGAGCTGGCGACGACTGCGCCCTCTGCGCTCGCGCGCCGGTTGATCGGCGCGACCCCCCGCGCCGCGACGGTCGGCGTCATCGAGCATGGCCGCAGCGGTGCCGGGGCCGCGCTCGCCGCCAGGCTCGCCGCGCTCCGCAGCTTCACGGTCGTGCCCGCGGACCGCGCGGATGCCACGCTCACCCATCGCGCCGAGGTCCGCGTCACGCAGCTCTCGATCGTGACGCGACGCCATCACGTGCACCACTACCTCGACGGCGTGCTGGTCGCGTCGTTCGCCATCGTTGACCTCACCGACAACCGCGTCGTGTTCACGAAGACCGTCAACATCACGGTCTCGCGCCGCGCCCGCTACTCCAGTGATGCCGAGGTCTCGGCGCTGCTCGTCGAGGCCGCCGTCCAGGATTGGATGACCGCATTCCTGGCTGCTCGTACTGAAACGCTTCTCAAAGGAGACTCGAAATGATCCGTCCGCTCGCTCTCGTTCTCTGTGCCTCCCTCGCCGCCTGCACCGGCACGTTCGGCAGTGTCGGCCGCAGCACCCGCATCTCCGACAGCGCCCGGGTCACGGCCACGAGCATCGTCCCCGACGACGCCAGCAACCGTGGCGTGGTGGAGCACCTGGCGCTCGCGGAGGAGATCTATTCGAAGACGCTCGACGCATTGCGCGAGCGCCGCAATGCGCTGCGGTCACGCCGGCGCGCGCTCACGCTGACGAGCTACGCCACGTTTGCCGCGACGACCCTCGTGATCAGTGCGGCCGCGATCGACAAGGCCAACAACGGCGACACCATGACCTCCACCGGTGGGCTCCGCACCGTCGGCTATGGCGCCCTCGGCGGCCTCGGCCTCGGCACCACGCTCGAGGTCATGAACCTGATGCAGGAAGATCCGTCCAGTGTCGAGGCCAAGATCAACCACCTGCAGTCGAGCTACGACAACATGACCGATCGCCTGCGCACGGTGTTTGAAGAGGCAACGACCGCCGCCATCGCGGTCGAGGGCCAACCCGCCGTGAAGCCGAACTCGCGCGCGCTCCAGATCAAGGCGAGCCCGATCATCGAGGCGTTCATCAGCGAGGCCCTCCAGATCAACGTCAAGGGTTAGCCGCCGGCGCGCGCTCGACCGCCAGCTGGTGAAGCGAATCCCGTCGCTCGTCGCGCTCCGCGCCGCGCCACGTGCTCAGCTCACGGCAGCTGCGCAGAAAAATCGAGCGCGACTAACTTAGTGCGACTAGTGCGACTGAATTGCTGCGCGACTTGCGCATCGCTGGCCGCACCTCGGACGAGAGATCACGTAACCGGCTGGTCGCACGTCGAGGCGAGGCGACGGGCGGCAAGGTAGGTAGGGCATCGATGTCGCCTTGTCCGGCCTGCGGACAGCATGCAGTGAGGTGTGGAATGGAGAGACGTTCGCGCGGCGATTAAATGTCGGGGGGCCCGCGTAGACAGCGGGCATGTCGCGCGGTGGTCGTCTGTGTTGCCTGGGTCCGTCGATCACCTGATCCCGCGGTTCACGGCGAAGGACTGGTTCATCGAGTCGTCGGTCGAGCGGCGCGCGTATCTGACGCTGCTGGGCGAGGCGATCACGCGCACCGACTGGCGGGTGTTCTCGTTCGCGATGATGAGCAGTCATGTCCACATCGGAGTCGTCGCTGGCGAGCTGCCGATGCACAGGTGGATGAGACCGATGCACACGCTGTTCGCGAACTGGATCAACGAGCGGAGGGAGCGGATCGGTGCGGTGTTCGTGCGCGGCCCCCATGTGGTGGCGGTGGAGCCAGCCGGTGCGGCGCGGCTGATCCAGTACATCCACCTGAACCCGGTGCGGGCCACGCTCGTCACCGACCCGCGAGGGAGAGACTGGACGAGCCATCGGGCTGGGGCTCGCGCTCGCGGATTTTCAGAGCGCAGCGGAGTTCGCAGCGTGGGCGGCAGATGCGCTCGTCAGCCGCGACGAGATCGAGGCGCTCGAGGTGCATCCACGGCGCCCGCGTGGCCGGCCGAAGAGTGCTCCCGCATCCTACGGCCCTGCGACCACCACGACGTCATCGACATAGAGCTCGACACCTGCCGGCGGGCCCTCGAAGTACAGCGTCACCTCGGTCGGTTCGCAGCTCGGGACCGTGAGCGTGCCCGTGATCTGCGTCCAGCCCGTGTCGGTCACGCTCGCGCTGCCCACCGTGGCGTACGAGTCGGTGGTGCCACATCGGGTCTTGAGCGTCAGCCGGATCTCGCCCGTGGTCGCGTTCGCGAGTCGAACCCAGCCACTCGCGGTGTACCCGCCGGCGGGCGCGGCGAGCAGGCTCGTGGCGGGCCCCTGAAAGCTCGCGGTGCGGGCGGTCACCAGCAGGCTACGCGTGCCGCCGTGCGCCTGCGCCGTGGTCGACGTCAGGATCGGGCCGCCGAAACCGAACCAGTCGGATGTGCCGGTCTCGAAGTCGGGGTTCGTGATGATGTTGGGATCGACGGTCGTGAAGTCCTGGCGCACGGAGACGTCGTCGATCAGCTGGTCGACACCAGCCGGTGGACCCTCGAGGTACAGCGTAATCTCGGTCGCCGCGCAGCTCGGGATCGTGATCGATCCGGCGACCAGCGTCCATGCGGTGTCGCTGGCGGTCGCGCTCGCGACGCGAAGGAACTGATCGGTACCGGCGCACGTCACCTTGAGCGTCAGGTTCGCAGGGCCAGTGGTCGCGTTGACGAGCCGGGCCCACGCCTCGATCTGATAGACGCCGCCCGGCTGGACCAGCCCGAGCAGGCTGGTGGCCGGGCCCTGGAACCCGGCGGTGCGGTTGGTGACGAGGCCGCTCCGCAGCCCGCCGTGGGCCTGCGCCGTCGTGGTGGTCAGGGTCGGGCCACCGAAGCCGAACCAGCCCGTCGTGCCGGCCTCGAAGTCGGGGTTGGCGACGAGGTTCGGCCCGAGCTCGCCGGGTTGCGGGCGCACCGCGACGTCGTCAGCGTAGAGCATGACGCCAGCCGCCGGTCCCTCGAGGTACACGGCGAGCTCCTCGAGCGTGCAGCTCGGTACCGCGAGCACGCCGGTCAGCTCGACCCAGCCGGTGCTGGTCGCCGTCGCGGTGCCGAGCGTGGTGTAGACATCCGCCGCCCCGCGCACCGCGACTTCGCCGAGAGCCGGACCGTGTCCGCACCCGCCGAGATCTGCGCCCACGCCGAGACGTCGTAGCCGCGGCCAGGGCGGACCACCGCGCGCGCATCGAACACTGGGCCGTGAAACGTCTCGGTGCGATCCGAGACCCGCACGCTGCTCGCGCCGGTGTGGGCGCGTCGTGTCGTGCGCTCGAGCGTACCGCCCCACGCGGTCCAGCCCGTGGTGCCCGGCTCGAACGTCGCGTTCGCCACGAGGTTTGGCGCGGTGCCCGAGGGATCGGGTGGGACCTCGAGGAAGCCATCGACGATCGCGTACCACGCCGGCTTGCGCTGGTAGTCGTCATCGTATTCGAGCGGATCGTCGGGGCCGAAGGTGGAGTCGATCCACGAGTGGCGATCGGTGAAGCCCCACGTCGTGATGCTGACGCAACGCCGGACCTGCATGCAGGCCGCGACGACGCGATGGTAGATCTGCTTCTGGACCGCGAGCTTCGTCGTGCGATCACCTGGGAGCCGCGCGACGCGGACGTCGAGCTCGCTGATGTTGACGCTGAGACCGAGGTCGGCGAACCGCTGCATGTTGGCCACCATGTCCGCGGTCGATGGCGCGGTCTGCGCCTCGAGGTGCATCTGGAGGCCGACCCCGTCGATCGGCACCCGCTGGCGGAGGAGCTCCTTGACCAGCGCGTAGACCGCGTCGGACTTCGGATTGATCGCGTCGATGTTGTAGTCGTTGTAATAGAGGCGTGCGTCGCGATCGGCGCGATGCGCATCGCGGAACGCCTGCGCGATGTAGCCCGGGCCGAGCTTGCGCAGGAACACGGTGTCGCGCAGCGTGCCGTCATCGGCGATCGCCTCGTTGACCACGTCCCACGCGCGGATGTCGCGGCGGTACCGGCGCACCGTGCGATCGATGTGCCGCGCGAGGTGGTGGCGCAGCTGCTGCGGGGTCAGCGAGTCGTTGACCCAGGCCGGAGCTGGCTGTGCCACACCAGCGTGTGACCCTTGATCGCCTGCCCCGCGTCGGTGGCGAGCTCGACGATCGCGTCGGCGCGCTCGAACGACCAGTGGTCGGGATCGACCGGCTGGAGCGAGCCCCACTTGGTCTCGTTGCCGGGCGTGACGTAGTCGAACTCGGTCGCCAGGATCGTGCGGTAGGTCTCCTCCGTGGTCAGTGGACCGTAGTCGACCGCGGTACCGATCCGGCGATCGGCGCGCGCAGCCGCGTCGGCCAGCGTCTCGACGGGATCGCGGTGGTGGCCACAGCGATCGTCGTGGTGGTGTCCGCGGCTCTCGAGCTCGAGCTGATCGAGATCCGTACATCCGCCCGCCAGCCACAGTGCGACAAAGACAGCGACTCGGTTCATCAAAGGACCTCCGATGAACAGCAATATTCAACTTAGGCTGTAGGTCGCAAGTCGTGTCTTATTCTCACCATCGCACCACTTGATCAACCTCACCACCGGCGCGCACACCGTCGAGGATCGCGTTCGCGTATTGACGTAATGGCCAGTACGGGAAATACCTCCATTGCTACTGGCCTGTCGGAGCGACCGTGATCGCTAGATCGTCAATGCGAATCTCGGTCGCACCGACGGTGCCAGTGTAGAGATACAGGTTCTCGTTGCTGCCGGCGTAGTTGCAGTTCGGGATCTCGAAGTCCTTCATGAGCTCGTTCCACGTGTCTGCCACCGGGTCGTTGATGTTGTGGAGCCACGTGTACCCGCCCATCGTGTCGGCTGGACAGTTCCAGCGCAGCACCAGCCGGATCGCCGTCGCAGCACCGATCGGCTTGATGAAGGCATGGAACCGCAGCGTCTTGCCGAGCTGTGTGGTGCCTGTGGCGCACGTCGGGTCATCCGGGCAAACCAGCGGCAGCACGTTGACCCGGAATCCCTTGTAGTCCTGGTCGAGCCCGGTCGCAGCGCCTGCGTACGTCCCGGCGTGCGCGTCCGTGTTGAGGACCGTGCAGGTCGCGCCGCCGTTGCAGATCCAGCCGCTCTGGTCGCCGGTCTCGAAGTCACCGTTGACGTTGAGCGCGACAGGTGGAGGCGGCGGTCCGTCGGTCGCATCCGGCATCGCGTCGGCGGGTGCGTCGGCCACCACCGCGGAGTCGGCACGATTGCCAGAATCGACCGGGCCCGGGTTGGCAGCTCCGTTGTCGCCGCAGGCCGCGAGCGCGCAGGCGAACAAGGTGAGGGCAAAGCTCTTTGACATGACGGACTCCCTTTGATTGCGGCGGGCCTAGGGCTGCTCGCGGATATCGATGTCGTCGACATAGAACGTGCCGAACACCGGGTTCTCGGTCTCGACGTAGACGATGAAGCTGGTCAGGCTGCAGGCAGATGGGTCGACGACGGTGAACGTGCTGGTCGGTTGTCTCCACGCACCCTCGCTCGCGACCACCGAGGTGCGGTTGTTGTTGACGTTGAAGCGCTCCGTCGTACCGGTCTCGAGGCAGGTGTGCCGGATCGAGACCAGGAACTTGTCGGTCGCCGCCGCCGTCAAGCGCGCCCAGATCGTCGCGGAGTAGGTCCGTCCGGGGCGCACCTTGCCGAGTAGGTTGACGGCGGGACCATTCCATTCGCCGGTGCGCATCGTCGTCAGCAGGCTCGCGGTGCCGGCGTGCGCCTGCGCGGTGCTCGACGCGATCTGTGCTGCGCCACCGTTCGTGATCCAGCCGGTCGCGCCGGTCTCGAGATCGGCGTTGGCCTCCACGAGATTGCCCTCGAACGCGACGTACGCATCGGGCGCGACGTCGGCTCCCGCATCGTTCTGCCTCGGGCCGTCGGACGCGCCCTGCGCATCCGCACCGAGCAGGTCGGGCTTGATCACGTTGCACCCCGTGCCGGCGAGCACGACGAGCGACAACAGGCAGGACTTGGTGGAGGCACTCATAGGTTTCCCTCGCAGACTATCGAGGCGACCCGCCCACGCTCCCCGACCTACTCGCCGCGTTTATACGGATTTGCCTCCATTTTGAGGAGGCTGTCATCACTCGTCGACTTACTCTCGCTCTTCGCTGCTGACTGCGCAGCCGATCGCTTGACAGTCTTGCGCGCCGTTGCGGCGCGGACGGGCTGCGCAACGGGCCCCACGGGCTCCACCGGCACCACCTCAGCAGGCGGAGCTTGCGCAGGCGGCGGCACAACGGCGGCCGGTGTACGTGCGGTCGGACGAGGTGCGACCTCGGGAACTGCGACGGGAAGCTGGGCTCGATGCTCGTCGGGAATCGGCGCCGCAGTGACTCCGCCCCGGTACGCGAGGTACGCGATCGCATTCGCGACCACGCAGACGAAAACGATCGCGACATTGCGCATCGGCACCCGCGAGGAGCCTAACGCATCGCTCACGCATGGTTCAAGTCTGTTTCGCGTAGAGCGTTGGTCGCACCTGACCTACACCGCCAACAACTGCCAGATCGCTCACATCACCGAATGCCTATCTGCGCTTGACACATTACTCATCCGACTCGAAGAATCATTCATCCATGAGCGCTTCAACTCATCGCGTGGTCCTGTTCGTCCTCGGAGCGCTGGTGCTGGCGGTGGGCCGCGATGCGCGTGCCGACGACGATGTCGCTGGCGCAGCCAAGGCATTCGCGCAGGCGCAGGAGGTGATGCTCGCCGGTGATGTCGCGCGCGCCGCGGACCTCTTCGAGCTCGCCGACGAGCTTTCGCCCTCGGCGCCCGCGCTCCGCAACGCGACGCGCGCGCGGTTTCAGGTCCATCATCACGCGATGGCCGCGACCCATGCGGCCGAGCTGCTGCGTCGCTATCCGAGTGACAAGGAGTCGCGCTCGGTCGCCGAGGCGATCTTGACCAAGCTGACACCGCAGCTCGCGCAGCTCGAGATCACGTGCACGGAGAGCTGCACGCTCGAGGTCGACGGCAAGGCGATCGCCGCGAGACGCCGCGAGCTGTTCTCGTTCTTCACGCAGCCCGGCGAGCGTTCGCTGGTCGCAGTGTTCGCCGACGGCCGGCGCGCGACCGACAAGCTCACGGCACTCGTCAATCACATCACGCGCGCGCGCCTCGAGCCGCCGCCGAAGGCGCCCGAGGCAGCGCCGCAGCTCGCGCCCGCCCCGCTCACCACCTCCATCGAGACGCGGCCTCCCGAGGCCAAGGGCCTCTCGCGAGGCTGGTTCGTCGCAGCTGCGGTGGTGACCGTCGGGCTGGGCGCCGGCGCGACGCTGTTCGGGGTCCAGACACTCAAGACGCGCGACCAGGTCCGGGACTCGGTGGAGACCGGCGCGAGCGACTCGAGCGAGCTCTACGACAAGGGTCGCGACCAGCAGCTGCGGACAAACGTCCTGCTCGGAGCCACCGCGGCGGCGGGCGTCGCGACCATCGTGATCGCCGTGTTCACGAACTGGTCCGGCGCGGCGAGCGCGTCCGGCCGCGACGTCGGCTTCGTGCCCGCGCACGGTGGCGGCACGCTCGTGTACGGCGCGCGGTGCTGACTCAGTCGAGCAGCGGGCCGACGACCAGCCAGACCGCGAGGGTCGCGATCAGCATCGCGACGAGCGTGATCCAGGTGCTGCCGGTGAGGCCGCGCCGTCGCTGGGTGACTGGCCGCGCCAGGTCGGAGTCCATCACCACGAGCGACGCGAACGAGTCGTCGTCGACCCATGTGCCGGTGTGCTTGTCGCGCCGCCGCTCGGCGCTGCCCGAGAACGAGTCCGATCCGATGCGGCCAAACGCGATCTGATCCTGCGGCAACACCTCGCGCGCCAACGATGCGAGCGACGCACCCTCGGTGTCCCAGCCGTTCGCGCGCGCGCACTCGCGCAGCTCGTGAGCGAGCATGGCCGCGTCGGGGTAGCGCTCGTCGCGCTTGCGCGCGAGGGCACGCATCACGATCTGCTCGAGGTCCTTGGGATAGTCCTTCGCGCGCTCCGATGGCAGCGGGATCCGCTCCTCGAGGATCGCGTACATCATCTGCATCTCGTTATCGCGCTGGAACAGCCGCTCGCCCACCGACATCTCCCACAGCATCGTGCCGAGCGAGAACAGGTCGCTGCGCTGGTCGAGGGGGTGACACCTGATCTGCTCGGGGGTCAGGTAACCGTACTTGCCCTTGATCGTGGTGGCCTGCGTGACGCCCTCGCGCTCCACCATCTTCGCGATGCCGAAATCGACCAGCTTGACCTGACCGTCGAAGCCGACGAGCACGTTCGACGGGCTGACGTCGCGGTGGATGACGTGGAACGGCAAGCCGTCGGCGTCGGGCGCGGTGTACGCGTAGTGCAACGCCTCGCAGACCGCCGTCGCGATCCGCGCGATCTGGCCGTACGGCAAGCCCGAGTGACCGAGCCGGTGCCGACCGCGGAGCAGCGAGAGCACGCTCGCGCCACGCACGTACTCCATCGCGATCACGTAGCCGTCGCCGTCCTGGAACAACTCGTAGATGTGGATGATGTTCGGATGCGAGAAGCTCGCCGCGATCCGCGCCTCGTTGAGGAACATCGTCACGAAGCTCGGGTCGGTCGTGAACTTCGGGTGCAGCTTCTTCAGCACGACCTTGCGACTGAAGTCGCCCGCACCGCGCTGGTTGGCGAGGAACACCTCGCCCATGCCGCCGGTCGCGAGCTTGGAGATGACCTCGTAGTTCCCGATCGTCGTCGAGGATGACAACGGCGATGACGATGACAATTGACGGCGAAGTTCGCTCGGCATGGAACAGATCCGGAGGCGCGGATGCCTCAGTCTCAAGGCGATGATGGAACCGAGTCAAGCTCCGTTGCGTGCCGCGCGTGCGTGGACAAACCTCCCACCATCGCGAGGTGGCCGGGCCGCGATGCTCTCGGAACGACGAGGCCGCGCTCCTCCGTCCGCACGTCATCGCGCAACGGCTCGTCGAGCTGGGAGTGCCTGCGAGAGTTGCGCGCGCTGTGCCGGCATGGTGACGTAGCGCGGTGAGTCGGACCCGCCAGCTGATCGCCGCCCTGCGCGACGAGCTCGGGTCGAGCGATCCACTTCCGGACATCCCGCGGATGCCGGTGATCCGCGCCACCGGCACGCGTCTACACCCTCGCCCCGAGCGGAGCGCGTTTGCCGCCGAGGCCGCACGGCACACGACGGCGCTCGTCGGGATCGGGCACGTCGGCACGCGCTACGCGACCGACGTCGTGCTGCAGTTCCAGGCCGAGCTCGCGGTGGCGCAGCGCCGCGGTCGAGACCGAGCTGCCGGCCGACTGGGCCGAGGCCAACGGCTTCGTCCCGCTGACGACGCGGGTGACCCATCACCGCGAGTTCCTGCTGCGCCCCGATCTCGGCCGCCGGCTCGACGACGATTCGCTCGCGGTCGTGCGCTCGCGCTGCCAGAAGCAGGTCGATGTCCAGCTGATCGTCGCCGATGGCCTGTCCGCGGTCGCCTGCATGCAGACCGGCAAGCAGCTGCACGACGCGGTCGCGCAGGCGTGTCAGGCGCGCGGCCTCAGTGTCGGGACGCCGGTCGCGGCTCGGTTCGCGCGGGTCTGGCTCGAGGACGAGATCGGCCAGGAGGTCGGTGCAAAGGTCGCGATGATCCTGCTCGGCGAGCGGCCCGGGCTCGGCACCGGCGATGGCCTGTCAGCGTACGTCGTGTTCGAGCCCGCGGTCGGCAAGACCGACGGCGACCGCAACATGATCTCGAACATCCACCTGCGCGGCACCCCGCCCGAGGAGGCGGCCATCCGGCTCGCGGCGCTGGCCAGCGCGATGATCGCGCAGCGCTCCAGCGGCGTGACGCTCGATCTCGGGCGGCTCGGCGAGGTCGCCGGAGGACGCGGCTACCGCGCACCCCAGGTCCGCCAGCGCCTCGTCGATCGGGGTGGCGCGTGATCCTCGAGCCGATCATCCCGACGGTGCTCTCGGTGCGGCGCTTGCTGAACGCTGATCCTGCACTGGTCACGGCGTATGGCGGCGATCCGGCAAAGCACACCTCGCTCGGGCTCGTGACCTGCGACCAGGACGATGCGCTGTATGTCGCACTCGACGAGGCGACCAAGCAGGCGCCGGTCGACGTGATCTTCGCGCGCAGCTTCTACGCGGGGGCCGCGCACGCGAGCGGCCGGCTGTCGGGCGAGATCCTCGGCGTCATCGCCGCCAGCGAGCCCGAGGCGATCGAGCACGGGCTCGAGGCCATCCTGCGCTGCCTCGCCCATGACGCCTGCTTCTACGACGCCGACGGCAAGCGCACGGTGACCGTGTTCCCGCACGTGATCGCCTCGCTCGGCGAGTACCTGTCGCGCGAGGCCGGACTCGCGGTCGGGGCGTCGATGGCGTACCTGGTGGCGCCGCCGATCGAGGCGACGATCGGGCTCGACGCCGCACTCAAGGCGGCGGAGGTGCGGGCGGTACGGATCACCCCACCACCGACGGAGACGAACTTTGCGTGCGCCTGGCTGACCGGCGATCTCGACGCGTGCGAGGCGGCGGCGATGGCCTATGCCGCGGCCGTGGTCGACGTGGCCGCCCGCCCCCGGTGAGGTGACGCTGTAGCCAAACTCTGTGCCGGCATCCCGCGCACGGATCGATTACATTCCGGGCGCGTGCAGACCGCGGCCGTGGACGAGTCACTCGTCGGGGTTGTCCTCGAGGACAAGTACCGGATCGTCCGGGTCATCGGTCAGGGCGGCATGGGTGTCGTGTTCGAAGCCGAGCACATGAATGTCGGCAAGCGCGTCGCCGTGAAGGTGATGCTGACGAAGTACGCCGAGGACATCGAAGCGATCGCGCGGTTTCATCGCGAAGCGCTCGCGGCGAGCCGGATCGGTAACCAGCACATCATCGACATCCACGACATGGGCCACACGCCGGATGGCCGGCTGTTCGTCGCGATGGAGCTCCTCGATGGCGCGCCGCTGTCGAAGATCCTCGAGGCGTCGGGTCCGATGCCGCCGTGGCGCGCGATCCATATCATGCGCCAGGTGCTGCGCGCGGTGGGCGCGGCGCACACGAAGGGCATCATCCATCGCGATCTCAAGCCCGACAACATCTTCCTCGTCAACGAGGACGACCACCACGACTTCGTCAAGCTGCTCGACTTCGGCGTGTCCAAGTTGATCGATCTCGACGAGCAAGTCGCCTCGACCAAGCTGACCTCCACCGGCGTCGTGATCGGGACGCCGCTCTACATGGCGCCCGAGCAGGCGCTCGGCAACCCGATCGACGGTGGCGCCGACGTCTACGCGTGCGGCGTCATCCTCTACGAGCTGTTGACCGGCAAGCCGCCGTT
>JBBJLY010000312.1:0-9014 GCA_037720695.1 Kofleriaceae bacterium | reverse complement strand
GGCCGGATCCGCGCGCTCGAAGACGTCAGCTTCGAGGTCGCGCCCGGCGAGGTCGTCGGCCTGCTCGGCCCCAACGGCGCCGGCAAGACCACGCTGATGAAGATCCTGACCGGGGTGCTCGAGCCAGATGGCGGCGAGATCCGGGTGCACGGGATCGACGTCGTCGCCGACCCGCTCGCGGCCCAGCGCCGGATCGGCTACCTGCCGGAGAGTGCACCGCTGTATTCCGAGATGCTCGTCCAGGAGTATCTCGACACGATGGCGGCGATGCGTGGCGTGCCGTACGGCGATCGCCGCGAGCGCATGATCGAGGCGATCCGCGCGACCGGCCTCGAGGACCGCGTGGTCCAGCCGATCGGCACGCTGTCGAAGGGATTCCGGCAGCGCGTCGGGATCGCGCAGGCGATCATTCACCAGCCTGACATCCTGATCCTCGACGAGCCGACGACCGGCCTCGACCCGACGCAGATCGTCGAGATCCGCGACCTCATCAAGCGGCTCGCCAGCAAGACGACCGTCTTGCTCTCGACCCACATCCTGTCGGAGGTCGAGGCCGCGTGCGAGCGCGTGCTCGTGATCATGCGCGGCCAGCTGCGCGCGGACGCGAAGCTCGCGGATCTCCGCAACGCGAACGCGGCGGTCGTCGCGATCGACAGCGCGGCGGAAGGCGTGGAATCGCGGCTGCGCGAGGTCGAGGGCGTGACCCGCGTCGAGGCGATCGGCGAGGTCGACTCGCTCAAGCACTGGCGGGTGACCTCGAGCGCGACCGCGGAGCTGTGCCCGGCGCTGTTCGAGGCCTTGCGCACCACGAGCTGGAAGGTCGGCGAGCTGCGGCCGGAGCCCAAGACGCTCGAGCGCGTGTTCCGCGATCTGGCCCAGAAGAGCGGAGAGGAAGTGACCCCGTGATCGCCACCGTCGCGAAGAAAGAGCTGCGCGGCTACTTCAACTCGGCAGTCGCGGTGATCTTCCTCGCCGCGTTCCTCGCCGTCACGTTCTACACGTTCTTCGAGCACGAGCGATTCTTCGCGCGCGGGCTCACCGATCTACGCCCGCTGTTCGAGTGGATGCCGAAGCTGCTGATCATCCTGGTGTCGGCGCTCGCGATGCGGCTGTGGGCCGACGAGCGACGTGCCGGGACCCTCGAGCTGCTGCTGACGCTACCGGTGCCGCGGTGGAAGCTGGTGCTCGGCAAGTTCGTGGCCGGCATGGCGTTGATCGCGGTCGCCCTCGGGCTGACGCTCGGCCTGCCGATCACGATCGCGACCATGGGCAACCTCGACATGGGGCCCGTCGTCGGTGGTTATCTGGCGACGTTGCTGCTCGCGGCGGCGTATCTGTCGATCGGCATGTGCGTGTCGGCCGCGACCGACAACCAGATCGTCGCGTTCGTCGGCACCGCGCTCGCGTGCCTCGTGACCTACGCGATCGGGCTCGATGGCGCGAGCGAGCTCGGCCGGGCGCTCGGCACGGGCGCCAGGTTCGAGAGTGTCGCGCGCGGCGTGCTCGATCTGCGCGACCTCGCGTACTACGCGGCGCTGGTCGCGATCGGCGTCGCGGTCAACGTGGTGCTGCTCGGCCGGCTGACCTGGGGCCGTGGCCAGCGCGCGCGGGATCGCCGGGTCGCGGCGCTCCTCGCCGTCGCGCTCGTCGTCGGCAACGCGATCGCGCTGAACCTGTGGCTGTCGCAGGTCAAGCGCGCGCGCATCGACCTCACCGAGGGCGGCGTGTACAGCCTGTCGGAGTCGACCGAGCGCATCGTCGGCAACCTCGACGAGCGCCTGTTGATCCGCGGCTACTTCTCGGCCAAGACGCATCCCAAGCTCGCGCCGCTGGTGCCCCAGCTCCGCGATCTGCTCGAGGAGTACCGGGTGGCCGGGGAGGGCAAGATCCGCGTCGAGCTGGTCGACCCGACCGACGACGATCCAGCCAAGCGCGAGGCGAAGGAGCGGTTCAACATCGAGCCCAAGCCGCTGCCGTTCGAGACCTCGACCGAGCAGTCGGTGGTCAACGCGTACTTCGCGGTCGCGATCGCGTATGGCGATCAGACCGAGGTGCTCGAGCTCGGCGACCTGCTGCAGGAGCGGTCGCGCGACATCGGCGAGGGCAGCGAGATCTCGCTCAAGAACCCCGAGTACCAGCTGACCAAGGCGATCAAGAAGACGGTGAGCGCGTTCTCCAGCATCGACGCGCTGTTTGCCTCGATGCCGGGCAAGGTCACGCTGACCACGTTCGTCACGCCGAAGACGTTGCCCGAGGAGTGGAAGGAAGGCCCGACCAAGCTCGCCGGCGCGATCGCGAAGCTCGCCAAAGGTGCCGGGGGAAAGCTCGAGAGCAAGTCGATCGAGCCCGCGACCGAGGCGGAGATGATGAAGCTGTACGACCAGTACAAGCTGCGTCCGTACTCGGACCTCGTCGGGCTGTACTACCTGCACGTGCTGATCGAGGTCGGTGCGCGCAAGGTGCTGATCGCGCCGCAGGACTTCACCGAGGCCGCGCTCGACAAGTCGCTGGTCGACGGCCTGAAGCGCGCTGCGCCCGGGTTCACGCGCGTGGTCGGCATCTGGTCGCCGCCCGCGCCGCCATCCTCGCAGCCGCCGATGCAGGGCATGCCACCGCAGAACATGCCGCCCCCGCAGACGTTCGAGGCGATCCAGCGCTCGCTCGCGGGCAACTACGACGTCCGCGCGATCGATCTCGCGGCGCGGGTGCCCGATGACGTCGAGGTGCTCGTGCTCGGCGGTCCGGCGGAGCTCGATGCCAAGGCGGCCGAGCAGCTCGATCAGTTCGTGATGCGCGGCGGTGCGCTGGTCGCGCTGGCGGGTCGGTTCCGGCTCGCCCCCGCGCGGGGAATCTCGGTCGAGCCGGTGAAGACCGGGCTCGAGGAGCTGTTCAAGGCCTGGGGCGTCACGGTCTCCGACGAGCTCGTGATGGATCCCAAGAGCGACAAGGTGCCGGTGCCGCGCGAGCGCGACGTCGGCAACGGGATGATGGTCGCCGAGATGCAGCCGCTGGCGTATCCGCCGTTCATCCGGATGAACGAGGACCAGCTGGCGTCGGGCAGCGTGATCACGAGCGGCCTGCCCGGCACGGTGATGCACTTCGCCTCGTCGCTCAAGGTCGAGGCCAAGGTCGGCGACGATCAGCGCAAGGTCGAGAACCTGCTGCGCTCGTCGGCGGAAGCGTGGCTGACGGCGTCGCCATCGGTGCAGCCCGACTTCGAGGCGCACGGCGACAAGGGCTTCGGCGTGCCGAAAGATCTCGCGGCCGACAAGCGCGGCACCCAGGTGCTCGGCGTGGCGATCACGGGTGGGTTCCAGAGCGGGTTTGCGAAGCACCGTGATCCCAAGGCTCCGGCCAAGCCGGCCAGTTCGCCTGCCGGCGAGGCGCGGCTGCTCGGCACTCGCCACCCGAGACCCGGATGGTCGTGTTCGGCTCGTCGGCCTTTGCCTCGGATGCGGTGCTCGGCTTCGCGCAGCAGATGAAGTCGGATCTCGCACTCTCGAACATCGAGCTCGTCCACAACGCGGTCGACTGGGCGCTCGCCGATACCGATCTGCTCGCGATCCGCGCGCAGACCACGGCCGCGCGCGCACTCACGATCGAGCCTGACGAACGCGACAAGTGGCGAGACATCAACATCGCGCTCGGCTTCCTCGGGCTCGCCGCCGTCGTCGGTGGCGCCTGGTTGCGCCGGCGCCGCGTCGTCCCGGTGGTCAAGCCATCGACCTCTTCGAAGGAGGCCTGAGATGCTCACCCGATTTCACAAGATCCTGATCGGCGTGCTGGTCGCGCAGATCGCGCTCGCCGTGATCCTGATGACCCGCAGCGACACCAGCGCGGCGCTGATCGAGAAGCCGCTGCTCCCCGCGTTCGATCCCGCAAAGGTCACGCGCGTCCAGGTGTTCGCGCCCAACCAGCCCAAGGCAATCGATCTCGCGAAGCGTGGTGCCGACTGGGTGCTGGCGTCGCACTTCGACTATCCGGTCCAGGCCCAGAAGGTGACCGACATGCTCGCGCCGCTCGGCAAGCTCGCCGCAGCCGAGCCGCTCGCCACCCAGGCCGGCCGCCACAAGCAACTCCGGGTCGGAGACACCGAGTTCGAGCGCAAGATCGTGATCTCCGGCAACGGGCCCGATCTCACGCTTTACGTCGGCACCGGCGCGCGGCGAACACCGGTCCGGATCGGCTCCGATGCGCGGGTCTACGGCGTCACCGGGCTGCAGGCGTTCTCGTTCCTGACCGAGGCCAACCAGTATGTCGACACCGCGTACGTCAGCCTCGCGGCCGACGAGGTGACGAAGCTGACCGTCCAGCGTGGCGCGAGCAAATTCGAGCTCGAGCGCGTCGCCGCGCCTGCGGCCGGCAGCGGCAGCGGCAGCGGCAGTGCCGCGCCCACGGAGAGCTGGAAGGTCCTGGTCGATGGGGCCGCGCCGGCGCTGGCGGCCGGTGAGTCGATCGACACCGATGCGATCACGCAGCTCGTCAGCAAGGTCGCCCAGCTGCACATGATGGCGCCGGGCGATCCGAAGCGCAGCGCCGCGCAGCCAACCGCGACGGTGACGATCCAGCGCAAGACCGCTGCGCCGCTGATCCTCGATCTGGTCGCCGACGGCGAGGCATTCTGGGTCGCCGAGCGCGGGCGCGGCAAGGCCGCGATGGTCGACAAGGCGATCATCGGCGAGGTGGTCAACCTCACGCGGGACAAGCTGGTCAAGCAGCCGGCGCCCAAGGGGGCGGGGTCGGCGGCGGGCTCGGCGAGTCCGCCGATCGACTTCGATCCATCCCAGCTCGAGGGCCTGCCCGGGATGCCCATGGAATAGTGTTGACGGGACACTAAGCGGCGCGTACAACCTGCGCGTGTCATGGGTGTCCGCGTCTCCAAGTTCCTGTCTCTCGTCCTGCGCCATGATCCGGCGCGGGTCGGCATCACGCTCGACGAGGCGGGGTGGACCGACGTCGCCGCGCTGCTCGTGGCGTGCGCGACCCACGGCGTGACGCTGTCGCGTGACGAGCTCGGTGAGATCGTCGCCAGCTCCGACAAGCAACGCTTCGCGCTGTCGCCCGACGGCACGCGGATCCGCGCAAACCAGGGCCACTCGGTGGAGGTCGATCTCCAGCTCGCGACCGCCGAGCCGCCGGCGATGCTCTATCACGGCACGGTCGAGACCGCGCTGCCGGGCATCCGCGAGCGTGGGCTCGAGCGCGGCGCGCGTCACCACGTCCACCTGTCAGCAGATCTCACGACCGCGACCAAGGTCGGGTCCCGTCGCGGCAAGCCGGTGATCCTGACGATCCGCGCCGACGCGATGGTGGGCGAGGGCCACGTGTTCTACCTGTCGGAGAATGGTGTGTGGCTCGCGGATCATGTGCCGCCGCGCTTCATCATGTTCAAGGGTCCGAAGGGCTCGGGCACGGTGACCCGCGGCGCGAAGGTCGGGATCGCAAAGCTGACGCTCGCCGCATGTGACGCGGGCGAGTACGTCACGCCGGCCGGTGACAAGGTCTCGATCGGCGAGGCGATCGTCGCCGCGCGGCGCGGCACGGTCGGGCACGATGGCGATCGCGACAGCTTCGTCCGCCCCACGGCAACCCACGCCACGAAGATCTCCGTCACCGGGGAGAGCACGGTCGAGGCGCTCGTGCGGCTCGATCGCCAGCAGGGCGGTCACCTCGGCTGCCTCAACGTCGCGTCGGCGAAGAATCCGGGCGGCGGCTTCCTCGGCGGTGCGCAGGCGCAGGAGGAGTCGCTCGCGCGGGCCTCGGCGCTGTACCCGTGCCTGCTCGAGCAACCGGAGCACTACGCGCGCAACCGTGCGTTCGGCTCGCCGCTGTATCTCGACCTCGCGATCTTCTCGCCGCATGTCCCGTTCTTCCGCGACGACGACGGCAGCTGGCTCGCGCGTCCGGTGCTCGCCTCGGTGATCACGTGTCCCGCGCCCAACGCGAGCGCGCTCCGCCAGCAACAGCGCCTCGAGCCGGTCGCGCTCGAGACCACACTCCGCCGCCGCGCGGAGCTCACCCTCGCGATCGCCGCGCATCACCGGGTCGAGCGGCTGGTGCTGGGTGCGTGGGGCGCGGGTGTGTTCGGCAACGACCCGGCGCTGGTCGCGGATGCGTTCCGTGTCCCGCTGACCGGTAGCTACGCCGGGGTGTTCGCGGAGGTCGTGTTCGCCGTGCTCGGCGGCCCGGAACGGCCCAACCACGCCGCGTTCGTTGCCGCCTTCGGTTAACAGGCCCGGTGATACCCGGGTGCTGACTCCGCGCCGAGCGCGCGAGGCCGTATGACAGAAGCATGAAGGCACGGACGTCCCAGGGTGGTTTCTCGATCCTCGAGATCACCATCACCCTCGCGGTGGTCGGTGCGCTGACGAAGGTCGCGCTCCCACACTTCCTGTCGACCTCGCGCAAGGCACAGAACGAGTCGGAAGTCAGCCCGATGTTCGCCGAGCTTCACGTCCGCCAGTCGCAGTTCCTGTCGGAGAACGGCTCGTTCAAGGCGCTCGGGGCGACCGAGGCGGTCTCGTATCCCACCGCCCGGACCCACGCGGCACCAAGCTCACCAGCCTGCCGGCGACCTGGCAGCAGATGCGGATCCGGACGCCCGAGTCGGTCGCCCGCTGTGCCTACACGGTGATGGCGGGCCTCGGCGGTGACGCCGGCCCGGTCGCGAGCTCGACCTACACGTTCACCGCGCCGCCATTCGCCTGGTACTACCTGCTGGCGCGCTGCCCGGGCGCTGCCACCGACACGTACTACTTCGCGAGCAGCATCGACACCACGATGCGGAGCTCGACCGACGCCGGCCACGACGTGCGCACCACGACCACCGGTGCAGCTGCGAAGCCGAGCTCCGACGCGTCCCCGACCCCGACCACGGGCGGCGCACCGACCACCGGCATGCCGATCATGAACACGCTGCCCGCCAGCGTGAACGGCAACGTCAACGACGATGCTGCACCCACCCATCAGCAGGGTGTCGATGGCGGCGAGGTCGGCGGTGCCGGCCCGGGCACCACGACCCCCGCGCCGTCCGCCCCCGGCGGTGAGGACGAGACGACCACGCTGAGCGAGACCTGCAAGAAGGACCCGAAGAAGTGCAAGTGAGTCGCAAGGAATCGTTCTCGAGCTTGAACTGACCCCCGTTGATCGGGCTGCGACGGGGCACCGGACTGCGGTTCAGGCGTCGCCGCACCGCCTGTGTCACCATCTTCGCGATGAAGCGATCGCTCCTGCTCCTGCTGGCCGCGTGTGGTGGCGCAGTGGAACCCGCCCCGGCGACCCCGCCTCCGATCACGGCCGCCCCCGGTAGCGGGTCCGCACCGGCCGCCGAGTCGACCGGGACGTCAGACGAAGCGCTGCTCGCCGTGGTCTACCTCCACGAGCTCTCGACCGCGGGGATCCAGGACGACGAGACTGCGTGCCTGCGGGTGCGCGACGCCAGCGGACACAGCGCCGATGCGAGCAGCGACGTCATCGATCGCGTGAGGACCAAGTATCCGCGCGTGGTCGGTGCGTCGGCATGCGCCGGCGGCGGCTTCGATCCTGTCCGCGTCATCGATCCACCCGGCCAGGGCATCATGTTCGACATCGGCCCGGTGCTCCGTGACGCGACGGGGATCCGGATCAAGGGTGGCGGTGCCCACCGCGGCGGCGGCAGCGCGAAGGAGATCGAGTACGTGATCGAGATCTCCGGTTCGACGGCCAAGGTCGTCTCCGAGCGCGTCACGCTGCAGAACTGATCAGCGCTGGACGGACTGCACCGCCGCCATCACGCGGTCCTGGATCTTCTGCTTGAGCGCCGGCGGCGTCGCGGCATCGCACTGCTGGAGCGCGTCGAGGCCGGTGGTGCCGAGGTAGCACTGGATGACCGCGGCGGGCCACTGGTCCTCCGAGCAAGACTTGTGGATCGCGCCGATCATCGAGTCGAGCATCGCCTTGGTCTTGGGATCGGCCTGCGGCATCTGCTGGGTGACGGTGGTGCGGAAGGTGGCGGCGACCTGCGCGCAGTCCCCGGTCGTGGCCTTGGTCGCGGACGCGGGGAACATCCGCGGGACGCACGCGGTTGCGCTGTACTTGTCGCGCGTCTCCTCGAGGCACATGCCCTCGTCCTTGGTCACATACGCGGTCTCGCACTGTGCCTTGAGCTTCGCGACCAGCGGCGCGCGCTCGTCGGGATCGGCGTAGTTGCCGAGCTCGAACGAGGTGAACGTCTCGGCGACCACCGTGCAGTCCGCCGGCGGCGGCTTGACACACAGGTTGCTGAGGCAGAGCAGCCCGGGATCGCACGTGCTGTCGTCCCGGCAGTCGTTCCGCTCACGGCCGAGGGCCGTGCGATCGGGACCGCGGCCCGGAGCGGCGGCAGGCCCGGGGTTGTCGCGCTGGCAGCCACTGGAGGTCAGGACGCACAGCAGCATGAAGCGGAGCATGGGACAGGATACGCACGACAGTCGCGTGCGATCCGTTCCGGGCACGAACGAAACCCGATATCTCCCGATACCTGGCCGTTCCCAAGCTCGCGCCGGGCGAGGTTGTCGCGCGTGGCGCTTACAGGTGCTTCTGGATCTCGGCTTCGAGCTTGTTGCGCGGCGCCGCGCCGACCAGCTGGCCGACGACCTTGCCGCCCTTGAAGATGAGCAGGGTCGGGATCGAGCGGATGCCGTACTGCTGGGGGACGATCTGGTGGTGATCGACGTCCATCTTCGCCACCTTCAGGCGACCCTTGTACTCGTCGGCGAGGGCGTCGACGGTCGGCGCGATCTGCTTGCAGGGCCCGCACCAGACGGCCCAAAAATCGACCAGGGTCGGGACGTCGGCCTTTAGGACCTCGGTCTCGAAGTTGGCGTCGGTAAGCTCCTTGACGTTCGCGCTGGCCATGTGACCTCCGGGGTGGGGGCCTTATTTAACTCGGCCAAGGGGCGGTGACAACCTCACCGACTAGCCGGCTCATCGGAGCGCCGGTACACTGCCTCCCAGGCATGTCACGCCTGTTTATTTCGGTCGAGCGCCTCGATAGC
>JBBJLY010000311.1:0-9038 GCA_037720695.1 Kofleriaceae bacterium | reverse complement strand
TCGTCGCCCCGAGGGAGAATGATCGGACTTCGGGCGCGGAAGAGGGCGTTGGGGGCGACCTTGCCACCCGCTCGCACGCCGATCACGTGGTCGGTCGCGCTCACGGCGGCCGCGGTCGACGTCACCATCTGCCACAGCTGCACGTCGCTGAAGTGACTGTTGTAGTAGGTCTTGTTGAGGTCGTCGGCGCAGCGCAGCTCGCGCAGCAGGTTCATCGAGCCGGTCGGCATCCAGTCCGTGCCGAGCGCGATCTCGACGCCCATGCGCGACGCGGTGGTCACGCGCGCGGTGTCGCCGTACAGCGTGATGTTGGAGCGTGGCGACCAGATGAGGCCGGTGCCCGCGGCGGCCATCGCGCCGAGATCGCTGGGCTGGAGCCCGATCGCGTGGATCATGGCGGTCTTGCCGAGCAGCAGGTTGTTCGACACACCGGGAGCCGAGACATCGAACGAGTCCGAGCTCTGGCACAGGAACTCGTTGCGAGCGGTGGGGTCGATGCCCTCGGAGGTGTGTGGCTCGTAGGAATCGACGTTCGCGATCTGCGCCGCCGTGGTGGCATCAGCGCCGTAGTTGCAGTCGCCCATGCGCCGCGCGCCGCCGCCATCGTCGAGCGGGAACACGTCGAACTTGACCGGCGTCTGCGACAGCCCCTCCTGGCTCGCGGTGTCGAGGTTGCGCAGGATGCCGGGCTGACCACCGGAGCCGATGATCGACGTCGCGCCGCCCATCAGGAACCGGAGCTCACCCCAGCGGATCTGATCGTCGGTTGCTCTGCCTTCGGCCGGGATCTTGGGTCGGGTCGGGCCATCGCCGCGGCGCCACTGATGGCGATGTTCGTAGCGGATGCCCGTATCGTTGTACGGCTGGTTCTGCGTGTACGTGATGTGATCATGCGTGTTGATGAGGCCCGGCGAGATCGCGCCGTCGGGACACGACACGACGGTCTCGCCGCCGGTCGCACAGTTACAACCGACGCACGAGATCTGGCCGGTCGCGTCCACCGCGACCTGACCCCCGCGATAGATCGTGGTGGGCGTCAGGACGATCCCCTTCATCACCACGGTGGAGCCGCCGGGCGTGACCTCGCAGGTCCCGCTGGTCACGGGCGGCAGCATCTCGCACACGACCTCCTCCGCGACCGGGCCGTCGATCGGCACGTTGGGCGACGCATCCGGCCGGCCGGTGTTATCGCCACATCCTTGCAACAAGACGAACGCGAGCAGGACGACAGCAAGCAGGGGTCGGCGCATGGGGCGCGCAACCTACCACCAAAGTCTCGCAGCCCAGCGGCGAAATCCGTGGGCTGCGGCTCACGTCACGAACGGCTAATCCAGCGGATGTTCGAGGCTATCGGCGACGAAGCCCATGACCTCTTCCAGCATCTGGCCGAAGTCGTCATAGAACTGCTGGTCGAGCGCGTTGTCGCGCGCATCGAACATCAGCACGGGATACTCGCCGCTCGCGGTGGGCCGGCTGACGTCGAGACAGAACCATTCCTGGTACTGCGCGCCAATGCCGACCACGACCAGGTGATCGCCGAGCCGGCGCTCGGCGCGTGCGTTGAGCGTGCGCTGCACGACGTCGTCGGAGCTGTCGGTATCGGGTGCCTGCCCGGCGACGCCCACGAAGTCGTGGACGATGCCGAGGTGTTTCGGGATTGCGATCCCACCCCACGTCCGGAGGAACGTGCGGTACGACGGCGGGAAGGTGCAGCCGAGTGCTTCCTCGGCGGCGTTGATCGCTGCTTCTGGGGCGGGCCCGGCGATCTGACACGGATTCTCGTGTTCCGTGAGACGGCGGCGGACGCGTTCGACGAGCTCGATGGTGTCGGACGTCATGGCAAGGGGGGCCGATTATGCACGGTAGCCATCGCGATGCGATCTCTTGATTCGTGTGCGCGAGCGCGCGCCGATCGCTGCACTTGTCCGGTTGACATTCTTTACGGCCTCCTCGCCGAGGCGCGCTCCGCGCTCCTGGACTCGCTCGTCGGCCCGGTTCGCTACGACGGGCGCGGCAACGCGGGAGGAAACGTCAGCGCGTCGACGACCGCGAGCTCCATGTCCGTGTTCGTGATCTGAAACGCCGCCTGCATCACGCCCATGAACGGGATCACGCGCCAGCTCGGCACCGTCGCCGGCAACTCCGCGACCAGCGTGTAGACGACGATCCAGTATCGATCGACGGGATCGGGGAGCGTGCCCGCCACGCGCTGCAGCTCACCGAACACCTGTGCATCGGGGGAGCGCGGTCGTTTGAACGCGCGATACAGCTCGGCGTCGAGCTCGTCCTTGGTCAGCGCGAGATCGGGGATCGCGAAGAAGAAGTCGCGAACCTTGAATCGATGATCGTCGTTGGCCACGCCGCGCGCGAGCGCACGCAGCGCGAACACTTCACAGGCGACGCCGATCAGGCCCTGGATGCGAAGGAAGCGATCGTCGAGATACGCGGTCAGCCGCCCGCCGCCGGCAGCCGCGAGGATCTGCTCGGACTCGAGCGGTGAGATCCTGAGCGCGAGCCGCAGCACCTCGAGGAACTGGATCTCGCCCTGGTGGAGATAGAGATCCGAGCACGCGATGTCCGACGCCATGCCGTACGCGGCGAGCCGGTGGATCCGTGCCGGCAGCCCCTTCGCGATCGCGGGCACGCGACCGATCGCGTTGCCGGCAAATTTGATCGCATCGTTGGACAGCTCGATCAGCGTCCTCGCGGCGGTGGGACCGAGCCCCTTGAACAGGACGTGCGTGTTGAGCTGACGCTCGATCGCGGCGTGCTCTCGCGGATCGATCACGCCGTCGGCGTTCATCGCGCCGATCATCGCCTCGATCAGGAACCGGCGCGGATCGCTGGGCCGCAGGCTGCCGCCGAGGAGATCCTTCACGCTTCGCTCCACCGGGGCAGTCTAATGGAACGCGGCATCGAGCGCGATCACCAGAGCGATCGATCCACCCGCCAGCGCGGCGGCGAGCGCCACGAACCGTGTCGCGATCGGTCCCGCGGGTGCGGGACGTGCACGGCGGGCGCCGAGCAGGACCGCAGCCGCGAGCAGGACCGCGAGGATCGGCGCGAACGGCAGCACGCGGTGTTGCGCGGCCAGCTCGCGCGCGCGGGCGGCGCGTGCCGCTTCATCGACGTGTGGTTGCTGCCGCTGCCACGCCGCGAGCTCGCGCGCGATCACGCGTTCGCGCTCCGGCTGCATGATCGTGCCGTAGGTGTCGTCCCGGCGCACGCGGACTTCGCCGAGCGCGAGCGCGATTTGCAACCCACCCGCCAGGAGGCACGCGGTCGCGACCCCGGCGATCCGCCGCCCCCGCGCGCCGGGGACCGCAGCGGCGATCGAGCCGAGCACGATCCGCGCGCCGAGGAACGCGACCGCACAGCTGGCGAGTCCGACCGCGAGCGCGATCGGTACCCGCGCGGCCCCGAGCTCGCGATGAATCCGCACGAAGTCGCCGTAGCCATGCCAGGTCCCGGTCGCGAAGTACCAGCCGGCGTGGACGACCAGCGCGGCCCCGACGCCCCGCGCGATCCGGGCGGCCAGCCCGTCGCGCCGGATCAATAGAAGAAGGAGCGCGAGGCCAAGCACCGCCTCGACGGCGATCCCCGCGACCTCGACGAACGCGTAGCCGGCCACCGTCGGCTCGGCGAGCCGGTACCGGATCCAGCCCCCGGCGACGTAGAACAGCCGGACCTCCAGGATCTTGCCGCCCGCCAGCAGCGCCGCCCCGCCATGTCCGACCAGCTCGTGCGCGAGCAGCCCGGCGCGGCTGGTCACCAGCCCGACCGCGGCGAGCAGCCCGGTGAGCCTGATGACGGCGAAGCCCCACGTGGCCACGCCCGAGCATACGCGTTATGATCCCTGCCATGGCTCGGCTCGTGATCGCCGCGCTCGTGGTCGCCGCCAGTGCTGGGGTTGCCGACGCGGCGCCCAAGCGGAAGGTCCAGATCGAGACCGAGCCGAGCGGTGCGGCCGTGTACCTGAACCTGATCGAGGACGGCAAGTTGTGCGACACGCCGTGCTCGATCGAGGTCGCGCTCAACACACCCACCACCTTGATCATCGAGCTCGAAGGTCACGAGACCCGGGTCGAGGCGCTGACCGTCAAGAAGAGCTCGCCCAAGAGCGTGTCGTTCAAGCTCGAGCCCAAGGAGGGCGGCGTGATCGTCGTCGAGGGCCCGGCCGGCGCGACCGTGACGGTCGACGATGTCGACAAGGGCAAGGCGCCGGTCCGGATCGACGCCGACGCGGGCCCCCATGCGGTCGCCATCACGTTGAACGGCAAGGAGGTCGGCTCGCAGATCGTCGAGGTCGTCGCCGGCGAGGAGCACAAGGTCGGGGGTGTCGGCAAGGTCGTCGCTGACACCACGGCGCGCGACATCGCGGTCGAGCCCCGACCGGTGATCGAGGCCAGGAGCACCTCCCGGCCTCGCGCCGGCCCACTGTTCGCGTTGTCGGCCGCGTTCGACATCGGCTTTCGCACGTTCCAGTACGAGGGTGCGATGACGGGCAACCTCGGCGACGACAAGGAGTTCGGCCAGGTCCTGATCGGCCCGATGGTCGAGGTCTGGCCAGGCACGCTCGCCGGTGTCCGCGCGCTGCGTGGGCTGTCGGTGATGGCGCGCGTGCAGTTCGGCGTCAACAAGCAGCCCGTGACGGTCGACCCCGACGACAGCGGTCCCGAAGCGCCGCGGGCGTCAGCGGCACGGACGTTCTGGGGCAGCATCGAGGCCAGTGTCCGCCATCGCTGGGTGATCAAGGACTTCGCCACGGTCGAGCCGAGCGTCGGCTACGTTCGCGAGCAGTATCAGTTCGACACCGACGAATCCAACCCGACCGCCGGGATGGACTTCAAGCTCGTGCCCGACGCGGTCTACAACGCGGTGCGCGTCGGCGTGCGAGGTTCCTTGCTGCTCGGCAGCGTCGAGCCGTACCTCGGGATCGAGAACCGGATCGTGGTCTCGGGCGGGACGATCGAGGATCGCTTCACCGACATCGGGTCGCCGAGCGCGACCGGCATCCGTGCACTTGCCGGCCTCGGGATCAAGCTCGGAGCGATCCAGGCTCGCGTCGAGGGCTCGTACACACGCTACAGCTGGTCGTTCAAGTTCGACAACGACTCCGAGTTCCAGGCGACCGGCGGCAAGGACACGATCCGCCTGATCTCGACCTCGGTCGGCTACAGCTACTGATCATTGCCGATCACCAGACCGAGCACGCGTTCGCGGGCCGCATCGGCGTACCGGCCGCGCAGCTGAACGCCTCGGCGAACGCCGGCAGGTTGCGCAGCGCACCGTAGATCCGAAACTTTGGCGGGCTGTGGGGGTCGGTCGTGAGCCGGTACTGGACCTCCGCCGGTCGCGCCTTGCTGCACCACGCCTGGCCGACCGCGAGGAAGAACTGCTGATCCTCGGTGAAGCCATCGGCGTTGTAGACCTTCGGCGCGTCCTTGCGAAGCGCGCGATAGGTCGTGAACGCGAGCTTCACGCCGCCCATGTCTGCGATGTCCTCGCCGAGGGTGAGCCGGCCGTTGATGAACTGACCCTTCAGGACCTCGAACGTCGAGTACTGGTCCGCGACGCACGTGCCGCGCTCCTTGAACTGCGCCTCGTCGTCCTTCTGCCACCAGTTGCTGAGGTTGCCCTCCGCATCGAACTGCGCGCCCTGATCGTCGAACGCGTGGGTCAGCTCGTGGCCGATCACCATCCCGATGCCGCCGAGGTTGGCCGCGACCGAGCGATCGGGGCCGAACAACGGCGGCTGCAGGATCCCCGCCGGAAGCGCGGTGATGTTCATCGTCGGCTCGTAGTAGGCGTCGACCGTGAACGCCTGCATCTGCCACTCGTTGCGATCGACCGGCTTGCCCGCTTTCTGGAGCTGGCGGCGGGTCTCGTAGGCCTGGGCGCGCAGCGTGTTGCCCACAAAGTCCGGCCGCTTGACGTCGAACGCGTAGACCTTGGGTTGCTCGGGGAACCCGATCATCGGCCCGACCCGGGCGAGCTTCTGCTGCGAGAGCTTGCGCGTCGGCTCGCTCATCCAGTCGAGCTTTCCGAGCTGCTCGTTCATCACCTTCACCATCGCGTCGAACATCGTGGTCGCGGCCTGCTTCGAGCTCGAGGGGAAGTACTTGCTGACGTACTGGAGGCCGAGCAGCTCGCCGAGCGCGTGCTCGGTGGCATCGACGCAGCGGCGCGCGCGATCGAGCTTCTGCTCGACGCCTGTCAGCAGGCGCTCGAGCTCGAACGCCTGATCGTCGAACACCTTTGGCAAGGCGAGCGTCCTGCGCGACACCAGGTGGTAGGTGAAGTAGCTCGCCCACTGCGCCGGCTTGATCCGCTGACGGAGCCGATCGAGCTCGCGAAAGTAGCGTGGCGTGGTGATGACGAGCTTGTTGCCCGGCTTCGCGCCGAACGCCTTCCAGTACAGCTTCCAGTCGAGCTTGACCTGCTTCGCGAGGGTCTTCGTGTCGATCGGGTTGTAGCCGCCCTGCAGGTCGCGCTCCTCGACCGCGGTCTTGCGGAGCTTCGCGAGCTCGGTCTCGATCACGACCACGTTGTTCGCTGCCGCCTCGACCTTGGCCAGCGGGATCCCGGCGAGCGCGAGCAGCTTGCCGACGTGCACCCGATACGCGGCGAGCTTGTCCGCGTGCTCGGGGCGCAGGTAGTAGTCGCGATCTGGCAGCCCGAGCCCCTCGGGACGCAGCGTCACGACGTTCATCGTCGAGCGCTTGTAGTCGGGCCCGACCATCGGCTGGAACACCACCCAGTCGCCCAGCTTGTGGAGGTCGATCAGCGCGGCCTGCCACGACCTCGCATCCTTGATCTTCGCGACCCGGTCGAGCACCGGCTTGACCGCACCGAGGCCGGTCTTCTCGAGCGTCTCCTCGTCCATGCACGACGCGTAGTAGTCGCCGAGCTTGGTCACCGCGGGATCGCTCGAGCCCTTGGTCGCGTCCTCGAGTAGCTGCTTCAGCGCGCCGCGATTCTTGTCGTCGATCTCGGAGAACCGGGCCCAGCGCGCGCGCTCGGCGGGGATCTGGGTGGCGGCAAGCCAGCCGCCGCACGCGAACTGATAGAAATCGACGCACGGGTCAGCGGTGCGGTCGAGCGACGACGCCTCGAGCCCGACGTCGGCGAGCGTGACCTTCACGCTGGGCATCGGCACCGGGGTTGCGCTGGAGCCCGAACCCACCGCGATGGCGCTGCCACCCGCCGGCGCCCCCGAGCCGGGGCCCGGCGCCGATGGCCCGGCCGGCGGCGCGTTATTTGCCGAGCAGGCGGCGATCGCCAGGATCGTCAACGCGTTACGAGCGGCCATCAGACAAACGGTACCACCACGCAACCGTGACGTGCAGCGGTCGACGCGCGCCGCAACATGTCGCAAGCCGCCGTTCGCCGCGCTCCCGTCACCACCACCAGCGAGGCGATCCAGCGCTACGTCGCGGTCACATTCGCCCGCTTCGAGCGCACGCTGGTCAAGGTCATCCCGACGCTCGGTGAGCCGGTACCCACGGACCCGTATCGTGCGATGCAGCGCCTGCAGTTCCTGGTCGAGACCCTCGCCGGCTTCGCGATCGGCAGCACGATCGGTTGGGTCGGGACCACGCTGAAGCGCGGGTTCGGCAGCGCGATCACGCAGGTGGTGTCGCGCGAGCTCGCGGCGATCGCCCAGCAGCGGATCACGATCGAACGCGCCCCGGTGCTCGCCAGCCCGCCGCGGCGATTCCTGGTCGACGCCGCACACAACCCGCTGCTGAACGAGCTCGGGACGCGGCTCCAGATCCGGCTCTGCCTGTCGATCACGCACACGCGGCGGATCGTCACGGCCCTCGTCGCCGCGGCCGAGAAGGAGGCGCCCGACCAGCGCGACGCGATCGCGATGACACTCGAGCTGCTCGCCAACGACGACGCAACCGAGCTCGCGTTTGCAGATCAGCTCACGCTCGGCTGGCGCCAGCTGTGCGCGGTCAACCACGGCGAGCGCGCACCCGAGGTCGAGAGCACCACGCGCTGGCAGCGCAGCCGCCAGACCTGGCAAGACTGGTCGCGGCGCGCGCGTGGCATCGCCGTCGAGCAGGTTCCCGATCAGGATGCCGTCGTGCGGGCAGGCTACGTCATGCGGATCGGCTGATCAGTCGAGCGCCCACACGCGGACCCGCGGATCGACGACCGGGAGCTCGCGCGCCGGGCCGGGCCGAGAACGGAGGGGCCGGGATTCACTCCCGGTCCCGGGAAGAACGGCGTCGAGCTCGAGCTCGTGCCCGGGCAACGACACGACGTACGGCAGGCGCTGCGGGCACGGCACGGCCTCGAGATAGGACGGCATCAGCCCGTCGCAGTGCGCGTACCACATCAGCTGCGGCACGATCCGCGCGACCACGAAGCACGGCCGACCAGCCGCGTCGGATGAGATCGCGCGCGCCGCGAGCACGATCGGCTGCCGCAGCTCGGCCAGCCTGCGGTTGTAGGGCACGACCGCGATCGCGACCCCGAGCCACGCGCACGCGACCAGGCTCAGCGCGAGCCGCGGACGAGCGAGCTTCGCGAGCGTCGCGACCCCCGGGACGACCAGCAGCGCCGCGGCGAAGAACACGTAGCGTGGCTGACCGTGCGTGTTGATCCCGATCGTGATCAGCTGGCCGATCGCCACCAGCCCGAGGAACCAGCCGACGCGGCCGAGACGCCAGCACGTCGCGAGCCCGACGAGCGCGACCGGCGCGACGAGGGCGCCGTAGAACACGAACGGATTTGCCGTTAGATAGGTGACGAGCCCTTCGCCGAGATAGGCGCGGCGCGGCATCGTGCGGCTGATGTAGAGCACGCCGCTCCAGCTGCCGGTCGCGTCGATCGAGTGCAGGACGTGCGGCACGAACAACAACGCGAGCAGCGCGCCCATCGCGAGGAACGGGTACGGGCGGCGCAGGATCGAGCGCCACCACACGATCGCCGCGACCAGCCCAATCACGGCGATCACGGGTGCGCTGCCGTAGCGAAAGTAGAACGCAGCGGCGAGCAGCGGCGCGGCGCCGACCAGCCGCCACCGC
>JBBJLY010000310.1:0-9057 GCA_037720695.1 Kofleriaceae bacterium | reverse complement strand
AGCATGAAGTACTCCATCGTGCCGTCGGGCCGCAGCGTCAGTCGGTAGCAACCTCCGCGGCTGCCGGCGGGCGCGCAGTTGCCCTCGTACACGCGCTCGCTCGCGAACGCCTTGCCGTCTGCGGTGAACGTGCCGTCGTTCGCGGGTGGGCCCTGCGTCGGCTCGGCGGTAGGAGGCGGCGTGGTCGAGGTCGTGGTCGACGTTGCCGGGCCGCTGCAGCCGATCACGAAAGCGAGCCCCAGAGCGGACCCAAAAGCGAACAAAGACGCGCGAGTTGCCATGTGCGAGCACTAGCACGGCGCTAAGGTGCTCCGCGATGCGGATCGCTGGACCCGCGCGCGTCAATTGCCCGCACTGTGGTGCGCGGCACGACTGCGAGCTCGTGCAGAGCATCAACACGCGCGATGATCCCGCGACCAAGCAGCGCCTGCTCGCCGGCGAGCTCAACGTGCTGGCGTGCAGCTGCGGCAAGCGCACGCAGTTGATCGCGACCCTGCTGTTTCACGATCCGGTCGCCGACTACTTCTGCCAGGTCTGTCCGGGTGGCGAGGCCGCGATGGCGGAGGCCGCGCTCGGGTTTCGCGCGGCCGGTACGAGCGGCACCCAGCGCCTGGTGCCGACGCAGAACGCGCTGGTCGAGAAGGTCAAGCTGCTCGACGCCGGGCTCGCCGACTGGGCGATCGAGATGACCAAGGTCCTGCTCCTCGCACCCGGTGGCGACCTCGATCGCGTGCTGCTGTTCGAGCGCGCCGACGACGAGCTGCTGCACTGGGTGCGGTTCGACGACGGCATGCCGGTCCCGGCGGCCAGCCCGCGCGCCGCGTACGCGAAGCTCGCCGAGAGCACGTCCGCACCCCCGTACGACGAGCTACAGATCGATCGCGCGTGGGCCGTGCTCGCGGTGCAGCAGCTGATCGCCGCTGGCAACTAGCCGTACGTCACGCGCAGGTAGCGCGCGATGTCGCGCGACTCGAACATCCGCGCGCCGGTGTTCGGATCCTCGAGGTACGGCACCATGACCTTGCCCGCACGGGCGAGCAGCTCCGGCCGGCGCGGCGAGCGTCGCCCGACGTTGTGCAGCACGTACGACAGCTCGAGCTCGCACAGCGCCTCGCGGACGTAGCGGCTGTACGGCGAGGTCTCGAACGACCACAGCTCGAGCGGGAGTGCGGCGGGCCGATTCGGCTTCGCATTGCGACCACTGCCGGCGCGCAACACCGATGCCAGCGCGGAGGCGCCCGTGGTCACCGGACCGAGCCGGAGCGCGAGCGGCGCGGGGCCTGCCCCGTATTGCCCGTAGAGATGCGCGATGATGGCGTCGGACTCGTAGAGCTCGCGACCGCAGTTCGGATCGACCAGCAGCGGGAACTGCGACTTGCCGCCGCGTGCGATCGCCTCCGGGCGATACCGGGTGCCGCCGTGGGGCGCCGGCCGGATCACGACGTCGAGATCGAGCATCGTCAGCGCCTCGCGGACCTTGCGGCAGTACGGGCACGCCTCGATGTCGTAGAGCTCGAGCAGCTTGGTGGGACGTGAGCCGAGGGCACCGACCCGGAATCCGAGGGGAAACCGCACGGTGCTGGCAGCGGTCGAGGACACGATGAACATGGCTGGCAGTTGACCAGCTCGCGGGCCGACCGCCGCTGACCGGGCGCGCCACAATGCTGACCGTGTGCGTTCGGCGCGCGTCGTGACGTCGGCGCTCGCTGCGGAATGTGATCGGCATTCGGACGTGGGCAATTTCCCGAGTTGCGACCGTGGCGCACGGCGTGCAGTGGCGTCGCTCGAGATGAACACGAATCCGAAGTGGTGGAACGACGAGCATACGGGCGCCTGGGACCGCGTGAAGGCTGCGATGAAGCGCGACTGGCAGCAGACCAAGGCGGACTTCCACAAGGGCAAAGACCTCGACCAGAACGTGACCGACACCGTCAAGCAGGCGGTCGGCAAGCAAGCGATCCCGCCAGCCGACCAGCCGAACCCGCCCGATGGTGACGACGACGAGTGGAAGCACGTCGAGCCGACCTATCGCTACGGCGTGGGTGCGCGCCACCAGTACAAGGACCACGCGGACTGGGACGACCGGCTCGAGGGCAAGCTCAAGGAAGAGTGGTCGGATCTGAAGACCGGCCAGACCTGGGACGAGGTCAAGTCCGTCGTCCGTCGCGGCTGGGACCGGGCGCGGTCATGAGGGATCGCGGCGAGCACCAGGATGCTGGGTCGCTGGGCGCGAGCGGAAGCTCGCAGCTGCCTCGCGAGTCGCGCGGCGAAGGTGCGCGCGTCGAGGAATGGCTGCGCTTCGTGCAGTGCTTTCGTCGCGTGCTCGATCAGCTCGCGCCCTAGCGATCGACGACGAGCGTGGTCTCGTAGGGCTCGCCGGCGCGCTTGCCTCGGATCACGATCCGCGGCTGTTTGATCGCGGAGTCGCCGGCGCGATAGGCGGCCGCGACGTTGTCGAGTCGCGTGTCGTTGATCATCTCGATCGTGTCGTCGTTCCGCGCGCCGAGCCGGGCCGCGGTGGTGCCGGGGCTGACCCCGACGATCCGCATCACCGTCTGGCTACCGTCGGTTGCCGGCACCAGATCGATGCCGCCTTCGCCGGCGAGCAACGCACGAAGATCGCGGAGGGTGACGTGATGTTCGGTGGTGGTCATGAGCGCGGTCTACCAGGTTCGTGCCGCGGCGCGAGTCCGGAAACCAGCGCAGCGCCAACGCGTGCGCCAGGTGAAGGTTCACTCAGTGAACGATGATCCCGCGCGGGAACGAGATCGCATCGCGGGATTCGCGGCGCTCGTTGACCAGCAGGGCCACCAGATGCTTCAGCGCGTCGTCGTCGATCGCGGTGCCGCGCTCGGGCACCGTGATTGCGCCGCTCGAGAATTCGGGCACGAACACGAGCGGCTTGCCGGCGCCGGTGTAGCCGAGCTGAAGCAGCTGCTCGGGCTTGAACTCGACGCAGTTCTTCGCGCAGCACATGAACGTGCGGACCACCCGGTAGAAGCCTTCGGCGGGGAGCGGCAGCAATGCCTTTGCGTCGAGCGGCAACGTCACCGTGGTCCCGTTGGGTGTCCACTGTGCGCGGTTGTGATGCCAGCGTTCGGGGAAGTACAGCCCCGGTCCCGGATCACCGTGGTTGTGAAAGTACACGAGACGTCCCGCATCGACGCCCGCGATCGGGCGCACGGTTCGATACAGGCCACAAGGAGGGAGCGAATCGGCCATCCGTTACGTTACTATGGCAGCGATGACGTCGAGCGTGGAGCGATTGCTGTCGGTGATCGAGCTGCAAAATGCGATCGCCGCGGCGGGCCTGAACGCCGACGAAGTGATGGGCCTGGTGGTCGAGCGGGCGGGGACGATGACGGCTGCCGCGACCAGCGCGGTGATCCTCGTCGAGGGGGACGAGCTCGCCTACCGCGCGGTCGCCCGCCCCAGCACGCTGGCGCTGGGGGCGCGGCTCGCTCGCCAGGGCAGCGCGGCGGGACGCTGTATTGCCGATCGGGTTCCGGTGATGATCGCCGACCTCGCAAAGGAAGCGCTGACCGACGCGAAGCCGGTCGGATCGCTGCTCGCCGTGCCGCTGCTCTACGGCGAGAGTGCGGTCGGCGTGCTCGAGGTGACCTCGGCACGGCCCGGGGCGTTCAGCGACGAGGACACCGAGGCCCTGCGCCTGCTCGCGCAGGTGATCGCGATCGCGCTTCACCGCGCGTACACCTATCCGCGGCCGCGTCACGACACCCAGCACGACGCGCTGACCGGGCTCGGCAACAAGCGCGCGTTCGACGAACGGATCCAGGCCGAGCTGACGCGCGACAAGCGCTACGGCCACTCGTTTAGCCTCGCGATGCTGGATCTCGGCGGGTTCGAGGCCGCGGTCGATCGGTTCGGTCAGGCCGCCGGGGACGACGCGCTGCGCGAGGTCGCGCGGATCCTGCAGAGCCAGACCCGCGCGATCGACGCCTGCTTCCGGATCGGCCCCGACGACTTCGCGCTGGTCATGCCCGGCACGTCGCTCGAGGGGGCCCGGATCGTCGCCGAACGCTGCCGCGCGCACATCACGGAGGCGCGGTTCTGCGAGGGCGCGCTGGTCGCAAGCTTCGGGGTCGTTGAGGCGTGCGACGAGACCTCCGATGCGCTGGCCACCCGGGCGCACACGGCGGTGTCCGCCGACAAGCAAGCCCAGCGCGCTGCGTCGTAGCGGACTCCTTCACACTGTGGTCGGACCCGCACAGGGTTGTCCGCAATCATCTCGCGGAGTTCGTCGATCGAGCACGCGGTATGTCGCTTGCTGAACCGTCCGCGTGCGACCCGTCATCGCCCTGGTTGTCTGCGCTGCCATCGTCCACACGTCCGCGTGTGGCCCGCGCTGGCCGAAGGCGAACGTCGTGTCGTCGCCCCAGCTGGCAACGTCTCCCGTGCGTTCGATCGACATCTTGCCGCTGGATCTCGAGGTCTGGACCCACGCAGGGTTCAGTCGCGACCCCGACTCGGTCCGGCTCGATGCCGAGGCGCGGATCGTCGGCGCGACCTCCGAGGTGATGTACCAGCGCGGCTACGCGGTCGGCGCGGTGATGGACTGGCGGGGCAACTACGTCGGGCCGGATGGCCTGACCACGACCGCGCTCGAGCCGCCGATGCTCGCTGCCACGCTCGACTCGCTCGCGTCGTACGGGTTGGCCGTCAACCACACGCTGACCGGCATGCCGGTGGGCATGCGGACCCAACCGTTCGATCTGCCATTCCCGTATCTCCCCGCGCGGCTCGGCGAGCGGACCGGTGCCGACGCCACGCTCTACATCGGCGGCTGGGGCTTCGTCGGCAGGAGCGGATCACGGCGGCACGGTCGCGAAGGTCGCGCTCGGCGTCGTGCTGATCGTCGGCGTCATCGCGCTGATCGCGCTCGCGTCGAAGGCCGGCGACAAGATCCCGGATGTGCTCGGCAACACCGGCAAGGCGGTCGCGCGCGCGGCGACCTCGGTCGGGCGGACGGCGCTGCACGCCGCGCTCAAGGCCGGCAACCTGACGGTGCATGTCGCGCGGACCGCGGGTGAGATCACGGGAGACGTGATCCACGTGATCGACGCGTTCGGCCGCAGCCGCACGCACCTCGAGCTGGTCGCCGGTCGCCCCGAGTGGTCGGCCGACAAGTCGCTGCCACACGCCGGCCGTCCGAAGATGTATCTCGAGATGACGCTGGTCGATAATCGGACCGGCCAGGTGCTGTGGCATGCGCAGGAGCGATTTCCCGCGAACGCGGCGCGCCCCGGAGATGTCGGTCGCGTCGCCCGCACGCTGCTCGCGACCCTGCCGCGACGCTGAGTCCGTGGCGCGAGTCGCGGGGTATGCTCGCCGCATGTGCATCATCTGTGTCGAGGTCGCGAAGAAGGCGATGTCCGTCACCGAGGCGAAGCGCGCGCTCGGTGAGATGCGAGCCAAGCTCGGCCCGGAGCACGTCCGCGAGGTCGAGGCCACGCTCGCCGCGGTCGAAGCCGACGACGAGAAGGCTGACCCACCGTAGGTGAAGCGGTAGGCTTCGCGCTGATGCCACCCATCGTCGTTCGCAAGGGCGATCACATCAAGCGCGTCGCGATCGTGTTCTCGGGAGGGCCGGCCCCGGCCGCCAATGCCGTGATCTCGTCGGCCGCGATCTCGTTCATCGACGACGACCGCGAGGTCATCGGGTTCTTTCACGGCTACTCGAACCTGCAGGACTATCACCCGGTCACCCACCGGCTGCTCCCCGACGAGCACTACCGGATCTTCCAGGAGAAGGACCTCAGCGGCCTGCGCAACACGCGCGGGATCGTGATCGGCACCGCCCGCGCCAATCCCGGCAAGGGGATCGAGAGTGCGGATGATCTCGCCGATCCGGCGAAGTGCGAGCGCCTCCACAACGTCTACACCGCGCTCGCCGATCTGCAGATCGATGCGCTGATCTCGATCGGCGGCGACGACACGCTGAAGACGGCGAACTTCCTGTACGAGTACCAGAAGCGGCTGCCGCCCAAGGCGCGCCGCGTCCAGGTCGTCCACCTGCCGAAGACGATCGACAACGACTACCGCGGTATCGACTTCACGTTCGGCTTCTTCACCGCGGTCGACGTGATGGCGAAGGCGCTCCAGAACCTGCGCGCTGACGCGATCGCGACCAGCAGCTACTTCATCGTCGAGACCATGGGCCGCAAGGCCGGCTGGCTGTCGTACGGCGTCGCGATCGCAGGCGAGGCCAACCTCGTGCTCGCGGTCGAGGACGTCTCGGGCCCGCTCGCGATCCAGGAGGGCGGCCAGACCCGGCTCTCGCTCGACGCGCTGGTCGATCGCATCGTCGATCTGATGGAGGCACGCGAGCGCCGCGGCAAGCACTACGGCACCGTCGTGCTCGCCGAGGGCCTCACCGAGATGCTGCCCGAATCGCAGATCAAAGATCTGCCGCGCGACGAGCACGGGCACCTGTCGCTCGGCCGGATCGATCTCGGCAAGCTGGTCGCCCAGCTCGTGACCAAGCGCTACGAGGTGCGAACGAAGCGCAAGAAGAAGGCAACCGGGCTCCAGCTCGGCTACGAGTCGCGCTGCGCGCCGCCGCATGCGTTCGACGTCATGCTCGGCAGCCAGCTCGGGATCGGCGCCTATCGCGCGCTGGTCGAGGAGAACCTCGACGGCCACATGGTGAGCGTCGAGGGCCAGCTCGATCTCAACTACGTCGCGTTCAAGGAGCTGGTCGATCCGAAGTCGCTCAAGACCGATGTCCGGTTCATTCGCACCGGCAGCGACCCACCGGCTGGCGCGCTTCCTCGAGACGCGGACCGACCGGATCGCCGAGTGGAGCCCGGTCGCCGCCAGGAGCGCTGACCGTGGCTCCACCGCCGCCCGGCCCGACGCTGTCGCGCTCCTCACGCGCATCCGTCACGCCGCGGCCGCCGGCAGGTGCGTGATAAATCGAGTGCGACTGAATAAATGCGCAACTTGCGCACTGCTGTCCGATTTTCGGACAAGCGCAGCGGTAAGCGCGCGAAGTGTCGTCGCTGGCCCCACGGCATCCGCGCTGCGGGCATGGCACCGATGTCGCGGTGGCCGAGATGGCGCTGCGATAAAATGGTCGCCGGCCCGCTCGTCACCCCGCGCGGCGGCGGCCCGGAATCGGATCGCGAGCTGCTGGGAGCCGGGCACGCGAGGTGCCATGTCGCGAGCCGCTCACGATTTGGTGGCGGCCTTCATCGCGGTCACGGTGGCGGCATCGAGCGGCGCGAGTTGCGCGGGCGTGAGCTGCTCGCGGCAACGCTCGAAGCGCGTGAGCGCGGTCGCGGCGGCGGACTCGACGTGACAGCGGATCGCATCCTGCGACCAGTTGCCGGCGGCGCACGCGTCGACGAACACCTTGGGGAGCAGGAGGAGCAGCGGCCTGGTGCGGGCCTCGAGCGCGGGCCGCGCCACCTCGGCGGCCTTCTTGAGCGCGCCGGTGAGATATTGCTCGACCGCGAGCGCGAGCGCCTGACAGTCGACGGCTGCGGCCAGCGGGGCGGGCGTGCCGAACAGCGTCGGTCGTGCCAGATCGATCAGGTGTTCGATCTGCGGGCCGGTGGCCGTGAGGTCGGCTTTGACCGTGGTGCCCGCGACCTCGGCCTTGAGCGTGCCCGCGCCGGCACCTTCGAAGTACTGGGCGAGCGCGCTGACGATTCGCTGGTCGCGCACCGCGGTCTCGGCGCTCTCGCTGGTGAGCCGCGCGCGGACGGTCAACGGATCGCCGGGCTCGACGGTGGCGTAGATGATGCGCGGCGCGGTCGCGCTGCGGGCGGCGATCGGCGCAGCGCGATCGAGCTGCGACCACCACGCAGGCGCGACCCGGCGCGCGGCGAGGGCGGACCAGGTCGCGGCATCGAGTGCCTGGCCGGCACGCTGGACGAAGATCAGCTGATCGCCGAGCTGCTTGCCCGAGGCGATCGCCATTCCGCCTTGCTGCACGCGGTAGAGCCCGCCCTCGAACACGAGCGGGTTTGCGGCACCGAGCTTCGCGCGGCAGCTCTCGAGTGCGCGCAGGCCGGTCATCGCGATCGTCACGTCGCCGGTGCGCCACGCACCTTGCCGCGCGATCAGGAGCGTCTTCGCCTCGGTGAGCAGATCCAGCCCGCACGCACTCCGCACGAACGTGGTGACCTCGGTCAGCGGGGCGAGCGCCAGCTGCGAGAGTTTCGCGAACGCCGGCCAGCTGCGCACGCGATCGAGATCGATCCGGACCACGAGGTCGGGGTTGTCCGGCAGGTACGCACCGACGTCATCGCCATCGACCCGCTTGGGCTCGGCGCGCCCGCCACACGCGGCAACGGTGATGGCGACCGCGACTGTAGACATGATCCGTGACGAGCGCCGCATCGCAGAACGGTCTGCGAGAATGCGGCGTGATGCAACCGCCTGCGTGCGCATCGGTACGTCGTGCGTCGGTGCTCCCCGAAGGCACGAGCTCGCCTGGCGGCCCGCTGTGGACGTGTCACGCCACGTGCAGAGCGTGCTCGGATGCAGCGCTCGCAACTCCTCGTGGTCTCGGTCACGGCGGCGCTCGTCGTACCGAGTCGGCCAGCAGACGCGTGCACGTGTGCGCCGGTGCCCCCTGCGATCGCGCCGCGCGATGGCGAGATCGGCGTGCCGACCGATGCCGTCGTGTTCGTCGCGACGCGGCTGAACGTGCCGGCCATCGAGCTGCGAACGGCGGGTGGCGAGCGAGTTCCTCTCACGCTCGACGTTCACGCGCGCAAGACCGACGGCGGCGCATGGGTCAAGGCGACGCCCCCAACGCTCGTGCCAAACACGCGCTACGAGCTCGTCGTCGCGTGGGCGTACGGCGTCACGCGGACGAAGTTCACCACCGGCACGACCAGCGCCGAGCGCAAGCCACTCGCGTTCGCCGGCATGCAGGGCATGACACCCGAGGTCATGCAGTATCCCGTGATCCGCCCGGATGGCAGCGCGTGCCTCGACCCGTGCGTCGACAGCGAGGATCACGTGTCCCGGCTCCGGCTCGTGTTCGAGCGCCCGCTCGCCGCAGCGCTTGTTGTGCTCTCGGTG
>JBBJLY010000309.1:0-9063 GCA_037720695.1 Kofleriaceae bacterium | reverse complement strand
TCGTCGTTGATGTCGACCTGCTCGCGCGTGATGCCGTGCTCGCCGAGCTGCTTGGGCAACAGGTGGTTCTTTGCGATCGCGAGCTTCTCGACGGCCGTGTAGCCCGAGAGCTCGACCATCTCCATACGATCGAGGAGCGGCTGGCTGATCGAGTCGGTGGTGTTCGCCGTGCAGATGAACATCACCTTCGACAGATCGACCGGCACTTCGACGTAGTGATCGACGAAGTCCTTGTTCTGCTCGGGATCGAGGACCTCGAGCATCGCGGCCGCGGGTCGCCCCGCATGTCGGCGGCGAGCTTGTCGATCTCGTCGAGCACGAACACGGGATTCATCGAGCCGGCTTTCTTGAGGCCCGCGACGATGCGGCCGGGCAGGGCGCCGATGTACGTCCGGCGGTGACCACGAACCTCGGCCTCGTCCCGCACGCCGCCGAGCGAGATCCGGACGTACTTGCGACCGAGCGACGACGCGATCGACTTGCCGAGCGAGGTCTTGCCGACGCCCGGGGGACCGACGAGCAGCAGGATCGGGCCGTGCTTCTGCGGCGCGAGCTTGCGGACCGCGAGGAACTCGAGGATGCGACGCTTGACCTTCTCGAGGCCGGAGTGCTCCGCTTCGAGGATCGCGCGGGCAGCGGAGACGTCGAGCCGATCGTCGGTGAACACGTTCCACGGGATCTCGAGCAGGTTCTCGACGTACGTGCGCGCGATGTTGTACTCGGGCGACGACGACGCCATCTGGCTCATCCGCGCGAGCTGCTTCTTCGCGACCGCGCGGACCTCGTCGGACATCTTGCTGTCCTCGATCTTCTTGCGCAGATCGTCGATCTCGGCGTTGTCATCCTGCTCGCCGAGCTCCTCCTGGATCTGACGCATCCGATCACGGAGCACGCGCTCGCGGTGCGTGCGCGACGACTCGCCCTCGAGCTCGGCGCCGATGTCGGCCTTGAGCCGCAGCACCGTGGCCTGGCGCTCGAGCGACGGGATGATGCGCTCGAGCCGACTCATGGTGTCGGTCTCGATCAGGAGCGCCGTCAGGTCGTCGCGCTCGAGCTCGAGGTACGGCGCTGCCGCATCGACGAGCTTGTCGGGATCGACGATCGCCTGCACCTGCGCGCGCGTCAGCTCGCCGCGCGGCTCCTTGCTGTCCTTCGAATCCTTGCTGTCTGACTTCTGCGAGGACTGTGACTGAGCGTCGGTCACGACGGCGAGCAGGTAGTCGCGAACCTTTGCGGTGGTCGCGATCAGCTGCTCCGCGGTGGCGCCCGAGGTCGAGTCGAGCTTGGACACGCTGGCGACCAGGAACGGCTCGGTCGCGACCAGGTTGTCGATGTGGACGCGCTCGAGGAAGCGCATCACGCAAGTGAACCGACCTGGCGAGTGCTTCACGACCTGGACGATCTCGGCGCGCACGCCGACCTCGTGGAGGTCTCGCTGGCCCGGATCGCGGACCGCGGGATTCTTCTGCGGGATGATGACGATCAGGTTGTCATCCCGGGTGGCGGCGTCGATCGCGCGCACCGAGGCCTCGCGACCGATCTCCAGTGGCCCGACATGACCCGGGAGCTGGACCTCCGTGCGCAGGGGAATCACAGGGTATTGACCGGCGGTCTCGGTGTACTTTGACGATACCTTCAGTCTACGACTTTTCAGTCTTTGTGCTCGCGTTTGCGGAGGCGAGTTACGAGCTGAATCAGCTGTTTCTTGCCCTCGTCATCGAGCTCGGAAGGCACGTCGATCTGGACGGTGATGAAGTGATCGCCGACCCGACCCGAACGGTCAGGCATGCCCCTGCCGCGTAGCCGCAACTTCTTGCCGCTCGACGTGCCAGGCGGCACCTTCACGTCGGCCTTGCCGGCGAGCGTCGCGACGGCGGCGACGGTGCCGAGGATCGCGCGATCGAACGCGATCCGCACGTCGGAGTAGACATCGTTGCCGGAGACCGTGAGCCAGCTCCCATCGCTCGCCTTCACCCTGTGCTCGACCTCGGGCTCCTTGCTCGCGGGCTTGCGGCGCGGCTCGTCGTCCTGCGCGCGCTTTCCACCCTGCGCGGCGCTGTGGAAGAACTGCGAGAACAGATCCCCGAGATCGAACACGCCCGGACCTGGCCCACCCTGCGAGGTGTAGGTGAATCCGCCCGGAAAACCCTGACCGGGCGCGCCACCGTGCGCGCGAACCTGATCGTAGAGGCCGCGCTTCTTGGCATCTCCGAGCACGTCGTACGCGTTCGAGATGTCCTTGAAGCGCGACTCCTTCGCCTTATCGCCGCCCGTGGAATCCGGATGGTAGGCCTTCGCCAGCTTGCGATAGGACTTCTTGATCTCGTCGGCCGTGGCCTTCTCGGACACCCCGAGCGCCTTGTAGTAGTCCGCGTTAGGATCGAAATCGATCTGCTGTGCCATGGGGTCCTTCAGGCGGCGGCGCCGGAGGCTGCCTTGTGGAACGTCACCCGGTCACTCTCGATGTCCGCCTCGATCACGTCACCGGCGTGAAACTCTCCGGCGAGCAAGTGCGTGGCAAGCGGATCGATCACGAGCTTCTGGAGCGCGCGCTTGAGCGGACGCGCGCCGTAGATCGGATCGTAGCCTGCCTCGGCGACGCGGGCGACCGCCTGGTCGGACAGCCGCAGCACCAGCTGGCGCTCGGCGAGCAGCTTGTCAAACCTCGCGAGCTGGATCCGCACGATCTTCGCGAGCTGCGACTCCGCCAGCGGCTCGAAGAAGATGGTCTCGTCGATCCGGTTCAGGAACTCGGGACGGAACGTGCTCGAGAGCTCGCGCATCACGGCCTTCTCGACCGTGCCGCGGTTGTCCGTGGTCAGCCCGAGCAGGTGTGCGCTGCCGACATTGGTCGTCATGATGACGACCGTGTTCCGGAAGTCGACCGTGCGGCCCTGGCCATCGGTCAGCCGGCCATCGTCCAGCACCTGGAGCAGCACGCTCCACACATCGGGATGCGCCTTCTCCATCTCGTCGAGCAGCAGGACCGCGTACGGGTGCCGCCGCACCTGCTCGGTCAGCTGCCCGCCCTGGTCGTATCCGACGTAGCCGGGAGGTGCGCCGACCAGCCGGCTCACGGTGTGCTTCTCCTGGTACTCGGACATGTCGATCCGGATCATGTTGCGCTCGTCATCGAACAGAAACTCGGCAAGCGCACGCGCGAGCTCGGTCTTGCCGACGCCGGTCGGGCCGAGGAACAGGAAGCTGCCGATCGGCCGGTTGGGATCCTTGAGGCCGGCACGCGCGCGACGGACCGCAGCTGCGACCGCCGCGACCGCTGCGTCCTGCCCGACCACGCGGTCGCGCAGCCGATCCTCCATCTTGGTCAGCCGCTCGACCTCGCCCTCGAGCATCTTCTCGACCGGGATGCCGGTCCACTTCGCGACGACCGTCGCGATGTCGTCCTCGGTCACCTCTTCGCGCAGGAAGTTGCCCTTGGTCTGCTCGACGTCGTGGGTCGACACCGCGAGCTCGCGCTCGAGCTCCGGAATCGAGCCGAACCGGAGCTCCGACGCGCGCGCGTAGTCGCCTTGCCGCTGCAGCTTGTCGGCCTCGGTCTTCAGCTGCTCGAGCTTCTCCTTGTTGCCGCGCACCACCTTGATCAGATCGCGCTCGCGCTGCCACTGCGCCTTCATGCCGGACGCCTGCTCCTTGAGCTCGGCGATCTCGCGCTCGACCTCGGGCAGCCGCGTCTTGGATCGGCGATCCTTCTCGCGCTCGAGTGCGGCCCGCTCGACCTCGAGCGTCACCACGCGACGCTCGAGCTGGTCGATCGGCGTCGGCACGCTCTCGATCTCCATCTTCAGACGAGCCGCGGCCTCGTCGATCAGATCGATCGCCTTGTCCGGCAGCTGGCGCGACACGATGTAGCGATGCGACAGCTTCGCCGCCGCGACCAGCGCCGAGTCGCGAATGCGGATCCCGTGGTGGACCTCGTACTTCTCCTTGAGGCCGCGCAGGATCGCGATCGTGTCGGACACCGTAGGCTCGTCGATCACGACCGGCTGGAACCGGCGCTCGAGCGCCTTGTCCTTCTCGATGTGCTTGCGGTATTCGTCGAGCGTCGTCGCGCCGATGCAGCGTAGCTCGCCGCGTGCGAGCGCGGGCTTGAGCAGATTGGCGGCATCGGTGGCGCCCTCGGCCGCACCCGCGCCGACCAGCGTGTGCAGCTCGTCGATGAACATGATGATCCCGCCCTCGGCGGACGCGACCTCCTTGAGCACCGCCTTCAGCCGCTCCTCGAACTCGCCGCGGTACTTGGCACCCGCGATCAACGCACCGAGATCGAGCGAGCAGATCTTCTTGTCACGCAGCGACTCCGGGACGTCGCCCGTGGCGATCCGCTGGGCGATACCCTCGACCACCGCGGTCTTGCCGACACCGGCCTCGCCGACCAGCACGGGATTGTTCTTGGTCCGGCGGACGAGGATCTGGATCGTGCGGCGGATCTCCTCGTCGCGGCCGATCACCGGATCAAGCTTGCCCTGCGAGGCGAGGCGCGTGAGGTCGCGCGTGTAGCGTCCGAGCGCCTCGTACTTGGCCTCGGGATCCTGATCCGTGACGCGCTGGTTGCCGCGCACGGCGACCAGGGCCTCGAGGATCGCGTCCTTGGTCGCACCGGCCGCGCGCAGCGCATCGCTGGCCGGGGACTTCCCCGCGGCGAGCGCGAGCAGGAAATGCTCGGTCGACGTGTACTCGTCCTTCATCGTATCGGCCTCGCGGGCCGCCTCCGCCCAGACGTCCTTGAACGCGCGGCTGGCGTCGGTGTCGAGCGCCGAGCCGTGGGCGCGCGGCTGCTTCTCGAGTGCGCGGTCGAGGTCGGCGCGTACGACGCGGGGGTCGGCGCCGAGCTTCTGGAGGATCCGCGGGACCACGCCACTCTCCTGGTCGAGCAACGCGAGCAACAAGTGCTCCGGCCGGACCTCGGCGTGGTGGCGCTCGATCGCAACCTCGCGAGATGCCGCGATCGCTTCCTGTGCCTTGACGGTGAGCTTGTCGAGCTTCATGGCTCCGGCACAGTAACCACGCTTACAATGTCGTCAATGACACCGGCGTAGCCGATCTTCGCGGACCACGGGTCGCGGCACCTGCCGATCCGGAGAGGAACTGCGCGAGGAACGGTGCGGTCTGGCTGCGCGAGACCCGCGCGACGTCCGCGGGCGTGCCGGTCGCGACGATCTCGCCGCCCTCGTCGCCGGCGCGCGGGCCGACGTCGATCACCCAGTCGCTGCCGGCGACCACGCGCATGTCGTGCTCGACCACGATCACCGTGTGGCCCGCGTCGACCAAGCGGTCCAGCTGCGCGACCAGGCGCTCGACGTCCGCGGGGTGGAGACCCGTGGTCGGCTCGTCGAGGATGTACAGCGTGTGGCCGCGAGAGCTGCGCTGGAGCTCGGTCGCGAGCTTGATCCGCTGGGCCTCTCCGCCCGACAGCTCGGTCGCCGGCTGACCGAGCCGGAGATAGCCGAGCCCGACCTCGCGCACGACCCCGAGCGCGCGCTGCAGCTGAGGCTCCTCGGCGAAGAACTCCCACGCGGCGTCGACGGTCATCCCCAGCACGTCGGCGATCGTCTGATCGCGGATCGTGATCTCCAGCGTCCTCGCGTTGTAGCGCGCGCCGCTGCACACCGGACAGGGCGTGTACACGCTGGGCAGGAACAGCATCTCGACGAACACGAAGCCCTCGCCTTCGCAGTGCTCGCAGCGTCCCTTCGCGACGTTGAACGAGAACCGTCCGGCGTCGTAACGGCGCGCGCGCGCCTCGGAGGTCGCCGCAAACAACCGGCGCACGTGATCGAACAGCCCGGTATAGGTCGCGAGGTTCGAGCGCGGGGTGCGTCCGATCGGCTTCTGATCGACGACCACCATCCGATCGATCGCATCGGCGCCGGCGACGATCTGGCCCTCGGCCGGCGCGAGCACGGTGCGCTCGAGCTCGCCTTCGTCGTCATCCTCTTGCACGCCGTGCCCGAGCCGCGTCGCGACCAGCTCGACCAGCGCCTGGCTGACCAGGCTCGACTTGCCGGAGCCCGACACCCCGGTGACGCTGGTGAACGCGCGGAGAGGGAACGCGATCTCGATCCCGCGCAGGTTATTGCGCGTCACGCCCTCGAGCCGCAGCCAGCCGGCGGGGATCCGCGGCTCGCGCGCGGGTAGCGCGACAGTCCCAAACAGGTGATGGCGGGTCTGGGATTCGGCGACGGCCTCGAGCCCTGCGAGTGGGCCGCTGTACAGCACGCGTCCGCCGAGCTCGCCGCCGGCGGGCCCGACGTCGACGATCCAGTCGGCGTGGCGGATGACGTCGAGCTCGTGCTCGACCACGAACAGGCTGTTGCCGGAGGCCTTCAGCCGATCGAGTGCGCCGAGCAGGGCGCGGGTATCCGCTGGGTGCAGACCCGCCGACGGTTCGTCGAGCACGTAGACGACGCCGAACAGGTTCGACTGGACCTGGGTCGCGAGCCGCAAGCGCTGGAGCTCACCGGGGGACAGCGTGGGGGTGCTGCGCTCGAGCGTCAGGTAGCCGAGGCCGAGCTCGAGCAGCACCGCGAGTCGCGCGACCAGATCCTCGGCGATCCGTTGCATCACGACCACCTGCTCGGGATGGTCGACCGCCCGCGCGGACCCGTCGCGGGCCGAGCCCTCGGCATACGGCGCGAAGATTGTCGCGAGCTGCTTGAGCGGCACGCGCGACAGGTCCGCGATATCGAGCCCGGCGAACGTCACCGACAGCGACTCGCGACGCAGCCGCTTGCCGTGACACGTCGTGCACGCGGCGCCGATCATGTACTGCTGGACCCGGCGCTTCATCGACGCGCTCTGGGTGTTCGCAAACGTGTGCAGCACGTGCCGCTTCGCGCTCGAGAACGTACCCATGTAGCTCGGCTCCTCCTTGCGCTTCAGCGCGCGTTTGGTCTCCGCGGGCGTCAGCCCGGCGTACACCGGCACCGTCGGTTGCTCGTCGGAGAACAGGATCCAGTCGCGCTGTTTCTTCGGCAGCTCCCGCCACGGGCGATCGACATCGATGCCGAGCGTGACCAGGATGTCGCGCTGATTCTGACCACCCCACGCCTGCGGCCACGCGGCGACCGCGCGTTCGCGGATCGTCAGCGAACCATCGGGTACCATCGAACGCTCGGTGACCTCGTAGACGCGGCCCAGCCCGTGACACGCCGGGCAAGCGCCCTCCGGCGTGTTCGGCGAGAACGACTCGGCGTAGAGCAGTGGCTGATGCTTCGGATAGGTACCCGCGCGCGAGTACAGCATCCGTAGCAAGTTCGATAACGTCGTGACGCTGCCGACCGACGACCGCGTCGTCGACGAGCCGCGCTGTTGTTGCAGCGCGACCGCCGGCGGCAGCCCGTCGATCGAGTCGACCTCGGGCACGGGCATCTGATCGAACAGCCGCCTCGCATATGGCGAGACTGACTCGAGATATCGCCGCTGTGCCTCGGCGTATAGCGTGCCGAACGCCAGCGACGACTTCCCTGACCCGGAGACACCCGTGAACACGACCAGCGCGTCGCGCGGGATCTCGACGTTGACGTTTCTCAGGTTGTTTTCGCGCGCGCCACGGACGCGCACGAACCCAACCTCCGGTGCGCGTGGTCGCTGCTTCACGAGTGACTCCTCGCAGTCGCCACGCCTCGGCGGAGTAACGGATCGGGCTACTTGCCGTCCTTGTCGAAGTCACCCGGCAGCGCGCGCTCGATCCGATCCCACGCGTCGCGGCTGGCCTGCTTCGCCTTGTCCCAGCCCATCGAGGACTTGCCCTTGGCCGAGTCCCACTTGCTGCCGAGGTCCTGCTCGACATCGTCGAACCGCTGGGTCGCCGGGTACTGGCCGCGGGTCTCCCAGCCGTACTGGTACGCGGGCTTCACTTCGTCGTACGACGAGACGTCGCTCGAGTACGGGCGCGACTTGTAGTTCTGCTCCCAGTACTTGTTCTCTTCCTCGGGATTGATCTTGTCGGCGATCAAGCCGCCAACCGCTGCGCCGCCCGCAAGGCCGACCACGCCACCGATCACCGCACCGACGACGTTGCCGACGCCGGGGATAATCGTGCCGAGGGCCGCGCCTGCGGCCGCGCCAGCCGCCGCGCCCGCTGCCGTTCCTGCCTTGTGCTTGTCGTCTTTGTTCATCGTCATGCCCGCAGGCTACCGCTCGAGATCGAAAATGGCGACGTGCGCACATGCGATCTTCGTCGAGAAACAGCCGCGCGAGAACGCTCGCGTGCGCTCGTGCACACTGTATCAAGTGCGCGTGAACGGGAGCGGGATCACGGCGAGCCCTCGAGCACACCTGCGACAGAAGTGCCCACTGCGGCGGCTCGCACCTTCGCGAGATCGAGCATGCCGCGTCGCCCGAGCTCGGAGATCGCGGTCCACGCACCGACCAGCTGCAACCGACCCTCGCGTCCCGCAAGCTCCGCGAGCGCGGCCGCGATCCGGCGGGGCGCGGCGTCACCCAGCGCGGTGCCGACCTGTTGCACCAGGTGCGTGTCTCCGACGAGCGCTGCCGCGATCAGCGCGCGCGATAACGTGGCCTCGAGTGCAGGCCCACTCGCGAGCGCGTTCTTCTCGACCAGCTCGGTCGCGACCTCGACCAGCGCGCCCGGATCGTCGGCTCGCCAGTAGACATCGATCAGCCGGCGCAGCGTCGGCAGGTGGGTCGGATCGAGATCCGACGCGCGCAGGAACACGTCGTCGGCGCGGTCGGTGTCGCCGAGGTGGGTGAGCACTGCTTCGCCGAGCCGATACAGACGCTCCGCACGCTCTGCCGGGGTCGGTGCGAGTGGCACCAGCTGATAGAGATACCGCGTCGCGGCCGCCCAGTCGGAGCGCGCGATCTGGAGCTCCGCGAGGGCCTCGAGCGCGGGCGCGTGCAACGGGTGGTCGCGCGTGATGCGCTCGAGCTGCGCGACCGCGGACTCGACATCGCCGGCCTGGCGCATCAGCTCGACCAGCCCGAAGTGCGCAGCGAGCTGACTGTCGACGTCGTCGAGCGGGATCAGCACGTGGCAGCGATCGGTGCCGAGCGTGACCTCGACGCCCATCGCCTCCGCCG
>JBBJLY010000308.1:0-9116 GCA_037720695.1 Kofleriaceae bacterium | reverse complement strand
CGGGCAGCCGGTTCGAGTTCCTCGAGGCCTTGCCGCCGGAGCGCCGGTTCACGCACTTCGCGTACTACCCGGCGTGGCTCGGCACGAGCGAGCTCTACGGCGACGTCATCCTGCAGACGCCGCTTCGCCCGGCGTTCGAGAAGCGCCGGCTGGTCGGCGACAGCGACATGCAGATCCTCGTCGCGAGCTGGGATCATGTCGGTACGGGCGAGCGCCTGCTGGTGCCGCAAGAGGGCTGGCGGATGGTCGATCGGATCGATGTCGCCGATCTGGCGAGCGAGCGTGCGCATGGCTGGTCGGGCGCGCTCGGCCGGCGCAAGGTCGGCGATCCCACCGCGCGGTGGTCGTTCGTCCATCGCGAGGTTGCGGGGCAGGGCCTCGTGCTCGACGGTGGCCGCACGATCCGCGGCGGCCGCGAGCGATTCTCGATCACCGTCGATCCCACCAGGCCGACACGGCTCGTGCTGCGGACCGGTGGGCAGCGCAGCTATCCGTTCCACGATGCGCTCGAGACGCCGGTCACCCTGCGCGTTCTCGACGGCACGCGCGAGCTGACGACCGTCACGTTGCCAGCGCCGCGCGGCCCGCTTCACGAGGTCGCGCTCGATGTACCCGCTGGCGTGCGCGCCGTCCAGATCTCGGCGACCGGCGCGTACCGCGCGTTCCACTGGTTCGTGCTGCAGCGCTAACGCAGCTCGCGGCGCGCGATCGCAGCGCCCTCGACGAGCGCGCGTAGCTTCTGGATCGCGCACGGTCGCGGTAGCTGCTTGAGTCCGCAGTCGGTGGTCAGCGTGACGCGCTCGGGCTCGATGTGCTTCAACACCTTGCGCACGCGATCGGCGACCTGCTCGGGGTGCTCGATCTCGAGCGTCCGGACATCGATCACGCCGACGTGCGCACGCTTGTCGCTCGGCAACTTGCGAAGCAGATCGGCGTCCTCCATCTCGCGGCACGCGAAGTCGAGCACGTACGCGTCGACCTTCGCCGTGTGGTAGTGGGGCATGATCTCGCGATAGCCACCGGCGGTCAGACCCTCGAGCTTGTTGCCCCACGCATTGCCCATGCAGAAGTGCCACGAGCGCTCCACGCCCTGCGGGATCTCCGACATCGTGCGATCAACGGTCTCGGTGACCCAGTCAAAGTCCTGTGCACCGGACAGGTGCGGCATCCACGCGCCGAGGTCCTCGAGCTGCACGTGCTTGCAGCCGGCCGCGACCACCTCGCCGATCTCGGCGCGAAACACGTCGGCGAGCGCGCGCGCCAGCTCGTAGCGATTCTTGACCGGCCCGCCGCGGAAGTGCGCCAGCGTCGACAGCTGGACCGGCCCCGCGCCGATGCACGCCTTGATCGGCCGCGTCGTGTGAGCCTGCGCCCACCGGTACAGCAACTCCATGCGCACGGGGCCGCGCTCGATCGGTCCGTCGACCGCGACGCCGCCCGCTTCGTCGAGCGCCCACACATCGCGGCCCTTCGCCTTCGCGCGTGCGGGATGCGGCAGCTTCTCGCTCGAGAACCCATGCGTCCGCTCGAGCCAGTACCAGAGGAACGATCCGATCCCCATGTGGTAGTCGTCGAACCACATCTGGCCGTCGGACAGGATATCGAGCCCGGCGTCTTCCTGGTCCTTGATCACGACACGGGTGGCGTCGTGAAACGCCTCCGCGTGCGCCGCGAGCTTGAACGCTTCGAGCACGTCCTTGCCCGCGAGCTGATGCGTGAACCAGGCGGGGCGCGGGTACGAGCCGACCATCGTCGTCGGAAGCAGCTGCATGCCGCCGAGATACTACGGCGCCGCCTCGGCATGCATGCGAAACGTCCTGTCATCGAGGTGTTACGGCTACAGCTTCGCGGCGTTCTTCCGGAACGGCTTCGCGAGCTTGTCCGTCCAGTCCTTGGCCTCGATGTCGCGCGGCGCGGTGAACGTGAACTTCGTGCCGGTCTCGTCGACGGTCGACGTGATGTCACGTGCGGTCGCGGACACGTTCAGCGTGACGAACAGCTTCCCGGCCGCCGGCGGATGGTTCTGGAACGCCTCGCCGATCTGATACCAGTAGCGGATCCAAAGGGCGTCGCGTTCGGTCTCGCAGTCATCTCCCTCGATCGCGATCGTCATGTGAAACCGCTTGCCGAACTCGTCCATCATCGGCTCGACGAGTGCGCGGTCCTTCGCGCGGTCACTGCGCTGGTTCTCGATCCGGTCCCACTCCTCGCCGGTCCACTTCTTTGCGAGCTCGTGGACACTGCCGATGTAGTAGACGGTGTTGCGGAGCGAGCCGGAGTCTTTCTCACCGAGCTTCGCGTAGCAGGCCTGGCCGACCTTGAACGTGGTGAGCTTCGTGATCGTCCACGGCCCGTAATACGTACCGCTGCGCTCGCGCACCGCGAATGCAAAGTCATCCCAGCGCGGCTCTGCCGGCCCAGTTGGCGCGGTACCACCCCCTTCACCGGGACCGCCCGGCTCGGCAGGGCCGCCATACGACCCCTCGGCCGGGCCGCCGCTTGGGTCGCCCGCGGCGCCACCTCCACCACCGGCATTGCCGCCGGCTTGAAAGCCACCTTTCGCGAGGCAGGCAGTGGACAGCAACGACACGAGCAGAGCTGCGGAGCGGTGTGTGTTCATGTTCCCGTTCAGCACCTGACGGCAAACCTGCATTCCAGGAATCTTCACCACGGAGGCGCGCGATTCTTCGAGGAAGATCGCGAACGCGAGCGTCGTAGCGAAACCTCGCGCTATCGTCGTGCGATGGCTCTCCGCTTCACCGCACTTGCGATCGTCATCGCGTCACTCCTCGCGTGTGACAACGCATCAAAGCCTTCCTCCTCGCCAACCACGACGGCCTCGGCCGACCGTCCTGAAGCTGTGGCACCTCCAGCACCGGGCGCACCTGACGCGCTGGCGTCCGTGATCGGTCGCTGGAAGAGCGAGAGCGTCTGTCTCGAGTTATTCGCCAATGGTGACTTCGAGGTCAGCGACATCGCGACGCGCCCGAAGGTGCTGGTGATGGGCAAGGCGAAGCTCGAACCCGACCGCAAGACAGGCGCGATCACGCTCCATCTCGCGACCGCGCGGATCTGGCGCGGGCGTTACGTCAGCAACTGTCGCAAGCATCACCAGACCGGCGACTTCATCGTCACGCGCGAGGTACTCGGGGCGATGTTTGCCCCCAACACGACGACCAAGCTCGTCCTGCGCCGCACGAGTGATACCGAGATCGAGGTGTGTGGTGTCCAGTGCGCGAAGCTCACGCGGACGACGCCGCTCCTCGGTGCGCGGTGGCGACGCGCGAAGCTGGCGTATCCGGGCTCCCCGGAGACGGCGTGGACCGCCGGCGAGTTGCTGGAGATCAAGCTCGACGACATGCTCGGCCATGTCTGGGCCGGCCTCGCGAACAAGAAGTTCGTGGCGGTCTACGCGAAGACCGAGGTCAAGTACGAGTCTCCGGATCGGTTCACGTTGACGGTGACGCCCGAGCGCTACGACGCGGACCAGAAGCAACCCCCGCGTGCGCTCGGGCTGGCGATGTCGATCGGCACCAGTCACGAGTTGCACGTCACGCGGCTCGCGGGCCAATTGATCGAGGTCTGCGCGGCGCCCGGCCGGTGCGCGACCCTCGAGCGCCAGTTCGACGGCAACTCCTACGACCTCGATTAGTAGAGCTTGTGGATGTGCGTGCCCCGGTAGTAGTGCGCGAGGATCTGCTTGTGCGTGCGGTCCGCGCTCGCCATCCCGATCGCGCCGAGCTGGCACATCCCGACGCCGTGGCCGAAGCCAGCGCCGCGGAATACGAAGCTGTCTCCGTCGCGCCTGACCTCGAACAGCGTCGACTTCAGCCCGCCGAGCAGGCGGCGGATCCGCAGATCGCCCGCGACCTCGACGGACCCGCGGTCGCCCTTCAGCACCACCACGCCGATCCGGCCCGACACCCCGCGCTGCTTCGGCGTCACCGCCTGCAGGCGCCCGATCTCCGGGAACTCCGCCGCGACCCGCGCACCGAGATCCTCCGCGCGCATCCGCTCCGTCCACCGGAACCGGCCCTTCGCGAGCTTGGTCCGCGAGCACCACGCGCCCTCACCCCCGTCGAGAAACGCGCCGAGATTGGCCTCGGTCACGCGTGACACCGCGCCCTTGCCGTCGTCGGCACGCCCGCGCAACGACAGGTCCGCCGCGCCGCCCCAGATGTGATCGTTGTCCTCGGTGTGGCCACCGCACGACGCGCTGTAGCGAATGTCGACCATGCCGCCGCCATCGCGTAGCAGCACCATGCCGCGCGTCTTCTCGATCGCGCGGGTCGTCCGCGGGTCCTCCTTGCCCGCGCCCGCATAGACCTGACACTGCTGCGACGAGCACAGCAGGAACGGATCGGTCAGGTTGCGGCGGCCGATCTTCTGCAGCAGCTCCGTGCGCGCGGCGATCGCCTGCGCCTCGAGAGCGGCCGGCGGCGCGTCCGGATACATCTCCGCGGGCACCAGCCCCGCGAGCAACTTGTCCTCGGGGACCGCGTTCGCCGCGACCAGCGAACCGTCGTGCGCGAGCGTGATGTAGACCGCGCCCCAGTAGCGGCGATCCTCCTTGCCGGTCGCCAGCTGCGAGCCACCCGTGTTGGTCGGCACGTCGAGCACCGTCACGGTCTCCGCCGCCCGTTTCGGCACGAACCACAGCACGGAGGGGTTGCGGATCACGGTGGACCCGCTGCGCGCCACGATCGTGCCCGCGGGCCGCCGCACCAGCTCCTGGTGCACGGCCGTCCCGACCTTGAACTTCTTGCCGAGCTCCGCCGCACGCGCGGCCCCCTTGCCAGCCGCCACCGGATCGACCGCGATCCGGATCTCGCGCGTGTCGATCACCTCACCGTCGACGCCGAACACCGTCCCGATCTCGAACGAGCGCGCGTCGAACCCGCGCTCCTTCCAGCGCGCGAGCGAGGCCGTCACCCCGGTCGCATCTCCGGGCTGCAGCGTCTCCACCACGGTCCAGTCCTGGATCACCGCCGGGCGCGTCTGCTCCGCGGTGATCGACCACGACTCGCCGCCTTCGGTCTCGATCGCCGAGCCGCCCTGGCCATCGGGGCGCGCGACCAGCCCGCCCTTCGCCCGCAGCTGGACGTCGCGGCGGTTGCTCATGATCTCGACCGTCACCAGGGGCACGCCACTCTCCGCGAACGTGAACCGGGTCGAGTACAGGATGCGCAGCTTGTCGGTCGCGGACGTCTCGTCCGCGCGAGCGCCAGCCGGCAGGAGCGCGAGCAGACAGAGGGTAGCGATCCGGTGCATGGTCGAGGCTAGGCAGCCGGCGCTCGCGCGTGCAACAAATCGGCAGCAATCCCCCTGAAGCCCCATGCAGGCGTCATGAAGTCCACCCGGCGCACCGAGACGCTCGCGCTCCGCGATGGCGCGCTCCGGCTCGCCGTGGTCGCGGACACCCACTCGCATCCGCACCCCGCCACCGCCCGCCTGCTCGCCGAGCGCGCACCCGACGCCATCCTTCACGCGGGCGACATCGGCGAGCTCACGGTCCTCGACCAGCTCGCCGAGGTCGCCCCGGTCCTCGCGATCCGCGGCAACATCGACGTCACCACGCGCGATGCCCCCACCGACGAGCTGGTGCTCGACCTGGTCGCCGGCGAGCGCCGCGTGTTCCGCATCCTGATGGTCCACATCGGCGTCGCCGGCCCGCGCCTCCGCTCGGAGGTCCTCCGTCTCGCGCAGCGCGAGCAGGCGCAGCTCGTCGTGTGCGGCCACTCGCACGTCCCGTTCATCGGCACCGATCGCGGCGTCGGCGTGTTCAACCCGGGCTCGATCGGCCCCCGCCGGTTCGCGCTTCCGATCGTGTTCGGCATGCTCGAGATCGGCGCCACCGTGCGGATGTCCCACGTCTCCTGCGAGACCGGCGCCACGTGGCTGCCGCCCTGACGAACGCTGCCTTGCACCCCCCAGACCCCGAGCGTAGATTGGCCGTCATGGCGAACAAGCCGAAGCTCGAGGAGCTACGTGCCATCGTTCGCGAACGCGGCCTGCGCGCCACCCCGTCGCGCCTCGCCGTCCTCGAGCTCCTGCGCGCCGACGACGACGGTCAGCCGATGTCTCACGCCGAGGTCGTCCAGCGCCTCGCCGCGAGTCCGTGGGATCCCGCCACCATCTACCGCAACCTCACCGACCTGGTCGAGGCCGGCCTCGCGCGCCGCACCGATCTCGGCGATCACATCTGGCGGTTCGAAGCCCTGCGCGACGCCCACGACCGTGCCGGCCACCCGCACTTCGTCTGCACCGAGTGCGGCACCATCGCGTGCCTCCCCGTGATGGAGCTCGTGATCCCCCGCGCGAAGACGCCGCGTGCGGTCAAGCAACGCCAGATCGAGGTCCAGCTGCGCGGCCTGTGCGACACCTGCATCTGAGTGACCAGCCGGCTTGGCGTGATCAACCCTCCATCGGAGCTGGTCGAACGACCCGCGATAGTCTCTGCCGTCGTAACGCCGCCCAACGCGTGACATCACGGTGCCTTCGGTTTCGCGCGCCGCTCGCCGGTCGGTGTGGGGGCGGTCGGCGTCACCGTCTGAAACAGGATCACACCGTCGATCGTCTGCAAATCCCAGTACGGGAAGTCGCGTCCGTCGCGCGGGAACACGGCGTTGACGATGCGCAGCGCGTGCACGCCACTCGCCCACCGTGCGGCATCTGGGCTTGATCCACTGTGCGCCAGGAGAAGCCTGGTCGAAGAGGAAGGAGGTAGCAGCCTGAAACTTCGGTTTGTGACCCGGGGTGAAAATCCCACCGGCGACGACGGAGACCGCCACGCCGGAAGCGAGTCTTGCGCGATCGTAAAGAAGTACACGGGCGACCGTGATCGCGAAGCGTGGACAGCGAATGTGCGGGCCGCGAGGTTGGATCCCGAAAGAAGCACATCGTGGGAGCCGAGGCGTCAGTGGACGTCGAAGGCGACAAGGATGCTCGATGCGCGACCGGCTAGGCCGAGCGCCGCGGTCTCAAAGCACCCACCCACCGGGATCGCAGTACGAGGCACGTACGTAAGGGTTGCCCAGGAACCTGGGATGGAGTCTCGACGTCCTGTCGCAAGACAGAACGATATGGCAAGGGCAACCGAACCAGTCGGGCGTCGAGAGGTCGGAGCGCGCAGTACGAGCAATGACGTGGGGGAACTCGCTCCAGGGGACCCCGCCGAGCAAAGGAGCGCGCCGAGGAAACAACTCGTTGGAGGGAAAAGATGACCGAGTCACCGAATTCGCAGGACATCTCAACCAAGCTCGAACGAATAGCGAAACAGGCGAAGGAGATCCGAGACGCTGGCCTTCAAACGCTGGCGCACTACATCGACGTGGACTGGTTACGCGAGGCCTACCGGCGTACCCGGAAGGACGGCGCACGTGGTGTCGATGGACAGAGCGCGGAGCAGTACGCGGAGCAACTGGAGGGCAACCTCCAGTCGCTTCTCGATCGCGCGAAGTCCGGTCGATACCGGGCGCCGCCGGTGCGACGGGTGCACATCCCGAAGGGCGATGGGACGGAAACGCGTCCCATCGGTATTCCGACCTTCGAGGACAAGGTTCTGCAACGGGCGGTGGCGATGGTGATCGGGGAGGTCTACGAGCAGTCGTTTTACGATTTCTCGTACGGCTTTCGTCCCGGTCGCTCCGCTCACCAAATGCTGCAAGCGATCTGGAACACGTCGGTGCATAGGGCGGGCGGTTGGATCGTCGAGGTCGATATCAGGAAGTTCTTCGACACCGTCGATCATGCTCACCTACGGAACATTCTTCGCCGACGGATACGTGACCGAGTGTTGTTGCGCTTGATCGGAAAGTGGCTGAACGCAGGGGTGCTTGAGGGATCGACCCTCTCGTACCCGGAGGAAGGAACGCCTCAGGGAGGGGTAATCTCGCCTCTCCTGGCGAACATCTACCTGCACGAGGTACTCGACGAGTGGTTCGTCCGGGATGTGCAGCCGGCGCTCAAAGGCCGTGCGGCACTGTTCCGGTTCGCGGACGACTTCGCCGTGATCTTCGAACACAGGCAAGATGCGGAGCGATTCCTTGCGGTCCTACCGAAGCGACTCGGTGCGTACGGCCTGACACTGCATCCCGACAAGACCCGACTGGTTCCGTTCCAAAGGCCCGACCGAGTCCGCGAGGATGAGGATCGTCCCGGAACGTTTGACCTGCTCGGGTTCACCCACTACTGGGGCTTGTCTCGTCGAGGCAAGTGGATCGTGATGCGGTGTACGGCCAAGGATCGATTCAGTCGCGCGCTACGCCGATTTCGCGAGTGGTGTCGTTTGCACCGCCACGACCCGCTGAAGGCGCAGCACCTCGCGTTGGTGAGAAAGTTGAACGGGCACTACGCCTACTACGGCATCACGTCGAACTTCGACGTGATAGCCAGGCTCTTCTACGAGATCCCGCGCGTGTGGCGGAAGGCGCTCGCCCGCCGATCGCAGCAGCGGTTCTCGTGGCCGAAGATGAACCGGCTCCTTGAGCGTTTCCCGCTCCCGGCGCCGCGCATCGTTCACCAATACGGCACGTAGCGATGTTCCTCGAAGAGCCGGATGCAGGAATTCTGCACGTCCGGATCTGTGGGGGCCTGGCGGGGAAACTCGCCGGGCTACCCGACCCCGTGGACGGTTTGGTTACGTCGCCTTCTCTACCTCCGGCGCGGGCGACGGCGCGCCGATGTGAATGCTGCTGACAGTTGCTTGAACGTCTCCCTCTCGGCCGCGGTCGGTGGTCGGGTTCGTGTGTGGCCACGCGACCAATCGTCCACAGTTCGACGAAGGGCTTCGGAAAGGCTCGTGCTCTCGGCACGCGCCCGCCGCTGTAGCGGGACGAGTTGGCGGTCCGAGAGGCGCACCGCGACGAGGGTCTCCTTGGGGTCGTCGGTTGGTCTTCCGCCCGGCATGAGTTCTGTTATACAGAATCTCGCACTCGTCGTCATTCACGCCACCGCCGTCGCAATCTGCGCATCGTCGCAGCTGCTCTCGTAGTACCGCCGCTCGTACTCCGCGGGCGGTAGGTAGCCAATGGACGAGTGCCGTCGGCGCTGGTTATAAAATACGGCTCATCCGGCTTTCAGGTGGGTCGTCGGATAGAGATCTAGTCCACCACATC
>JBBJLY010000102.1:0-26401 GCA_037720695.1 Kofleriaceae bacterium | reverse complement strand
TTCGATCTCGAGCGCGAACTCGGCATGTCGCGCCAGGATCGGCACCAGCGCCGCGAGTGCCCGGCCGTAGATCGTGGTCGCGTGAAACAGCGCGAGCGGGCCGGTGACATCCAGCCGCAGCGTCCGTGGGCCAGTGCGGCTGACCGTCGACACCAGGCCAAACCGGGCAACCGTCCGGACCAGCTGGTTCGCATCTCCCGAGACTTCGATCCGGACGGCGTGCGCGCGTCGCACGGCCGACTGGATGCGATCGAGGTTCGCGAGGGCGGCGAGTCGCTCCGCCTGCGGGCGCCCATCTGGCAGCACGACGGGACGCTCGGTCGCCAGGTCCGCCCACAGCAGCGGCTCGATCTCCGCCGGCGCGAGTCCGAACGCAGCGGCAGCAACTTCCAGCCGCGCGTCGCGGGTCTCGCGATCGAGCGCCGGGTGACCGAGCACCAGGGCCCGCACCTGGCGCGCGATCTTGCCGCGCTCGGCACGACCGCCGATCACGCGACGGAGCGCGCCGAGGACTCCGCGATCCGCACCGGCGCGGCCGGGATGCCCGCGTGCTCGACGCGCTCCTGCAGCGCACGCCAGGGCTCGGCACGCGCGGCCTCGACGATATCGAGCACGTCGTCGATCCAGTCCAGATCGGTCGCATCGAGGAGGCGCAACGTCTCGGTCGAGCTGCGGGTCATGACACACCCGCGAGCTGGCGCGTGCCCGCGTGACGGACCGGCTCGTGGCGTCGACGGACGTACGTCAGCTCCTCGGTCTGCTCGACCGCGAGCTCGTAGATCACGGCGCACTTGCCGTCTCGCGGGCGCAACACCCGGCCGATCCGCTGGACGTGCCGCCGGACGCTGGACGTGCCACCGACGACGATCGCGACATCGGCATCGGGAACATCGACCCCTTCGTCGAGCACCTGCGACGACACCAGCACCGAGATCGTTCCTGCCCGGAACCGCTCGATCACCTCCGCGCGCTCGGTCTTGCGAATCTCGTGCGTGATCGGCATGACCAGCAGCTCGCGTGCGATCGCATACGCCGTCGCGTTGTCCATCGTGAATACGAGCGTGCGCTGCCCGGCGTGTCGCGCGAGCAGCTCGCGGAGCGCCGCGCGCTTGCCCTCGGGATACGCGAGCAGCGCCCGATAGCCGCGCCACGCCGCGAGCGCGCTGCGACCCTCGGTGGTGCGGTTCGCGATCCGGACGAACTCGCGCCAGCCGAGGAACCGCGACGTGCGTGCCGTGTTCGCGTAGGTGCCCGAGAACTCGTTGCGCTGCCGGCCATACTGCACGCGCTCCGCCGGGGTGAGCGCCACCTGGATCGGGATCAGCTCGTACGGCGCCAGGGCATCGCCGGCCAGGTCGTCGACCGCGAGCGAGTACACGACGGGCCCGACTAGATCCGCGAGCACGCCACCCGGCGGTGGTGGCGTTGCGCTCAACCCGAGCCGTATCGGCGCGGCCAGCATCTCGAGCACCTCGCCGGGACACCACGCGCCGACGTGATGTGCCTCATCGACGATCACCATCCCGAATCGATCTCCGATCCGCGGCGCCCAGCCGACCGCGCTCGCATACGTCGCCACCGTGATCGGCGCCACCTGATGCTCTCCGTCGCCGAGCCTGCCGATCGGAAACGGCCAGCACGCCGTCAGCGCACGCGCCCACTGATCCAGCAGGATCCGCGTCGGTACGAGACACAGCGTGGCGAGGCCGAGGCGCGCGATCGCCGCGATCGCGACCAGCGTCTTGCCAGATCCCGTCGGCAGCGCGATCACCCCGCGTTGCCCGGCCGCATTCCAGTGCGCGAGCGCGGCCTCCTGATACCAGCGCAGCGGCGGGAGTTGCCAGCCTCCCGCGAGCGTGGCTGGGCGGATCTCGTCCGAAAACCGGACGGCCGCGTCCGCACCGCGGACCAACAGCTCGCGATGGCGCTCGGCCGGAACCCGCCATGCGCGGGTCTCGGGATCCCACTCAGCTCCTGGAATCTGCGACGGATCTTCCTCGGCCGACTCCGCCTCCAGTACCAACGTTCCACGATCGAATCGAATGCGCATGACCGCGGCCGCAGCAACCCCTGTGCCGCTAGCGACGGAACGATTCCGCGTCGAAGCCGTAGCGCTGCATCCACCGGTGGATCTGCATGCGCGAGCAGCCCATGACGCGCGAGATCTCGCTGATGTTGCCCTTGTGGCGCGCGAGCAGGCCATGCAGCTCGTCGCGCCGCGCGGCATCATCGATCGGGATCGGCGCGCTGCGATCTTCGACCGCGCCACGCTGCGGTACGGCGAGGTGGCGGGCGTGGATCAGCCCATCGTCGGCGAGCGTGACCGCGCGCGCGAGGCTCTGTTCGAGCTGGCGGATGTTGAGCGGCCAGTCGCTGGTCGCCAGCTCGCGGGCGGCGTCGGCGGTGAAGCGGAGGTTGGCGCCGTGGTTCGGTGCGCCGCGCTGCAGCAGGTCGGCGACGATCACACCGAGGTCCTCGCGGCGCTCGCGGAGCGGAGCGAGGTAGTGGACGTGACCGGACAGCCGCGCGTAGAGGTCGGATCGGAAGTCGCCACGTGCGGCGAGCAGATCGAGCTGGCGATGCGTGGCCGCGACGATCCGCAGATCGATCGGCACCGCCCGGGTGCCACCGACCGGGACGACCTCCCGCTCCTGCAGCACGCGCAACAGGGCGGCCTGCGCCGCTGCAGGTAGATCGCCGATCTCGTCGAGGAACAGTGTGCCGCCGTCCGAGCTCCGGACGAAGCCGGGCTCGTCGCGCAGCGCCCCGGTGAACGAGCCCCGGATGTGACCGAACAACTGGCTGTCGAGCAGGGTGGAGGACAGCGCGCCGCAGTTGACTGGCACGAGGGGACCGGAGCGCCCCGAGAGCTCGTGGATGCCCCGCGCGATCAGCTCCTTGCCGGTGCCGGTCTCACCAAGCAGCAAGATCGGAAGCGGCGAGGCGGCGATCCGCGCGAGCTCTTCGAGGTCGGTGGCGATCGACGGCACCAGCGTCGCGAAGCCGACCGGCGCGTAGGTCGCCGCTCTGGCGGGGCTGGTCGGGAGCACGCGGAACCGCATCACCACCCGCCCGAGCTCGAGCAGGTCGCCATCGCGCAGCTGCTCGCGCGTCACCTTGCGACGGTTCAGGAAGGTGCCGTTGCGCGAGTCGAGGTCCTGCACCAGCCAGCCCTCGCCATCGCGCGCGATCGCGATGTGATTGGTCGACAGCAGCTGGCTCGGGATCCGGAGATCGAGATCGCGATCGTGATGGGTAACGGTGCGCTCCGTGCCGCGACCGACGACGACGCGATCGATGCTAGTGAGCGAGTAGCGTGCACCTCCAGCGAGCGGGCGATCGCACTCGAGCACGACGAACAGCAGGGGCTCGTACGGCGTGGGCGAATCCGGCCCGTCCGGTTGTTCCGGTGTGGTCGCCGGACTTTCGGAGGCCATGCCCCATCCTACCTCGTGAGGGCAGGTGCACCTGTACCTGTACGTACAGGCGTGCAGCCGCGCGTGTTACAGGCTGTCGCGCAAGTCGCGTGAACGTGTCGCATCGCGTGTAACAAGCGACGCCGTCGAGCGTGGCGCGTCGCGTGCTACCCTCGTGCCTCATGAAACGAAGCACTAGGCGTCTGAAGCTCGAGAAACAGACGCTCCGCTCGCTGACGCTGAGCAACGACCAGCTCGGGGCCGTGCAGGGCGGCGTCGAGGGCGAAGGCTTCTGCACGAAGGCGCGGGAAGCGTGTACGAACACGTCGTGGCGCCCCAACTGCCCCCAGACGGGCTGACCCCGGAACACGGGCGAACCGACGATGTAGTGGTGCGCGCGGGTCTCGCGCTTGCATCGTCGACGTGGCGATGGACGTCATGACGCGCAAACCCCGCTGGCACGACGAGACGTGCGACGCGAGCAAGCCAACGGCGCGCGCGTCGCGCCTGACGCCGGTCGACCCGATCCCGCTGGTGACCGAGCCGGACGACCAGTTGCCGATCGCGGAGGTCCGGCGCTACGCGATCCTCGGTGAGGTGGCGCAGGGCGGCATCGGCAGGATCTTCGAGGCCGAAGACCGCACGCTCAAGCGGCGGGTCGCGATCAAGGAGCTTATCGAGAATCGCGGACACGCGCGGTTCCTGCGCGAGGCGATGATCACCGCCCGGCTGCAGCATCCGTCGATCGTGCCGCTGTACGACGTCGGCCGGTGGCCGTCGGGCGAGCCCTACTACTCGATGCGGCTGGTGGCGGGCCGACCCCTCGACGCCGTGATCGCAGCGAGCAAGTCCCTCGACGAACGCCTCGCGCTGTTGCCGCACGTGATCGCGGTGGCGGACGCGATGGCCTACGCCCACAGCGAGCGGATCATCCATCGCGATCTCAAGCCGGCGAACGTGCTGGTCGGCGAGTTTGGCGAGACCGTCGTCATCGACTGGGGGCTCGCGAAGGATCTGGTGGAGCCGGAGCCCGAGCTCGAGGATGGACCGTACCGGTTGCCCGATGCTCCGCCGCCGCTGACCCAGGCCGGCGACGTGCTTGGCACGCCGGTGTACATGGCGCCCGAGCAAGCGATGGGCAAGCCGCTCGATCAGCGCGCGGACGTCTACGCGATCGGCGCGATCCTGTACGAGCTGCTGAGCGGTCGCTGGCCGCATCACGGCTCGACGCCCGATCAGGTGATCACGCGCCTCACCGCAGGCGAGCCGGTGACCGCGATCGAGCTCCGCCAGCCCGATGTGCCGGCTGATCTGGCCACGATCGTGACCAAGGCGATGGCGCACGATCTCGCCGAGCGGTATCCGAGCGCGGGCGAGCTCGCGACCGATCTGCGGCGGTTCCAGACCGGCCAGCTGGTCGCCGCCCACCGCTACTCGCGCGCGACGCTGATCGCGCGCTGGATCCGGCGACACCGTGCGGTCGTCGGGGTGACCGCGGTGCTGCTCGCGGCGCTGGCGATCACGGCGGTCGCGAGCGTGCGCAGCATCGTCCGCGAACGCAACGCGACGAGGGCCGAGCGCGATCGCCTGATCCTCGCGAATGCGGCCGGCGAGCTGGCGCGCGATCCGACCGCTGCCGTCGCGTGGCTGAAGACCTACCCGACCTCGGGTGCGGAGCCCGAGCGCGCGCGGACCCTCGCGATCGACGCGCGCGCACGCGGTGTGGCGACGCACGTGCTGGCACGCGATCTGACGGCGGCGATGGGCAAGTTCTCTCCCGATGGCCGGCACTACGCGCAGCCAGGGCCGACCGGGCTCCGCGTGATCGAGCTCGCGACCGGATCGGCGCGCGGACCGCAGCGCACCGCGAACGCCGTGCAGTGGTCGCCTGATGGAACGCGGCTCGCGATCGCCGACGGCGCGCAGAAGCAGACGTCGGTGCTCGAGCTCGCGACCGGCACCGTCACCCCGATCCCCGCCGAGCTCGGCGGCAGGCTGGCGTATCCCGCGTTCTCGGGTGCGGGTCAGGCGATCGTGCTGCCGGTTCGTGGTGGTGGCTTGCGCCGGTTCGCGAATGCGGCCGATCGCGGGGAGTTGCAGTGGACGCCGTTTCCGCTCGCCGGCTTCGCACGCCACGAGGACCGCTTCCTCGCGATGGCCGACGGTGCGCTGACCTGGTGGGACCGCGAGGTCCGCGTCGCGCATCCGCTGGCCGTGCCCGCCGGCATCACCCTGGACCGGAACCTCGCGACGTCCGCGCTGATCGGGACTGCCGCGGCGGCGGCCGCCGCCACGACCGATGGCCAGCTGATCGTGTGGTCGCTGCCCGACGGCAACGCGCGCGTGCTCGTGGGTAGTGGCGTGGCGATCACGGAGCTCGCCGTGTCGCGCGATGGCACGCACGCGGTGACGCTCGCGAGTGACTCGTCGCTGCGCGTGTGGTCGCTGGCGACCGGCACGAGTCGCGCGCTGCCGGCGCTCGGCGAGATCACCGACTTCGATCTCGCGGCAGACGCGAGCATGATCGTGGCCGGACTCTCCGATCACCAGGTCGTCGTGGTCGATCTGTCGACCGGCGATCAGCGCGTGGTCGGCAAGCACGGCGCGGAGGTCCGCGGCGTCAGGCTGTCGCCCGAAGGCGGCTGGATCGCGAGCGACAGCGACGACGGCACGACGCGCCTGTGGCAGCTTCGCGGCGAGCTCGGCGAACAACCGCCGAAGAGCTTCGGGCTGGTGTCGACGATCGCGGGCGCGCCGGATGCCCGCATCGTCGTGATCGGCGGCGATCGCGGCGCGGCGCTGCTGTGGACGGGGGCGCGCCGGGTCGAGCTCCCGGGTCATGCCGAGGGCGTGAGCGCGACGGCAGTGTCGGCGGATGGTGCACGGATCGCGACCGCCGGGTTCGACCGCAAGATCCGGCTGTGGGATGCGACCGGTGCCGCAGGGCAGGTGCTCGATGCGCCAGGGCAGGTGCTGTCGCTCGCGTTGACCCGCGATGGCCGGAGCGTCGTGGCCTGCCTCGCGAGTGGCGAGATCCGCGTGTGGGACGCAGCGGGTAGCTCGTCACGCCTGCTGGCGACGATCCGCGACGCGAAGATCCCCGCGCTGGCTTTTGATGATCGCAGCATCGCGGTCGGCGGCGTCGACGGGAGCCTGACCGTGCTCGCGCTCGACGGCAGCAGCACGCGCACGCTGCCGGGTGCCGCCGGCATGGTCGATTACCTGACGTTCTCGCCCGATGGTCGTCACGTCGTGGGCGGCTCGTCGTGGCATGGCCAGGTGCGGCTGTGGGATCTCGCCACCCGGACGACGCGCGAGCTCGGCCGGCGCAAGGGGGGCGTCACTGCCGTGGCGTTCTCGAGCGACGCTCGCTGGGTCGCGGCATCGAGCGTGACCGGCGACGTCGGGCTGTGGGATGTCGCGACGGTCCGCGAGCGCACGCTCGAGCACGGCGGCGACGTCGGCGCGATCGGCTTCACCGCTGACGCCATCGTCACGGGCGCGATGGATGGCGCGGTCCGGTTGTGGAGCTTCGACGGTCGGGAGCGCTCGCGGCTGCGCGTCGACGGTGCCGTGCTCGCACTCGCGGTGCGCGATCGCCAGCTGGTCGCTGGCACGAGCGCGGGAGAGGTCTACCGCTGGCGGATCGCCGCGCTCGGCGAGTCACCAGCAACGGGCCAGCCACTCGCACCGTTTCTCGCAGCGCTGACCCACGCGCGGCTCGATGCCGGCTCGCGCGCGCTGTCGCCGTAGCTAGAGCAGCACCCCGCCGCTCGGGATCCCGGCGTCGGGTGTTGGTGTGGTTGCACTGCCGCTGCCGCGATCTGGCTCGACGGGCAGCGCGACCCCGGGCGGTGCAGGTGTTCGCCCCGAGCCCTCGGCCGGCGGCGTCGGTGGGAACGCCTGGGTGACGCCGGCAGGACCCGCCTGCAGCTTCGCGGTCAGCTCCTTGACGAACCTGGCCCACGCGTCGGCATCGGTCGCGATCCGGGGCTGGCTGGCGACCGCGCTCTCGAACTGCTTGCTCGCATCCTGCAGCAAGCCGGCCGCCTCCTTGAGCTTCGCGGACGCGCGCCAGTAGGTGACGTCACCCAGCACGCGCTGGATGTACTTGCGGGCATCCTGGTAGCGAGGATCGCGCGCGAGGATCTGCGCCTGCTCGAGCATCGCGGCGGCCTCGTCGACCTTGGTGCCGTCGCCCTTCATCAGCATGTCCTCCGCACGCTGGACCAGCCGATCGCGGAACGAGATCGTCACCACGTCGAGATCATCGGTCTCGAGCGACTCGCAGACCGCCTCGGGCGGGATCGCGATCGGCTTCCATTGCGCGCCCAGGAGCGGGTTCTCGCCCCACGGCGGGAACGAGCGACCCTGTTGCGCGATGATCTGCTGCGCACCGCAGGTGACGACGTAGCGGTTGCTGTTGATCCGCCCGAGCAGCACGAACGTCGCGATCGCGAGCCCGATCAGGACGCTGAGGATCGCGACGATGATCGTCGCGCGGCCACCGGGCTTCTTCGGCTGGTCGTCGTCGTCGTCCTGCGGAACCGGATCCGGTGCGCGCGTCGGCCGCGACTCGGTGAGCGGCGGGACTCCGACCGCGGCGCGCAGGTCCTGCTCGCTGTAGCTCGCGGGAAGCAGGGGCTCCTCGATCGCGACATCCGGCTCGGGTGGTGCCGGTTCTGGCGGGCCGATCGGTGGGCCGATCGGTGGGCCGATCGGTGGGCCGATCGGTGGGCCGATCGGTGGGCCGATCGGTGGGCCGATCGGTGGGACGATCGGAGGCTCGGGGAGCGGCGCAGACGCGGTCGCCCAGCCTGGCAGCGCGCGATCGGGGATCGGTGGCGGCAGGGTCGGTGGACGGCGTACCGGCGGTGCGGGCGTTGGTGGCAGCGGGTAGCCGGGTGTCGTCGGCCGATCGGTCGGCGGGCGCGTGCCCTGATCCGCCGGCAGCGGACCATCGGTCGTTGGCGGCAGGAGCGGTCCCGCGCGCGGCGTGCCGAACACCTCGTCGATCGGAGGGTGCTTCGGCTTGTTGTGGTCGTCGGTCATGGCGCGACCTCGACCCGGTTGCGCCCCCGATCTTTGGCGCCATACAGCGCCGTGTCGGCACGCTCGATCAGATCTGGCATGTTCTCGCCGACCCGCCACTGCGCGATACCGACGGAGATCCGCAGCAACAGCGCGACGCCATCGCCGACATCGAACGCACGCTCGCACACGCGCTGTCGCATCCGCTCACCGACCTCCCACGCGCGGCCCGCGTCGGCCTTCGGCAGCACGGCCAGGAATTCCTCGCCGCCGTAGCGGACCAGGACGTCACCGGTACGGATCGCTCCGCGCAACCGCCGGGCGACCTCGGCGAGCACGACATCGCCGACGCCGTGGCCATGCTGGTCGTTGACGGCCTTGAAATGATCGACATCGATCATCGCCACGGAGAGCGTGCGATCGCGTTCGATCGCGGCCTCGATCTCCTGCGGCAGGCGCTGGAGCAGGAACTCGCGGTTGTAGGCGCCGGTCAGCGGATCGGTGACGGCGACCCGGTGGAGGCGCACGTTCTCGATGTCGAGCGCGATCGTGCGCGCGATGAACCGCACCAGCTCGAGGTCGTCGCGGTCGAACGCGCCGGGTCGCTCGCTGGTCGCGGTCACCACGCCGACGCGATCGTTGCGCGCGAGCAGCGGGACGCACAGCATCGAGGCGATCGGGGTCTGGTTGTTGTCGAGTGCGATGAACCGCGGGTCGTTGGCAACGTCGTCGATCAGCGCGGACTCGCCGCGCTCGACGACCCAGCCGGCGACGCCCTCGCCGACGCGGAACGACAGCGAATGCATGCGCTCCGTGCGCAGCCCGTAGGCCGCCTTTGCGAGCAGGCGCTTGCGGTCGGCGTCGAGCAGCATGACGGAGCACGACTTTGCAGAGATCAGCTCGCAGACCAGCTCGGCGATGCGCGACAGCAGGATCCCGGGATCGAGATCGGAGCCGACGAGCTTGCCGATCTCGAACAGCGCCGCAGGTAGCTTGGCTAGTCCGTCCGGGTTCACGTGCCCTGGACGTAGCCGATGAACGGCAGGTTTCGGTATTGCTGCGAGATGTCGAGGCCGTAGCCGACGACGAACTTGTTCGGGATCGTGAAGCCGAGATAGTCGATCGTGACGTCACGCTCGGCGCGCTCCGGCTTGTGGAGCAACGAGCACAGCGCGATCGAGGCCGGGCGCCGGGTCTGAAAGTTCTCCATCAGGTACGCGACGGTGTGGCCGGTGTCGACGATGTCCTCGACGACGATGATGTGTTTGCCCTCGATCGGTCGAGACAGGTCCTGGGTGATCTGGACGACGCCCGACGACACGGTGGCATCGCCGTACGAGGAGATGCCGATGAAATCGACGACGATCGGGGCCGCGATGTGGCGGACCAGGTCGGCGAGGAAGATCACCGAGCCTTTGAGGACGGCGACCACGACGATGTCCCCGGAGCGGGCCGCGTAGTCGGCCGTGATCTTGGCCCCGAGCTCGGCGACGCGGGCCGCGATGGCCTCGGCCGAGATCAGCTCGGCGAACGGGTCAGAGCTCCGGTTCCAGGCGGGTGGCGACGCGACCATGGCTCTAATGTATCCGCACGCGGTAGTTCCGTGGGCCACCGCCGGCGAGTTCCGGCTACAATCGGATCGAATGGGTACCGGCGATCTCGACCAGCAGCTCGGCACGCTGCTCGGAGAGACCACGACAGAGATCGACGTCGCACGCAAGAACCGGGTGTTCTGCAACCGGAACCTGCGCATGGACACGATCGAGATGATCGGGTTCGACATGGACTACACGCTGGCCCTGTATCACCAGGACCGGCTGGAGAAGCTGTCGATCGAGCTGACGCTCAACAAGCTGATCGGCAAGCACGGCTATCCGGAGGCGATCCGCGAGATCGAGTACGACCCGCGGTGGGCGATCCGTGGCGTCATGGTCGATCGCCAGCTCGGCAACGTGTTCAAGCTCGATCGCCACAGCCACATCGGCCGGTGCTTCCACGGCTTCCGCGAGCTCACGCACGACGAGCGCAAGGCGACCTACCGCAACGAGAAGATCAACCTGTCCAACGATCGCTGGGAGTGGATCGACACGCTGTTCGGTCTGCCCGAGGCGGTGATGTACACGACGCTGGTCGACTGGGCGGATCGGGTCACCGGTAACGTCGACTACGACAAGCTGTTCGGCGACATCCGGACCGCGATCGACGAGGCCCATCGCGACGACACGCTGAAGAGCGTGATCAAGGGCGAGCTAGCGTCGTTCATCGTCAAGGATCCGCTGCTCGGCGAGACGCTGCACAAGTTCAGGAGCTCCGGCAAGAAGCTGTTCTTGCTCACCAACTCGCTCTACGACTACACGTCGGTCGTGATGTCGTACCTGCTCGACGGCGAGCGCAAGGCATACCCGTCGTGGCGGAACTACTTCGACATCGTGATCGTCGGCGGCGCAAAGCCAGCGTTCTTCAACGATCTGCGGCCATTCGTCCAGATCGATCCGGCGACCAACGCCCCGGTGGACCACGGCGAGATCAAGCACCTGACGCGCGACAAGATCTACCAGGGCGGCAACGTCATCGCGTTCGAGCAGATGACCGGCACCCGCGGCGAGCAGGTGCTCTACATCGGCGACCACATCTATGGCGACATCCTGCGGCTGCGCAAGCAGCACATGTGGCGCACCGCGATGGTGCTGCAGGAGCTCGAGCGCGAGATCTCGGTCAGCGACCGGCTCGAGGCGCAGATCCAGGATCTCGAGCTGCTCGATCGTCGGCACCGCAATCTCGAGTCGGAGATCGACTATCAGTCGCTGCGCCTGAAGAAGATCCAGCGCCTGCTGGAAGATCCGGCGACCTCGGCGCCGTTGCGCGTGCGCGTCGAGGAGGAGCGACGGCAGACCCGCGGGTCGATCGACGCGCTCCGCGATCGCGCGAAGCTGATGACCACCGAGGTCGACTTGCTGGAAGACCGGATCGACCGCGCCTACAACTCGCACTGGGGCTCGTGCCTGCGCGAGGGCAACGAGAACTCGCGATTCGGCGAGCAGGTCAACGACTACGCCGACCTCTACACCTCACGCGTCAGCAACTTTGGCCCCTACTCGCCGCTGCGCTACTTCCGCGCTCCGCGGCGACCGATGCCCCACGAAGTATGAAGCGCGCCCTCGTCATGCTGATCGTCCTCGCGCAGGTCGCACATGCCGACGAGGTGATCATCATCGAGGACAAGCTGGCGCCGCCGGTACCGCCGAAGCCGGCGAAGCCTTCGGTCAAGGCGCCGGCCTACAGCGATGCCGCGATCCTGTCCGACGCGTGGACCAAGGCGTGGCTCCTGCTCGACGTCAGCGAGACCGGCAAGGTCACCCGCGTGAAGTGGCTCAAGCGTCCCGGCTACGACCTCGAGAACATCGCGCTGCGCGAGGTGTTTTCGCTGACGTTCGAGCCCGCGCGCGATCGCACGGGCAGGCCGATGCGGGCCTGGCTGGTGTGGGACATCGAGTGGCCCTCGCACGGCTGGATGATCCAGTTCGTCGGCATCGCGACCCGCAAGATGCCGAACGTCGGGTTCCCGCCGCGCCCGATGTCGCACTACGTTCCGTGCGCCGGCAGCGGACCGCTGAACCTCGGCTCGCTGCACCCCGCCTACAAGGATTGCAGCACTCCGGATCTCAAGCGGGCGACCGCCGAGCGCTGGGTTACCGAGCCGTGATGTAGGTCCAGCTCGCACCGATTGACACCCGGTTCAGCGGACGAGATCCTCCTCGTGATGAGGTTTACGTTTGCCCTGACAGTGCTGGCGCTGGTCGGCTGCCAGGAACCGCCCGCGCTGTCGACCACCGAGCACGAGCTCGTGAATGTCTACACGCCGGCGACCGACTTCGGGACCCTGCAGGTCGGGCAGACGTCGGCGCCGCTGGTGACCTACGTCAGTCCCGCCTCGGGTGCCAACTACGACCTCGTCACCGCGGTCGGCGGCTGCGGTGACTTTGTGGTCGACGCGCAGGGACTGCCGGCCGAGGTCTACCGGACGTGCGAAATCATCGGCTGTGTCAACGGGACCGGGAACCGCGAGGAGCAGTGTCCGATCGTCGACCCGGGCGACAACCTGGCGTGCCCGACCGCCGATTATCTCGAGTACTCGTTCTCGACCTCGTTCCACCCCTCGGTCGCTGGACCGCAGTCGTGCGCCGTCACGATCTACTTCTCCGACGGCGCGCAGCGCACGGTCTCGCTGAGTGGCTACGGTGTTCCACCGCCGATCGACATCGACGTCTCGCCGGGCTCGATCGCGTTCGGCGACGTCCGTCGCGACACCACCTCGAACGCGGCGACGGTCACCGCCCGCAACCTCGGCGGCTCGACGCTGACGATCGGCAACGTCGCGGTGTCCGGACCGTTCGGCTACGCCGGGCCGACCTCCTCCGTCCCGCCGGGCGGCCTCGTGCAGTACAGCGTGAGCTGCCATCCGACCACGGTCGGTGGGGTCGTCGGCACGTTCACGATCCAGAGCGACGATCCGTCGACGCCGACCATCAACGTCCCGCTGTCGTGCAACGGCGTCGACTCGAATCTCGACATCTCACCCAGCCCGGCAGCGCTCGTCCCGACGCGCGTCGGCGAGCCGATCGAGCAGATCATCACGATCGGCAATTCAGGTGCGGTCGCGACCACGCTCGAGTCGGTGGCGCTCGCCGGCGCCGGGATCGCGATAATCTCGGGCCCGACGATGCCGCTGCCGCTCGGACCCGGCGCGACCACCCAGGTACTGGTGCGCTTCGAGGCGACGGCAGCGGGCGAGGCCAGCGGCACGCTGACGGTGTTGTACGAGGGTGGGAGGACGCGCACGTCGCAGATCACGGCGCGCGCGGTCACGGCCACGATGTCGCTCGATCCCGACGGCGAGGTCGACTTCGGCCCGGTCTGCAGTGGCCAGACCCGGTCCCGCAGCTTCACCGTGCTCGGCACCACCGACGGCGGGTTCCAGATCACGCAGATCACCGAGCCCGGCGCGCCGTTCATCGCGACGTTGCCCGCGGTGCCGATCGCGGTCGAGCCGCTCGGTGCGAACCAGATCAAGTTCGACCTCGAGGTCGTGCCCGAGGCCGCCGGCCCGATTGTCAGCACGCTGACGCTGGTGACCGACATCCCCGGCGCCGAACCGCGCCAGGTCCAGCTGATGGCGACCGCGCTCGCACCTGGGATCGGCGCGACCCCGGAGATCGTCGACCTCGGCTCGAACGAGATCGACACCACGACGTTCGGTCAGCCGGTGGACATCACCAATTGTACGGACGCCCCGATCACGATCACGGGCGCCCGGATCGAGGGCGTCGACGCCGCGGACTTCGCGATCGTTGCCACCCCGCAGTCGAGCACCGTGATGCCAACGCTGTCCGGCCGCTACCTGGTCGTGTTCAGCGCCCGCACCACCGGTCAGAAACATGCCGAGATGATCGTCGAGCACTCGGCCGGGACGACCATCATCCCGCTCGATGGCGAGGGGCTCGGCCCGCTCGATCTGGTCGAGGACCGCGGTAGCTATTACGCGTGCAGCTCGGGCGGTCTCGCGGGCTGGCCGGTGATGCTCGTGCTGCTCGCGCTGTGCTGGCGCCGCCGACGCTGAAGCTCGCGAGCGCTCGCGCACGCATGACACGGGCGCACGATTCGATCGAATCTCACCGCAGGGCCGTCGTGTTCCTGCATGTTCGTTGTACCTGCGCCGAATAGCTGGCTACGCTGATCAGGCGTGATGAGCGAGTTCGATCCCGACCTCGCGGCTGACGATGCGGCGCTCGACGTCGGGATCGGCGACGATATCCTCGCGGTCGACGACAACGCGGCGAACCTGGTCGCGATCGAGTCCGCGCTCGCGCCGCTCGGCCGCAGGCTGGTGACCGCGTCGTCCGGACTCGAGGCGCTCGCAAAGCTCCTCGATCAGGACTTCGCGGTGATCCTGCTCGATGTCCAGATGCCCGGCATGAGCGGGATCGAGACCGCCCGGATGATCCGCGCGCGCGAGCGCAACCGCGGCACGCCGATCGTGTTCGTGACCGGCATGTCGTGGCATGACCAGGCGATCGACGACGCATACGAGGCCGGCGGCTTCGACTTCCTGGTCAAGCCGATCCGCGCGGAGGTGTTGCGCGCGAAGATCCGGGTCTACCTCCAGCTCCAGGAGCGCACGCGCGCGCTGAAGCTCAAGGCCGACGAGCTCCGCGAATCGCAGCGGCAGCTCCACGATCACGAGCTCCGCGAGCAGCGGAAGCGCTTCGAGGCCGAGGTGTTCGAGACCAAGCTGCGCCAGCTCGACGAGACCCAGCGCGAGCGTCACGACTTCGTCGAGATCCTCGGGCACGAGCTGCGCAATCCGCTGCAGACGCTGCAGGTCGCGTTCGACCTGTTCGTCCAGGGCTCACAGACCGAAGCCGATCGGCACATCGCGCACATCGTCGAGCGTCGGTTCGCGCACGTGACCCGGATCGTCAACGACCTGCTCGATGTCACGCGGATCGCGACCGGCCAGTTCGAGCTGCTGCGCGAGCCGGTGAACTTCGGCGACGTCGTGCGGCGCGCGGTCGAGGACATCAGCGCGATCGTGGCGACCCGCCAGCTCGTGCTGTCCTTCGATGTGGTGGGTGATGCTGATCCGGTCGTCACCGGCGATGCCATGCGCCTGCACCAGGCGATCAGCAACATGATCGACCACGCGGCGATGCACACCGATGCGGGTGGCCACATCCACGTCACGCTCCGCGTCGATCCGGGCGAGGTCGTGGTGCGCGTCGCCGACGACGGCCACGGGATCCCGCCCGAGCTGCTGCCCAGGGTGTTCGACATGTTCGTGCGCGGTCGGGTCGGCGCCGACGGCTACGGCGGCCTCGGCCTCGGACTCACCTTCGTCAAGCGGTTGATCGAGCTCCACGACGGCGCGGTGCTGGCGCGCAGCCCAGGTCGCGGCAAGGGCTCGGTGGTCGAGGTCCGGTTGCCGCTCGCGCCGGAGGACATCGACCTCGGCACCGTGCAGTCGTCCGCGCGCCCGACCTATCCGATGAATGCACTCGCGCGGCCGACCGAGTCGAGCGAGAGCTGACTCAGCGCCCGACTCAGCGCCAGAGGGAGGTCAGCAGATCGATCAGCGCACCGCCGGCGGATTGGCCCGAGCTTCGCGGGAGGTCGCCGCCGTGCCCGGTCGCCATCGCCTGGGCAGATCGCGCGTCCTGCTGGTCGCGCTTGGCCGAAGCGCGCAGCCGCTCGAGCTGCTTCTTCTCCGCCTTCTCGAGCCCGCCCTGCTGCACGAACTCGATGATGCGCGGCAGCTCGCCAATGTCGAAGAACGTGCCGTGCGTCTTGCAGACGTCGACCACGACCCCGGCTCCCTCGGCGAACTGCGTCCGGTTCATCACGACGTGGCACATCGGACACTTGATGTACATCCGTCCATCCGGAGGCAGGATTGCGAGCTGCGCGCGCGGCAACGCGCCGAGCAGCGCGTCGGCACGCGACTGCTGGCGATCGGTGACGACCCGCTTGATCGCGATGTGATCGAGGAACAGCCCGCGGCACTTCATGCACTCGTCGACCACGAGGTCGCCGACCCGGCGCGCGCCGAGCGGGTGCTCGCACCGCGGGCACGGATGATCTTCCTTGGCCTCGGCGATCGCAGCAATTGACAGCTCGGCGCCACAGTCGGGGCAGTGCTTGTGGCCGTGGAACACGCGCGACAGGCAGCGTGGACATGCCTTCAGCAGCAGCTCGTGATTGCAGTGGTTGCACGCGGCCGCCGACGGCGCCACGCCTGCGCCGCAGTGCGGACAGGTCAGTAACCTGGCCTGCGAGGAGGGCGCCTCGAGCGTGATGACCGCGCCGCACCGGCAGCGAAACTGCTGGCCGATCGGATGCCCGGTCACGTCATACCGACTGTCGCAGCCGGAGCAGGCGATGATCATTGGCTCGAGGATGACATGCAACTTGACGGCTGTGATCGGCGATGGGATACGCGGGCGATGAGGTTTGCGCCGCTTTGGGTCGTGCTCGCGCTGGCCGGCTGCGGCAAGTCGGACGCCGCGCAGGGTTCCGGGAGCGCGCCGGTGGTCACCGTCGCTGTGGACGCTGGTTCCACCGCACCCGGCAGCGCGGTGCCCGCCAAAATCACCGATGCCGACCTCGAGCGCCTGCTGCGCGGCTCGGTCGAGATGTTCACGGCGCTCGGGGCGGTGCCTGGCATCACGTGCGCCGACAGGGCGACCCAGATGACCGCCGCACTCGACCAGCGCAAGGCGTTGCTCGCCGAGCTCGGGCAGCCGCGACCTGCAAGCGAGGACCGGATCGACGATCGCTCGGAGTCGATCGCGAAGCGCACCGGGATCAAGGAGCAGCTCGATGTCGCGCTCGAGGCGGTCGAGGTCAAGCTGGCGGGCTGCGAGTCAGATCCGGCGATCCAGCAGGTGATCGAGCGGGTCCAGCACTCGTCACGCTAACGCTTGATCGCGAGGTCGCGCTGCTCGGCGACGTAGCGACTCTTGCGCGCGCGCGCCAGCGCCTGGTCGTACAAGCTGCGCCGCTCGGCGGACAGCTTCCCGGCGAGCCGCAGTTGATACAGCCGGTCGTAGTAGTCGTCGGGGTGGACCTCGACGACGATCCGCGCCGTCACCGCCTCCGCGACCCGGCCTGATCGCCACACGCGTGACAGCGTGATCCGTTCTCCCGGTGGGATCCGCGTGTCACTGCGCTCGTGCCAGCTACCGTCGAAGTAGATGTCGCGGCCGATCCGCAGCTTGTCGCTCGCGCCGGCGATTGGCTTGCCACGCGCATCGAGCAGCTCGATCGAGAGCCACGCGGCAGGCGTCGGAGTGGTCGGCAGGTAATGCCCGGCGCCGATATTCGCGAGTGTCGCGACGACGGTGACCGCGCCGCCCTTGACGTGGGTGCGCGCGGTCAGCTCGATGCCCTGGCGAAACGTGTCGCGATCGTGGATGCCGAGGAACGTGTGCTCGCGGTTCGGCATGTGGCAGTGCTGGCACTGGATGCCGCGCTTCATGTACGGACCCTCGAGCCACTCGCGATAGGTATCGAGCAGCGGGCGACCGTCCAGCGCGGTGCGCGGCGGTAGCTGATGACAGCCGACGCAGAAATCCGCGCGCTCGTAGAGATCGAGCGTCGCCAGCGGATATCCGGCGATCGGTAGCAGCGACGGCGCGACGTTCGGTGGCCCGTGCCGCTTCCAGGCGCGCACGTGACAACCCGCGCACGACAGGCCCTGGCTTTGCAGCGCGCGATCGGTGCGCTGCTCGGCGAGCGGTGCATGACAGTCGAGGCAACGCGCGGCCTCGGCGGGTCGCATGCCGAGCATCTGCGCCGCGAGCCCGGGCGACGATGCGCCGGCATGCAGCGATGGCGACCACTCGCGAACCTGCTTGTTGTGGCACCGCGCGCACTGCTGCGCGGACAGCGACGCCTGCGCGGGCGCGAGGCTCGCCGGAGCGGGACCCTGCGGCGGGATCGGACCGCCCCAAACGACGGCCTCGTCGGGATCGTTCCCCGGCCAGCGCGCGGCAGCGAGCCGGGCCTTGCGGTCGGCTTCGATCGCACGATCGGACAGGCCGCGCGTCTCGATCGCGTGCGCGTTCAGCGCGACGACGTGATCCGCGAGCGCCCAGATGTCCGCATCGGGTAACGCACCCGCATAGCCCGGCATGGTCGAGCGGCCGGTGGCGATGCTCCATGCGGCAGCGGTTCGCTTGTCGCCCATACGCGGGCGATGCAGCACCTCGCGCGTCAGATCATATGGGGGGGTTGGTATTGCGCGCGCGACGGGACTCGTGCCCCTGCCGTCCGGACCGTGACACGACGAGCATCCAGCCTTGAGCCACAGGTCGGCGCCACGCGTGGCATCGACCGCCGGCGCAGGTCCCAGCTTGATCGGGGAAGCTCGCATCGCGAACGCGGCGGGAGCGAACGCCTTCACCACGGCGATCAGCTCGTCGATCTGCGACGGCGTCAGATCGAAGCCCGGCATCGACGTCCCGGGCGCACCGTGGCGCAGCGTGAGGCGCAGATCGTCGTCGGTGGGAGGCTCGCCAGTCGCGGTCGTGCGCCACGCGTGGTCGCCGCGGGTCAGATCGCGCGGCGCGCCACGCGTGTACGGCGCCGCGGGTCCACGACCATCGCCCGACGCGCCATGACAGGCGAGACAGTACCGGTCATAGAGGACCCAACCCGGGCGCGCGCGAGGCGAGCTCGGCACGACCCACGCACCGAGGACGATCGCCACGGCGAGCATCACGGCGATTCGCACGCGTGCAGTGTAACGCGGCGGGTGATGACACGCGTGTCGCAAGGCGTCGGGATGGTGTATCCCTCTGGGCAAATGATCCGCACGAAGTTCTTGGGGCTCGGTAGCTATGTCCCGGACCGCGTCGTCCCGAACGCCGAGCTCCCGTACCTCAACGACCTCCACGTGCGGTGCGAGACCAAGCAGACCGAGACCGACGACGAGTGGATCCAGAAGCGCACCGGCATCCGGGAACGCCGCTACGTGCCGAACGACGGCACGACCGCGACCAGTGACCTCGCGCTGAACGCGGCCAATCGCGCGCTCGCCGATGCCGGCCTCGAGGCCAACGACGTCGACTGCATCATCTTCGCGACGCTGTCTCCGGACTTTCACTTTCCCGGCACCGCCGTCGTGCTGCAGAAGAAGCTCGGCATCTCCGATCGCAGCTGCGCGTGCTTCGACATCCGCCAGCAGTGCTCGGGCTTCATCTATGGCCTGCAGATGGCGGACGCGTTCATCCGCACCGGGATGTACAAGCGGATCCTGTTGATCGGCGCGGAGCTCCACAGCCACGCGCTCGACTTCACGACGCGCGGTCGCGACGTCACGGTGTTGTTCGGCGACGGTGCCGCGGCGGCCATCCTTGGCCCGATGGAGACCGATGACCCGCGCGCCGGCGTGCTCTACACCTCGGCGTACGCCGACGGCGGTGGCGCCAACGACCTGTGCCTCAAGATCTTCGAGATCAAGCGCCTGCCGTACCTCGACTACGATCCCAAGGACCGCGAGCACAACGCCCTCATGTACCCGCACATGGACGGCAAGCGCGTGTTCCTCAACGCCGTGCGAGGCATGGTGATGTCCACCCAGGAGGCACTCGCGAAGACCGGCCTCGGCTGGGATGACATCCAGTGGTTCGTCCCGCACCAGGCAAACCTCCGGATCAACGAGAAGGTGGCCGAGGTCGCGAAGATCCCGCCGGAGAAGGTCCTCAACACGATCCAGTTCTACGGCAACACGACCGCCGCGTCGGTGCCGCTCACGATCGATCACTGGCGCCAGCAGGGCAAGGTCAAGCGAGGAGACCGCGTGCTGTCGGCGGTGTTCGGTGCGGGCTTCACCTGGGGCGCCGCGATCTTCACGGTGTGATGCGTGAGCCGTAGAGCGCGCGCGATCGCGTGGGCTCGCGGGTTGTGGCCGCGGTGGTGGGCGCAGCCGGGTCGCTGGCCCCGTGCGCTGGTCACGATCGCGTGCCTGTCGATCATCGGTCTGTACTGCACGAACGACGACATGGGGAACGCGCCCGACGCCGTGCGCGGCGACGGCCAGTACCACCCGGTGCTCGCGCGCGGTGACGGTCACATGCTGTACCTGATGGCGCGGTCGACCGCGCTCGACGGGGACTGGGTGTTCGACAACGACCTCGCGCGGTTCGGTGATCCGTGGCGGCAGCCGCGCACCCAGACCGGGCGCAAGGGCATCGCGCATCCCGTCGGACCCGCGCTGGTGTGGACCCCGCTGATCTGGATCGCGACGGCAGGCGCGGCGATCGCGAACGTGTTCGGCGCCGACATCCCGCTCCATGGCTACACGCTGTGGACGCAGCGCTTCGTGTTCTTGTCGAGTGCGCTGTTCGGCTGCGGCGCCGTGCTGCTCGGGATCTGGCTCGCGCGCAAGCTGGTCGGCGGCGCGTGGGCACCTGGCTATGCGGCGGTCGCCGTGTTGCTCGGCACGCCGATCACCTACTACGCGACGCACATGCCGAGCTACGCGCACGCGATGGACGCGTTCACGTGCGCGGCGTTCCTCGGTTACTGGGCGAGGACCATCGGACGTCGCGACATGCGGCGGTTCGTCGTGCTCGGGATCCTGCTCGGGATCGCGATGCTGGTCCGCGTGCAGGAGCTGGCGCTCGGCGTTGTCGTCGCGGTCGAGGTCGGGTCCGCGCTGGTCCGCGATCCTCGCCGGATCTTGCCGTGGCTGCTCGGTGGCGCGGTCGTGCTCGGGGTCGCGGTCCTCGTGTTCGTGCCGCAGCTGCTCGAGTGGCACGCCGTGTATGGCAATGCGACGTCGCTGCCGCACGGCGCGAAGTACACGCGGCTCGAGGCGCCGATGATCCCGGAGCTGCTGTTCGCATCGCGCAACGGCTGGTTCTCGACGACGCCGATCGCGTACGCCGCGGTGCTCGGCCTGCTCCTCGTGCCGAAGCGGGCACGACTCGCCGCGGGAGGCCTGCTCGCCGCGGTCGCGATCCAGGTCTACCTCAACAGCACGATCCTCGACTGGTGGGGCAGCGCGGGGTTTGGCCAGCGCCGGATGTGCAACGTCACGCTTCCGCTCGTCGTCGGGCTGGCCGCGCTGATCTGGCGCTGCGGTCGACTCGCCGCGCGCGCGCCGGGTGCCGCGCTGGGTGTGGCACGGCGCGCTCGTGCTCGTGCTCGGTGCCTTCGTCGCGTTCAACCTCAGCAAGGCCTGGGTGCTGCGCGGCGGCAAGGCCGCGCCGTCCGAAGTCGGCGCGAGCTGCTGCCGTAACTTTCCAGCGCCGCTCCGCGGAGTCACGGGCTGGTGGTACGAGCGGATCGGTAACCCGTTCCAGTATCCAGCGAACCTCGCGTTCTCGCTCCGTCACGACGTCGAGCTCCAGCGCTGGGATGCCGTCGGCGCGTATCCCCTGGTGCCGCCGCTACACACACTACCGACCCCGGAGCTATGGCAGCAGCGCGGAACGTGGCGGATCGGCAATCCCGGGATCGAGCCGTGGCTCGCCGGGGGCATGTCGCGACCGGACCGCGTCGGCAAGCTCGGTCGCTGGTACCGGTTCACCACCGGCGGCGCCGCGACCGTGCTGGTCCCGAACCTGATGCCGTACGGCCAGCGGCTGACGCTGTGGGTCGCGCCCTTCGGGGGACGCAACGTCCGGCTGCGCTGGAACGGCGAGGTCGTCGCCGAGGCCGCGCTGACCGGCTGGACGCCAGTTCAGTTCGACCTCCCCGACATCGCGCTCCACACGAACGAGCTGACCATCGAGGGGTACGGGATCGCCGTCAGCGACCTCGAGCTGCAATTCCTCGTACCGGAGTGAGCGGGCGTAACATCCAAGCCAGGCCATGAAGCGTCCACACGTCGTCATCATCGGGGCCGGCTTCGGCGGCCTGGCGGCGGTCCGCGCGCTGCGCAAGTCGCCGGTCACCATCACCGTCATCGATCGGCGGAACCATCACCTGTTCCAGCCGCTGCTCTACCAGGTCGCGACCGCCGCGCTGAATCCAAGCGACATCGCGTATCCGATCCGCGCGGTGCTGGCGAAGCAGCGCAACTGTCGCGTGCTGCTCGCCGATGCGCGCTCGATCGACACCGCCGCGCGTCGCGTTCACCTGGACGATGGGGTCCTCGAATACGACTACCTGATCGTCGCCACCGGCGCGACGCACTCCTACTTCGGGAAGGACTGGAACGCGCTCGCACCCGGCCTCAAGTCGATCGAGGACGCAACCGAGATCCGGCGCCGCATCTTTCTCGCCTACGAGGCGGCGGAGCGTGAGGCCGATCCAGCGGCGCAGCGCGAGTGGTTGACGTTCGCCGTCGTCGGCGGTGGTCCCACCGGCGTCGAGCTCGCCGGCGCGCTCGGCGAGATCGGACTCCAGACGCTGGCGCACGACTTCCGTTCGATCGACCCGCGGCAGGTCAAGGTCCTGCTGTTCGAGGGTACCGACCGCGTGCTCGGCGCATATCCAGCGAAGCTGTCGCTCGCGGCGAAGAAGTCGCTCGAGAAGCGGCACGTCGAGGTCCGGGTCAACACGCGGGTCACCGGCATCGATGCGCGTGGGGTCGACGTCACGGGTCCCGGTGCAGCGGAGCGGATCGAGTCGCGCACCGTCCTGTGGGCCGCCGGGGTCCAGGCGTCCCCGCTCGCGCAGACCCTCGGGGTCCCGCTCGATCGCGCGGGGCGCGTCGAGGTCAGGCCCGATCTCTCGATTCCGGATCATCCGGAGGTGTTCGTGATCGGCGATCTGGCGCACGTCGTGAGCGACGGCGTGCAGGTGCCCGGGGTCGCGCAAGGCGCGATGCAGGGTGCGCGGTTCGTCGCGAAGATCATCGACACCGAGCAGAAGCGGACCCCGCCGCGTCCGGTGTTTCGCTATCGCGACAAGGGCAACATGGCGACCATCGGTCGCGCGTCGGCGGTGATCGCGACCAAGCGGTTCGCGCGCCACGGCTTCCTCGCCTGGCTGCTGTGGTGGCTCGTCCACATCGTGCTGCTCGTCGGCTTCAAGAACCGGGTGTTCGTGATGCTGAGCTGGGCGTGGTCGTGGCTGACGTTCTCGCGCGGTGCTCGCCTGATCACCGGCGCGATCGGCCCGCTGCCACCGATCCGCGCGATCACGCCGGATGGTCAGCCCGCTGTCCACGAGGGCGCGCGCACCGTCTCGCTCGACCACGTCGCCGAACGGCAGAAACCGCAGGACCGCCTGCGAGATCTGCAGTGACCGCTCGCGACCGCGCGACGGATCGCCGTCACCGCGCGTGACCTCGCAGGCATGGTCGTTGCTCGCGCGGATGATATGCGCGCCGTTTCGACGATCCTGTGTCTCGCCCTATTCACGCCCACCCTCGCCGATGCGAACGAGGTGATCGTGATCGACGAGGTCTTGCCGCCGCCGGTCCGGGCGAAGGTCAAGAACTTCGTGCCCACCAAGGCGCCGCCGTACAGCGACCGCGCGATCCTGACCAACGCGTGGACCCGCGCCTGGCTGATGCTCGACCTCGACGAGACCGGCACCGTCACGCGCGCAAAATTCCTCAAGCGCCCGGGCGCTGACCTCGATGACATCGCGGTCGCCGAGGTGTTCAAGCTCGACTTCGATCCCGCGCGCGACGACCACGGCCGCCCGGTCAAGACCGTCATCATCTGGGGCATCGACTGGCCCGCCGCCGACTGGCTGGTCCGGGTCAGCGGCACGCGCTCGGCGATGCCGCCGTACGTCGACCTCAAGTTCCCGCTCCGCAAGATCCGGGTCGACGAGCTCACCGTCCCGTGTCGGGGCACTGGCCCTTCGATCACGCTGACCTACCGCGACTGCGCGAAGCCAGATCTGGCGAACGCGAAGCTCGAGCCGTGGATCGGTCGCCCGCGCTGAAGCTGGGGTTGCGCGAGAAATCGAGTGCGACTGAACTACTGCGCAACTTGTGCAAAACTGTCCGGTAACCGGACAAGTTGATGGCTAACTGCGTGAACAGCGAGAGCACCGACGACCTGCACCATGACAGCCATGTCGCGGTGGGCCTGATGACAGCGAGGTCCGCGGGTGGGCTACGCCAGGGCGACCAGGTCTTCGAACGCGCCGTAGTAGCTGCGACGGAACGCGGCGAGCGTCGCGGCACCGGCACTCGCGCGGTGGGTGACCAGGTTGCGTACTGCGGCCAGCGTGTGGAGGCGATGCGCGAGCGCGACCGTGCGCTCGGCGGACTTCGCACCCTGGGTGCCGAGCTTCATCAGATTCCGGAAGCCTGACGCGTGGTCGACCGCGAACAGCACCATCATGCGCGCCCACTCGGTGACCGAGAGCGGCGAGTCGAGCCGCTTGCGGCGGTGCTCCTGGAGCTCGCGGACGGCGTTGGGGATGGCGCGCAGCGGTAGCTCGACGCGGGCGCCACCAACCTCGACTGGATCGCGCCACTTGGGCTCGAGCCAGCGCTGGTAGCCGGGCCAGTTGCCGCCGATCACGCGGTCGACGTACTCGAACAGGACGGCGGGCTCGCGCTGCAGGCTGGCCATCCGCGGTCCGAGCCACGCGTGGACGTAGTTCTCGAGCACCTTCATCCACAGCGTGATCGGCGGAGACAGGTCCGCGTTCGCGGTGCTGGTCGAGTGGTAGAGCGATTCGGCGGTGCGCAGGCTGCGGATCAGGGAGTCGAAGCCCGCCAGCTGTGTCAGCTGGACGAAGCTCGGGAACACCGCGGTGATCTCGGCGTCGACGTCGACGGTGGGCGTGTCGTGGTCGTCGCCACCGGCGGTCTCGAGCTTCAACCGGAGCAGTGGCTCGAACGCGGGGTCGTCGCCGTCGACCCGAGCGAGGGCGGCATCGATCGCGGGCGCGAGGATCGCGGCATGTGGGCGCGAGATCGTGATCGCGGCGGCGAGTGTGCCGCGCACGGTCGGGTCACCGTCACCCGCGACAAAGGCGATCGCCTGCGCGAGCGGCCGGCGTGCCGAGCCGCAGCAGGCCGGTGGCTGCTCGCTCGTGGATCGCGGCATCGTCATCGCGGAACGCGGCGAGCAACGCGGCCTCGGTCGCGGGATCGGCGAGCTTGCCGAGTGCCCACACAGCGGCGCCGCGCACGGCGGGGGCAGGGTCCGCGGCGAGCGGCGCGATCGTGGTGGCGGGGATGGCGCCGCCGAGCAGCCCGGCGATCTCGCAGCCGGCCTCGCGCAGCCGGCGTTCGGGCGAGGCGAGCAGCTGGGCGACACGCGGTGCGAGGATGGCGAGCATTATGGGCTCGGGAGCCGCGGCAACGAGCGCGTTGGACGCCGCGCCGATCACACGTGGATCATCCTCGCGCTTGATCGCGGCGATCACGTCGGCCGTCACGCCCGGCATGCGCAGCTCGCCGAGTGCGACGTAGGCGGCGAGTCGTTGATCCGCCTCGGGGTCCGTGCAGCGCTTGACGAGCGCTGGTGCGAGCTCGGTGAGGCCGAGGTTGCCGGCGACATATGCACAACGCCTGCGAACGATCGGGTCCGGATCGTCGAGCAGCGGACCGACGAGGCGCGCGATCTCGGACGCGTCGTTGCCGGCTCGGTTGCCGAGCTGCAGCGTCCACAGCACCGCGCCACGGATCGCCGCGGAGTCGGACGCGGCGAGCGGACCGATCCGATCGAGGAGCTCGGTCGTGGTCGCGAATGCACCCATCGCCTGGACCGCGGCGGCACGGACGGAGGCGTCGATCTCGGTGCGATGCGCGAGCGCGGCGAGGGCGGCACGCTCCCACGCTTCGTTGGCCTCGATCGCACCGACGGCACGAGCGCGCACGGGGATGGTCAACTCGGCGCGCTCGGCGAGCGCGAGCAGGTAGCGCGTGATCTCGGGCTCGCGCAGCTCGCCGAGGATCTGCACCACGCCGGCGGCATCACCCGGCAGCAGGACCTCGGCTTGCTCGATCACGGTGGCGGCGGGGAGCGTACGCAGCGGGCCCGCGAGCACGGCGCGGACGGCGCGATCCGGCTCGCTGAGCGCGACCAGGAACCGCTCGGTCGCGTCACGGCTGCGCTCGGCCTTCAGTGTCCGCGCCGCCATGATCGAGGCGATCCGGACCTCGGCATCGTCGTGCCGCGCGAGCCGGCGAAGCACGGGCAGGACCTCGAGCGCACCGAGCTCGGCGAGGTAGCGGACCGCGGCGATCTGGACCTCGGGCTCGAGGTCGTGGTCGAGCACGACGAGCGCCGACTCGCGTCCTGCGGGCGAGCGGATCTCGGTCAGCGCGGTCAACGCCGCCGCAGCCTCGGTGGGATCGCCGAGCACGAGCGGCACCAGGCGGTCGACGACGCTCATCGCGCCCATCCGGCCGAGCGCCGCGATCGCCGCCCGCCGCAGCACCGGCGCGATGCCCTCACCGAGGAAGCTCGCGACGGCTTCTTCGAGCGTCGGGAAGCCGAGCCCGCCTGCGGCCTGGAGCGCGGCGGCGGCGA
>JBBJLY010000307.1:0-9148 GCA_037720695.1 Kofleriaceae bacterium | reverse complement strand
GCCGGTCAAGGAGCCCAAGCGCGACGTCAAGAAGCCGCGCGGCACGAGCGGCAGCACGCGCAGCGATCCCAAGCCGACGCCGGCCAAGGATCCGCCGCCGGTCAAGGAACCGTCGGGTGGTGGCGGCTGCGACGAGGTGTCGTGCGTGCTCAACAACTACGAAGGCTCGTGCTGCGCGAAGTATCGCAAGGGCGGCAGCAGGCCCCCGAGCGGTGGCACCGCGCCGTCGGGCGGCACCAAGAGCGACATGCCGGAGTCACTCGACCGCTCGATGATCTCGGAGGGTGTGGCCAAGGTGAAGGGCCGCATCCAGGCCTGCGGCGACAAGTCGTCGGCCAAGGGCACGGTCAACGTGTCGGTCAAGGTCGGCGCGGGCGGCGGCGTCACCAGCGTAACGGTGAACTCGGCGCCAGATACCACCCTCGGCAACTGTGTCCAGAGCGCGATGCAGAAGGCCTCGTTCAAGAAGACGCAGAACGGCGGTTCGTTCCGCTACCCCGCCGTGTTCTGAACGGCTACTCGCGACCGCCGCAAGCGAGCCATTCGGCGAGCAGCGCCCGCTCCTCGGTGCTCGGCCCGCCGGCCGGTGGCATCGTCGGTGCCTCGCCGGTGCTGCGCTTCACGATCTGATCGCGCCAGCGCATGACGTCCGCGTGGCGATCGAAGTTGACGTCGATCGGCGCGTCCTGGCGCATGTTCGCCGGCACCGACTCGCTGTGACAGCCGCGGCACCAGTCGAGCGCGAACGGCTCACCGAAGTTCTGGTACGTCAGGTACGAGTCGTCGCAGCTGGTGTCGGGCGCGTCGTCGCCAGCGCGATCGTTACCGCACGCGGCGAGCGCGAGTGCGAGCGCGAGGCTAGGCCACGAACGCATCGAACACCTCCGTCGGGCCGAGGTGGGTCACCGGATCGACGCCGCACGCGGTGAGCACACCCGCGACGAAGTGGTTCGAGATCAAGGTCTGGCCGTTCGGGGCTCGCGCGCCGGTCGTGAAGTCGACGAGCTCCGACTCGATGACGTCGCTGGTCGCGCCATAGGCCTTGCCGCCGCGCACGCCGGCTCCGATCACCATCGCCGAGGTGACCGGCCAGTGATCCTTACCGCGATCCGCGTTGAGCCGCGGTGTGCGGCTGAACTCCGAGAAGCACACGACCATGGTGTCGTCGATCATCTTCGAGCCCGCGGTCGACCCGGGGCGTGTGGTCAGCCCCTCCAGCAAGCGGGACAGCCCGGCGAACGTCGTGGTGTGGAGCTCGCCCTGGTCCTCGTTGTTGTTGTGGGTGTCCCACGACAGGCGCGTGTTCAGCATCGCCGCGTGCGAGATACCTTGCTCGAGCGCGTCGAGCGCGAGGTCGACCTGATTCTCGAGCGCGAGCGTGCGGCCGCGCTCGCCGAAGCCTGCCGCGACACCCTTCAGCTTCTTGCCGCGACCGATCGATTCCACGAAATCCTCGACCCGGCGGCGGTTGTAGCCGAGCGCGCCACGGGTCGCGCGCATCCGGTCCGCGCTGGCGTTGGCGTAGCGCGAGAGGATCTCGTCCTCGCCCGCGCTCGGGATGAACGGTGCGGCGCCGTCGGGACCGCGGTAGGCCTGCGTGGGATCGAGCAGCGCGATGATCTGGTTGGTTGCCCCGACCCGGCCGGCGCTCCCCGCGTAGGGACCCGTGAACGCGGTGTCACCGAGGATCAGGTAGGGCAGCGGCAACGCGTTGCCAAGATCGTGCGAGACGATCGCCGCGATGTCCGCGTTGGCTTCGCTGCGCGTGCCGGTCGCCATGCGCTTCACGCATTCGCGATGGACGACGCTGGTGACCGAGATCCCGCGGACGATCGCGGTGAGCCCTGCATACGCGGAGAAGTAGTCGGTCACGGCCTGACGGCTGGGATCGACGAACACGTCGAGATCGCCGAACCGCTGGCTGTGGCCAATCGGAACATCGATCTTGTCGGCCATGCCGATCTTCGGATCCAGGGCGTAGGTCGTGTCCCAGCCACCCTGCGCCATCACCACGATCAGCCGGCGGGCGGGCTTGGTTGCGAGCGAGTGGGAGCCGGCGCGGAGCATGCGGCTCGGACGGCTCAGCAGCGCGAGGGTACCGGCGGCACCGGTGTACTTGAGAAGGTCGCGGCGGTTCATGACGGACTCCTAGTAGTAGAGGCTGCGGACATCGCTCAGCATCGCGGTGAGGGTCAGCTTCCAGGCGCGGCGGGGCACGACTCCCGGCACCGCGAGCGCGTCGCGAAACAGCGTGTAGCTCTCCGTGACCTCGGCGGCGTCGGGCGAGACCAGCTCGCCATACAGCCGCGCATGAAGGTGCGCGAGCTGCGCGCGCACGGCGGGCTCGTCGATCGTCGTCACGTCGGCCGCGACGAACAACGTGCGCGCACCCGCGGGCGCCGCGGCGTCGTGGTCGACGACGAAGCTCGCAGCTTGTGCCGCCGCCATGCGCTCGACCAGGCTCGAGGTCGCGTTCGAGGTGTGGACCGGCTCGGTCACGAAATACGAGTCGATGCCGCCGCCGAGCACGCGGAAGCCGATGAAGTCGCTCTCGAGCAGGTTCGAGGTCCCGATCGGCATGCCGTTCCGGATCTGCGCAGTCGAGGTCGCGTTCCACGTGAACCCGGTGAGATCTGCGTAGACCCGTGACATCTGCTCCGGGCTCAGCTTGAGCGCGCCGACCACGCCTTCGGCGCTCGCCGGATCCGTGTCGTGCGACACGCGGAACTCGTCGGACAACACGACCGCCTTCGCGAGCTGCTTCGCGTTCATCGCGGTGTCGAGGAACGTCTGCTGCAGGCGCGCGACCCAGGCACCCGAGAGCTGGTTCTCCGGCACCTCGGTGAAGAACGAGGCGAACCGGCTCGCGGCACAGCGCGAGAACCGCGGGTCGGCTGCGATCGCCTGGCCGAGCCCGGCAAGCCCGGCGGCCTCTTGGCCGAAGAACAGCGGCGGGCGCTTGTTGGTGCGCCGCCACAGATCGATGCGGCCGGCGTCGTAGTAGGCGACCGGATAGGCGTCGACCTGGTTCGAGTTGATCTGGTTCTTGAACGGGAACAGGAAGCTCGCGAGCGGATCGAGCGTCTGGTGACAACCCGCGCAGGACTTGTTCTCGACCACCGCGTTCGCGACGACGTCCGGATCGGACAGATCGATCGAGGTATCGATGTTGATGTCACCGTGGATGAAGTCGTGGCAGAGGAATGCGCGCGAGATCAGGTTGGCGCGGCCGCGCTGATAGTTGGCACCAGCGCTGCGCCAGCGGTGATACAGCACGGAGGACGCGAGCACGCCGGCGGGACCACGGCCGTCGGTCCACGCCGTACGCTCCCACCGATCTGTGGGTCCCGTGTGCGGTAGTCCCCACACCGTGGCGACGATGCCGTCCGCCATCGTGTAGTCCGCCGTCACGACCTCGCTGTAGGGACGATCGTTCATCACGAGGTCCTCGATCAGCCGCAGCGGCTCCTCGAGCAGGCTGCCGTTCATCTGCGCGCCGGTGATCCCTTCGAGCGTGCCCAGCGCCGGATACGTGAACGTGCCTTGCTCGACCCGCAGCAGCAGCGACGCATTGTGGAGATCCCGGATCGTGCGACCGAACGCCGGATCCTGGAGGTAGCGATCGACGATCCCCGGCAGCTTCGTCGGATCGGATGCGATGGTCTCGAGGTCCTCGATCGAGGGCCGCTGGCCGCGCAGCGCGAGCGACGCGCGCGTCAGGTGCTGGGTCGGTGTGAGGTAGACGAGCGTGCCATCCTGCGATGGCGGATCGTAGGGCTCCTCGCGATCGGCGCATGCGGTGAGCATGGCGGTGGTGGCGAGCAGGCGAACCAGGGTCTGCATGGAGGTATGCACAGCAAGCCAAGGACCATCGCGCCTACGAGATCGTTAAGAGAGTTATGTGGTTAAATGACCGTGGAGTTGTCGGGTCGACCCTGCAGTTGCAGGGGACACCCGACACAACCGATGAGCGACACCCCGCCGCCACGCGAGACCCAGCTCCAGGAGCGTCCCGGCGTCGTGGTGTTGCGATCACTGCGGGTCGAGGTCGTCGATGGACCCGATCGCGGCGCGCACGCGACGAGCGAGGAGGTGCTCTCGGTCGGGACTGCACGCGACAACGCGCTCGCGATCGGTGACTTCACGGTGTCGCGCTATCACCTCGAGGCCGCCGCACGACCGGGTGGCATCCTGGTGACCGATCTTGGCTCGACGAACGGGAGCTACGTCGGGTCCGTGCGGATCGAGCGGGCGGTCGTGCCGCCCGGCACGCTGCTCACGATCGGCGGGACCACGATCCGGTTCGCCGATGCGATCAGCCAGACGGTCGCGGCGCCGGTGACCGCCACGCAGTACGCAGGGATGATCGCGCGGTCACCCGCGATGCTGCGGTTGTTCGGTGACATCGAACGGATCGCGACGGCCCCGACGTCGATCCTCGTGGTCGGCGAGTCCGGCACCGGCAAGGAACGCGTCGCCGAGGCCCTGCATCATCGCTCGGCCCGAGCCAAGCAGCCGCTGGTCACGATCGACTGCGGCGCTCTGTCGTCGACGCTGCTCGCGAGTGAGCTGTTCGGTCACGAGCGGGGCGCGTTCACGGGCGCGGATCGGACGCATCACGGTGCGTTCGAGCGAGCGGGCGAGGGCACGGTGTTCCTCGACGAGATCGGCGAGCTGCCGGCCGCTGATCAAGCATCTTTACTCGGTGTGCTCGAGCGCCGCCGGTTCCGTCGCGTCGGCGGCACCGTGGATCTCGAGCTCGGTGCGCGCGTGATCGCCGCGACCAATCGCGATCTGCGCGCCGAGGTCAACAACGGCCGGTTTCGCCACGATCTGTATCACCGGCTCGCCGTGCTCGTGCTGTGGCTACCGCCGCTGCGCGATCGACCCGAGGACATCCCGCTGCTCGTCGAGCACTTCGCACGCGAGCTCGGTGCCGACGGCTCGCCGGAGGTCCTGTTCGGCGCCGATCTCGTGCGCTGGCAGCGGCACCCGTGGCCCGGCAACATCCGCGAGCTCCGCAACGCCGTCGAGTCCGCGCTGGTCGTCGGGCCGGGTGGGACGTTCCAGCCCGAAATACCGAGCGCGTCGACCGCTACCGTGGGCGGTGCGGTTCCGCTCGTACCGTACAAGGATGCGCGCGGCGCGTTGCTCCGCGACTTCGAACGCGACTACCTCGTACGCCTGATGGCCGACGCGCGCAGCAACGTGTCGCAGGCCGCGCGGATCGCGAAGATGGATCGCTCCCACCTGATCGATCTGCTGCATCGCCACGGACTCAAGGACTGACGCGCGGACGGCCGGAGACCGAGGTGTCGACCGTCGTGAACTCGTCCCCGGAGTCCGGGATCGGATGCGACGGTAGCAGCACGCGACCGGCGCTCGAGAGCGCCGTGTAGACGCCGAGCCGGTTGTCGAACGCGACGATATCGAGCTCGCCGTCTCCGTCGAGGTCGCGCGTCACCACGGCGATCAGCGGGTTGCAGGCGAGGCACGGCGCGACGTACGGAATCGGCGCCACCGTCATCAGGCCGGCGACCTTCCCGACTCGCCACGGACCGTGGCCCTCGAGGGGCGCGCCGGATCTCTTGACCAGGCCGGTCACGACGAGGGCGGGGTCGCCCGGCGAGGGGAGGGCGGCACCCGCATAGGAGATGTCGTCACCCATGCACCCGGCCGGATCCCGACGGGGCGGATCGCAGTCGAACTTGAGCGTGGGCGTGTCCTGAATGCGCGCCACGCCCGTGTGAAGTTGCATCGCGTTACCGAACACGACCAGGTCCAACCGCCGGTCGCCATCGAGGTCGAGCCAGTCGAAGCCCCGCAGCGCTGGCGGGCCCGCCGGAACGGTGTTCGACGTCGCGCTCGCGAGCGATCGCTCGTGGTTGTCGTCGTCGAAGTTCGACAGGATCGTGTAGCGATTGTTGCTGCCCGCGAGCGCATCGGGGAACCCATCGCGATCCTCGTCGCCCCACACCAGGTGCTCCGATGCCGTGACCGGGATCTCACGCAGCGTGTGGCTCCCCAGGTCGACGACGATCGCCATCGAGGTGTCAGGTGGCGCCAGCTCGTACGAGAGCACCACGGTGTCACGACCGGATCGCTCCAGATCGACCGACGTCAGCGATGCGTAGGCATGTCCAGCACCGAGGGGATAGGTGCGATCGCCGACCACGAGCGTGTCACCATTGTTGAGGAGCCCGGCCAGCCGCGGTTCGACCTCGCCCGGCGCCGGCGCCAACCACGCATGAAACACCGTGTGCTCGCTGGCGACCGCGGTCCAGGCTCCGTCGACCCACTTCAAGCGCCACAGCGCGCGGTCGGTCACGCTACGAATCGCCGTGATCGCGATCTCGGTGTCGCGCGAGATCGCACGAGATCTGCGCCTGGCGCACGCAGGCCTCGGACCAACCGGTCGTGCAGCATGCGGGCAGCTCGGTGCAGACCTCGGCTGCGCAATCCGCTCGAGCGCGGGTGGCTGGCCCCCGCGCACGGGTTCGAGCGCGATCCGGTCGTCGAAGCAGGTCGCCGAGCGATCACCCGCATGCGCCGTGTACCGCCGTTCGGTCGGACAGTCTCCGTCGTACTCCGTGCACAGGCCGTCGGGTGCACAGCGCCCGCCCGCCACGAGATTGCAGTCGGCGTCGCTCGCGCAATGATAGCGATCCTCGAAGCACGCCGAGAGCGTCGCGACCGCGGCGAGCGCGATGGCGCGAACCGTGTGGGGCGTCATCGCGCTCACCATCGCATGTTCAGGATCGCGGCCGCCGTGACGTTCGCACCCTCCGCACGCGCGGAGACGCGGACCTCGGTGCGGTCCAGCCGCCACCGCACCACTGCGATCGTCGCAGCTGCCAGCCCGACTGCGGCGAGGCCGAGCGCGACCCACTGCTCGGTATGTGACTGATCGACCCGCGCGTCGTAGTCGATCAGCGTCCCGCTGCGATCCTCCCCGAGCTGATCCGCATGCCTGAACAACGCGCCCGACGCGATCCCCGCGAGCCCGCCGAGGACGACGAGCCCCGTGTTCTCGATCCGCCACTGCCGCCGGTAGATCGGACGCGGTCGCTCGACCAGCTTCACGACCTGCTCCGGCTGTGGCGGCGGCGTCACGATGCGCATGCGCGCGGCACCGATCGCTTGCTGGGCAAGCGTGATCTGCTCGGTGGCCGGTCCGGTCGCGATGAAGCGCTCGTAGTACGCGATCGCAGCCGGATAGTTGCCGAGGTTGAGCTCGACCTGACCGAGCGCGAACAGCAGCGCCGGTCGAGCCTCGAGCGCGTACGCCGCCTGCAGCTGCGCGCGCGCGTCGGCCAGCTCGCCGCGCGCGATATGTGCGCGTGCCAGAGAGATGTGGTGATCGATCGGATCCTCGGCGCTCGGGTCGGCAGCACCCGGCGTGCGAGCTGGATCCGACGCGACCGGCTGCGCGCGCAGAGCGAGCGTCGCGACATCAGGGCGACCGCGAGCGCACGCGTCATCGCTTGCGGCCCGATCGATCAGTCGGCAGCAGGATCGTGGGATCCCACTCGACCTTGTCCGCCGCTGGCTAACGGTGGGCTTGGCGGTCGGCGCTTCGGCTGGCTTGTCGGTCGGCACGACGGTTGGCTCGGTCGGCTGCACGTCGGTCCGTGGATCCGGCAAGCCTGGCCTGACCTTCGCGCCCGCGCGAGCGCGGCTGCCGTCACGCGGCCTGCGCGTCGTCGGCAGCGCGCGGGTCGGCCGGGGCCCCGGACCTGACCAGCGCGTCACGGCCGGCGATGGTGGCGTCGCGAGCGGGGCTGGTGGGATCGCGATCGGAGACACCGATGACGGCGTCGCAGGTGCGGTCAGGCCTTCGGTGGCGGGCTCGAGGTGCCGCGCGAAGGGCGCCGCGGGCCGCGTCGCGGTGCCCCAGGCGATCGCGCCGGCGATCCCGAGGCTCGCGATCACCGCGACCGTCCCCGCACGGCGCGAGCTCGCACGGGGCGGCGCTGCCGGTGCGGCGCCGATCAGCGCGACGAGTGAGCCGTCGCTGGGGGCGGGCGCACGCCGCGCGAGATCGATCTGCGTGCTGTGGCCGTACCACGGCGCCTCGCGCGGGCCGTGCAGGTCGTGCATCCAGCGTGCGATCCAGCGCGCGCCCACGGGCTCGCCGTGCTCGGCTGCAAATGCTTCGAGCGCGTCCGCGAGCACCCGGGCCGTCGGCATGCGCTGGTCCGGATCGGTGGCGAGTGCGGCCATCACGAGCTCCTCGAGTGCCGGTGCGATCGAGGGCTTGACGGTGCGCGGGCGCGTGACCTGGCCAGAGAGCACGCGGTGGAGCGAGGCGACGTCGTTGTCGGCGAGGAACCGGCGCGCGCCGGTGACGAGCTCGTAGAGGATGACGCCGAGCGAGAACACGTCGGCGCGTCGATCGAAGGCGTGACCGCGGCACTGCTCCGGCGCCATGTACGTGACCGTGCCGTGCAACGAGCCGGAGAGCGTCGAGATCCGGGTCTCCTTCGCGATCCCGAAATCGGCGAGCTTCACCGTGCCAGCGAGGCCGAGCAGGACATTGCCGGGCGAGACATCGCGATGGACGAGCCCGCGCGAAGCGCCACGGTCGTCGACGAGCTCGTGCGCGGCGTGGAGGCCACGCGCGGTGTCGATCGCGATCGCGAGCGCGACCCCGAGGGGGACGTCGGCGACCTCGCCCGCAGCGTCGGCCTGCATCGCGGCACGGAGGGAGGAACCGTGGACGTACTCGAGCACCAGGTAGTCGTAGTCGTCGTGGGTGCCGGCATCGAGGACGGCGATCAGGTTCGGGTGGTGGAGCTGACCGCCCAGACGCGCCTCGCGCTGGAGCGCCGCGGCGGCCTTTGGATCGCCGCGCAGGTGCTCCAGCGGACGCTTCAGCACGACGTGGCGCTGGAAGTTGTAGGCGCGATCGATGCGCGCGAGATCGATCCGGGCCGAGCCGCCGGACCCGATCGCCTTGAGGATCCGGTACGGCCCGACGAGTTCGCGGTCGTGGGCAGCGACGATCACGCGCGGGCCTCGGTCGCGCGCGCACGATCGCTGACGACCTCGACGAGGGCGCCGAGCGCGCTGCGCGAGAGCGCATAGCGACTCGCGGCGGCGAACGCATCTAGATCATCGACGACCGCACGCGCGGATGGATAGCGAT
>JBBJLY010000306.1:0-9152 GCA_037720695.1 Kofleriaceae bacterium | reverse complement strand
CCTGCTCCGCGAGAAGCCGCCGGGGGGTGGCGGTGGTGGCGGTGGCGATCCCGGCCCGCCGCCCGCACCGCCAGGCCCATGACCCGCGTCCTCGGTCCCGACGACTGGCAGGCGCAGCCGTGGCGAAACGGGCGTGGCACGACCCACGAGATCTGGCGCGATGCCGACGACTACGCGCTCCGCGTCAGCTGCGCCGAGGTCGCCGCATCCGGACCGTTCTCGCAGTTCCCGGGATTTCGCCGGTGGACGTTCTTGCTCGGTCCTGCGCCGATCCGGCTCGGCGAGCACGAGCTCGTGAAACCGGGTGATCACCTCGAGCTGCCCGGCGACCTCGCGCTCGAGGCCACCGTCGGCGAGCCGACGCGGCTGCTCAACATCCTCGCGCGTCACGACCTCGGGGTCAGCGTGGGCTACGGCCTCGCGACCCATCCGGTGCAATTCGTGTTCGCGCTGCAGCCGCTCGCCGAGCTGACGCGGTGGCACGCGATCGTACTCGCGCCACCGGCACGGTTCGAGCGCCGCACCGTGATCTGGATCCGTTAACGCTGCGACAGCAGCGCGAGATCGAGCTCGACATCGGGGTGGCGGCGACATGATCGTCGACACCGCTAGAGCTCCGCGCCCATGTACTCCGCGACCGATCGGAACGAGCGATTGCCGATCACGACGTGATCGATGATCGGGATGCCGAGCAGCTCGCCCGCCGCACGCAGGCGCCGGGTCAGCGCGACGTCCTCGGCACTCGGGGTGGGATCCCCCGATGGATGGTTGTGCGCCAGCACGCCGCCCGCGGCGGCCATGCGAATGAGTGGACGGAACACCTCGCGCGGATGAACCTCGACGCTGGCGACCGAGCCGCGCGCGATCTCCGCGATATCGAGCAAGCCGTTGCGGATGTCGATCCCGATCACGAGGAACACCTCCTGCGCGAGCCCGGCGACCCGCGGCGCGACCAGCCGGTAGATGTCCTCGGGGCGGCCGACCGGATCGCGACGCTCGAGCACCTCGATCGCGCGCCGGCCGAGCTCGAACGCGGCGACCACGCGCGCCGCACGCGCGGCACCGACGCCGGGGACGTGGGACAGCTCGCGCGAGGTCGAGTGCGATAGCGTGGCGACCCCTCCCGCGGATCGGACGAGCTCTCGCGCGACGTCGATCGTCGGCCGGCGTCGGGTGCTGGTGCCGAGCACGAGGGCGAGCAGCTCGTCATCTCCGATCGTGCGCGGGCCACGCCGTCGTAAGCGTTCGGTCGGTCGTTCGACGGTGACAGCACCTGGCTCGTCCAGTTCCGGCGGGCATGGGTTCGCGACTCGCACGCAGGGCCGCGGGAGCAAGTCACGCGCCACCCGCTTCCGTGCGTGTGATCGCAAACTTGCAACAGGTTTCGTCCGGCGACGGGACGCGCGATGACCGGCGGGCGGACGCGCGGACAGGTGTTATCTTCTCCGGATGTTCGTGTGCCCGGAGTGCGGGGGGCCGCAGCCCGTCGATGGCCACTGTCCGGCCGATCGCACGCAGCTCGCGCCGATCGGCGAGGATGTGCTGCTCGGCACGACGATCGGCGCCTATCGCGTCGCGCGGCTACTCGGGATCGGTGGGATGGGGCGCGTCTACAAAGGTGTGCATCCGACGATCGGCAGCCGCGTCGCGATCAAGGTGCTGTCGCGCGAGTGCACGGATCGCCGCGATCTGGTCGAGCGATTCTTCTCGGAGGCCAAGGCGGTCAACCTGATTCGCCACGAGAGCATCGTCAACGTGCTCGACCTCGCGATGCTGCCGGACGGCCGCCCGTACATCATCATGGAGTATCTCGACGGCGCGCCGCTGGCGGCGATCGTCGATCACTCGGTCACGCACCACCGGCCGATGCCACTCGGTGGGCTCGCGCGCCTCGCGGTCGAGGTGCTCGACGCACTCGGGGCCGCGCACCAGAAGGGGATCGTCCATCGCGATCTCAAGCCCGACAACATCTTCATCACGCCCTCGGGCCGTCCCAAGGTGCTGGACTTCGGAATCGCGAAGCTGTCGGACCTCGGCGCGAGCGCGACCCGCACCGGCTCACTGCTCGGCACGCCGCACTACATGGCACCCGAGCAGGCCGCCGGGAAGCCAGTCGATCACCGCGCGGACATCTACGCGATCGGCGTGATCCTGTTCGAGTGCGCGACCGGCGCGAAGCCGTTTCAGGCCGACTCGCTGTTCGAGCTGCTGCGCAAGCACGTCGAGGCATCGCCACCCTCGCCGCGCGCGCTGCGCCCCGATCTGTCGCCGGGGTTCGAGGGTCTGATCCTGACCGCGCTCGCGAAGTCGCCGGACGAGCGGTTCTCGTCGGCCCACGCGATGAGCATGGCGCTGCAACACGCGACCGCGGAGCTGCCGGCGGATCAATGGACGCCGATCCTCGGCTCTGGCGAGCATCGCGCGCAGCCGAGCGGTGGCTGGCAGCCGACGCCGCCGGCCACCTGGGCACGGAACCCGCGCAGCCACGCGCGGCCATCTGCGCAGCCGCCGAACCAGCAGCAGTCTCCGCCGATCGGCCACCACTCGACGGTGAGCGCCAGCTCGGGTCAGGTCGCGCGGCAAGCGCCGACCCGCAGCTCGCGCAAGGGACTGTGGATCGGGCTCGCTGCGGTTGCGCTCGTCGGCGCCGGGATCGCGGCGATCGTCGCAGGCACCCAGCCGACCAGGCCGGCCGTGGTCGCGGCGGACCCGCCGGCACCACCGGTCACACCGGCGCGGAAGCCCACCCCACCCACAGATCCAGAGGATCTCGACGTGCCCGATCTCGCGGCGGTCGAGGACTCGCTGAAGCAGCTGCCAGCCGACGCCCAGAAGCGGATCGCGGAAGCGCGCAAGCAGCTCGCCGACGCGCGCAAGCTGATGCCGAAGCCCGGCGCACCAACCCGTGCCCCGACGCGTGCCCCGACCCCCGACCCGGTCGTGGTCGCCGAGGCGCCCGACCCGAGCGCGCCCGTCGCGGCCGTGACCGCGCCGAAGGCCTGGCTGGTGACGCACGCGCTGCGTGCGCCGCCGGGCTGGAACCCCCAGCGGGTCGATGTCGATGGCTTCGTGCGGTGGGCGATCGCCGAGGCGAAGAAGGCCGTGCCCGACGCGCGGCTCGAGCGGATCTCGGTCGATGGTGTGATGCCGGACGGCCGCGCGAATCTCGTCGTGTCGAGCGGCAGCATCGAGCTACGCTTCGTGTCGCCGTCGCGCATGAAGGGCGATCCGTCGGTCCCGGTCGGCGTCGCGCAGAAGCTCGAGTGCGAGTTCCGGATCGAGGGCGAGCCGAAGTCGATCCAGATGCGCAAGATCACGATGTGCGATCGCCAGACGCAGGTCGTGGACGCACCGAAATGCACCGCGAAGCGCGTGTGGGCGCTGGCGATCGCGAAGGGTGCCCCGACCGGGAACGTCGTCGCGAGCCTCAGCTACTACGGCAGCTCGACCGGCGGCAGGGTTCGTTGGTACCTCGACATCGGGTCCGGACACGACAAGGTGTTCGGGCACGCGTTCGAGGACGACGATTGCTGAGGGAAGTCGGCGACGACGGGCTCGAGGGCAAGGTCCTGGGCGATCGCTACCAGATCGATCACGAGCTCGGGCGCGGCGCGATGGGAGTCGTGTATCGCGGGCACCGCATCAAGGACGGCCGGCCGGTCGCGATCAAGGTGATCCACCACCGGCTGCTGACCACACCGACGATGAGCGAGCGGTTCGTCCGCGAGGCGGAGCTCGCCGCGAAGCTGTCCCACAAGAACCTGGTCGGCGTGCTCGACGTCGGGGAGCTCCCGGATGGGCGGCGCTGGATCGTGCTCGAGCTCGCGCGCGGACCGAATCTCGCGGAGGTGATCAAGCACGGGCCTGTCGCGGCGCCGCGCGCGATCGCGATCCTGCGCCAGCTGTGCGACGGCCTCGAACATGCGCATCGCGCAGGCCTCGTGCACCGTGATCTCAAGCCCGCGAACATCGTGATCGAGTGTGACGCCGCCGGGGTCGAGGTCCCGCAGATCATCGACTTCGGGATCGCGGTCATCGACGACGCCAGCGAGCGGCTGACGAGATCCGGCCTCGTGCTCGGTACGCCTGCCTACATGGCACCCGAGCAGGCGGCCGGCGGCAAGCTCGATCACCGGTGCGATCAGTACGCGCTCGGCGCGATCGCATACGAGATGCTTGCCGGCGTCGCGCCGTTCCGCGGTCGCGGTGCCGACGTCGCACGTGCGCATGTCGACCAGCAAGTGCCGCCGATCGCGATCCGGATCGACGCGCTGCTCGAGGCGATCATCCGCAAGATGCTCGCGAAGCGCCCCGACGATCGGTTCACCAACGTCCGCGCGGTCAACCAGATGCTCGAGCTGCTCGCGAGTGATCGCAACCGCGCGGCGGCGCTGCTCGGCATGCCGGTGGGCGAGCACGCGATCCCGGCGCGCCGGCGCACCCCCGCAGCGGTCCCGGTCGTGCGTCCGCGGCGCGCACGGTGGCCGTGGGTTGCCGGTGCGGGCGTGGGCGTCCTCGCCGGTGCGATCGTGATCGCCGCGACCTGGCCGGCCTCTGTTCCCAGCACGCAAGCGGTGCATCTTCGCCCGATCACGCCGGCTCCGCGCCGGTCGTGCCGGTGCAGCGGGTCGAGCCGCGTGATCCGATCGTGGTCGCACCGCGCAAGCCACCGCCACGCGCGATGCCGGTGGCTGATCCCACCGCGCAACAGGTCGTCGATCGCTACAAGCAGGTCGCGTCGCGGCTCCAGCAGGCGACCGCCCGCAAGGCGCCGGGCAGCGATGTCCAGACCACCCGGTTCCGGGTGATCAGGATCTCGGAAGCGCTGCGCACGCCACCTGCACGGCGCGAGGCGATGCGCGTACTCGACGCGATCGACCGCGCGCTGCCGTGATCAGCGCTGGCCGATCGCGCGACGCAGCTGGGCCCACGCATCGGCGAGCTGGTACTCGGCCTGGACCAAATTTCCCTCGGCCGTGGTGACCGCGGTCTGCGCATCCGCGAGCTCGATCTGACTGCCGAGCCCCTGGGTGTAGCGTGCGTCGGCGAGCCTCAGCTGGGCACGCGCGGCGGTGACCGCCTCGTTCGAGGCCGTGACGTTCACGCGGTTGGCGACGATCTGCGAGCGCGCGGAGTCGAGCGTCGACGTCAGCGAGACCAGCACGGCATCGCGCTGCGCCTGCGCCCCGATGATATTCGCGCGGGCCACGCGCTGGTCCGCCTTCGCGCGCCCGCCGTCGAACAGGTTCCACGACAGCGAGATCCCCGCGCTCCAGTTCGGCTCGGGCGTCCAGTCGGCGGTGTCCGGGCTCCACTGCGTCTGCGCGGAAGCCGACAGCACCGGTCGGCGCTGCGCACCGGCGGCGTCGTAGTTGGCCTCGGCCGCGGCGACCTGGCGATCGAGCGCGATGATCTCCGGCCGGTTCGTGCGCGAGACCGAGACCAGCGCGACCAGCTCCGGCGGATCGTCGGCCGGTGGCGTCGGCCAGGTTGGCTCGACGACTGGTGACCGCGTTGCATCGAGCCAGCCGATCGACGCGCGCAGGTTCGCGAGCGCGATCGCCTGGGCGGACTGGGCCTGCGCGAGCGTCGACCGCGCATTGGCGGCACGGGCCTGCGCCTGCACGACCTCGATCGGATCCTTGGCCTGCGCGGCGACGAACTTGTTTGCCTGATCGAGATGGAGCTCCTCGCTCTTCACGGTGGCCTCCGCGACGACCAGCAGGCGCCGGCGCGCGACGGCCTCGAGGTACGCGCGCTCGACGCTGGTGCGGATGTCGAGCTCGTTGGCACCGAGCGACGCGGCGGAGGCCTCGGCGTTGAGCTCGGCGGCACGCACGCTGAGGGCGGTCTGCCCGAAGTCATAGATCCGCCAGCTGGCCTGTCCACCGAGCCCGGTCGAACCGTTGGGATCGAAGAACCCGCCGCAGCTCAGCGTCGGATCGGCGTCGCACGGGCGGACCTGGCTCGAGCCGATGCTCGCGGTCGCCGCCAGCGAGATCTGAGGCATGTACGCGACGCGCGCCTGATCGACGCGACCGCGTGCGGCCTCGACGCTGGCACGGGTCTGCCGCAGGCTAGGTTGCTGCTGGAGTGCGATCTGGACCGCGCGCTCGAGCGTGAGCGTCTCTTGCACTGGCTGCGCGCTGGCGCCCCCAGAAGTCGCGACGATGATTGCGATGATCGATTTCATGACTCGTACCTCAAGGCCGTGATCGGATCGAGCTGCGACGCGCGGACGGCCGGGTAGAGGCCGAACACGACGCCGACGCCACCCGCGACACCAAACGCGATCGCTGCAGTGCTGGTCGGAAAGAACATCTTCCAGCCGAAGTAGTCGGCCATGAGGAGCGCCATCAGATATCCGAGCAACAGCCCGAGCAGGCCGCCCACCGCGGCCAGCAGGAGCGCCTCTACGAGGAACTGGGTCATCACGTTGACAGGCTTTGCACCGACAGCCATCCGGATCCCGATCTCGCGCGTTCGTTCGATCACGCTCACCAGCATGATGTTCATGACGCCGATCCCGCCGACGAACAGCGACACCGCTGCCACGATCGCGAGCAGCGTCGCGATCCGCTGGGTCGAGTCCTGCTGCGCCTGGGCGAACTCTGCCGGATTGCGGATCCGGAAGTCGTCTTCCTCGGCGCTGTCGAGCTTGTGACGATCACGTAGCAGCGACGTCACCGAGGCGATCGTCTGCTGCGCCTGGTCGTCCGCATTCATCGAGATCAGGATCTGGCCGCGGAAGTACTTCGCGAGGCCCTTGGCCAGCTTCTGCTCGTAGGTCTTGAGCGGGATGATGATGGTGTCGTCGTTATCGCCGCGCGGTCCCTGACCTTTGGCCGCGAGCACGCCGACGACCTCGAACGGCTGACCGTTGATCCGGACCGTCTGCCCGACCGGGCTCGAGCCCGCGAACAGCTGGGTCGCGACGGTCTTGCCGATCACGGCGATCTTCGCGTTGGAGTTGCCGGTGTCCTCGTCGAACACGACGCCTTCGGCGGCATCCCACGAGCGGATCTTGAACCACGTCGCCGTCGTGCCGGTGACGCTGGTCTGCCAGTTGCTGTCCTCGGACACGACCTGCGTGCGGGTCTCGAGCACGGGCGCGAGCTGCTTGACCGTCGAGACCTCGTCCCCCACGGCCTTGATGTCGTCCCACGTGAGCGATGCGCCGCCACCTGCTCCCGCCGACGCCCCCGCGGTGCGCATCTGGCTGTTGGACAGCACGAGCACGTTGGTGCCGAGCGACTGGAAGACCTCGCGGACCGATTGCTGCGCACCCTGGCCACCGGCGACCATCGCGATCACCGCGCCGATCCCGAACACGATGCCGAGCATGGTGAGGATCGAGCGGACCGGGTTGCGGATCAGCGCGCGCAACGCGAGCTTGATGGTGGAGAAGATGTTCATGCTGCGTCTCCGGTCGCGACGGCACGCTCGGGAACCTGCGTCCTGTCGTCGATGATCAGGCCGTCACGCAGCGTCACCACGCGCGACGCGTACGCGGCGATGTCGGTCTCGTGCGTGACGAGGATGACGGTCTTGCCCAAGGCCACGAGGCCCTGCAGGATCGCCATCACCTCGTACGACGTCTTGGTATCGAGGTTGCCGGTCGGCTCGTCGGCCATGATGATCGGCGCTTCAGTGACGAAGGCACGCGCGATCGCGACGCGCTGCTGCTGGCCGCCGGACAGCTGGTTCGGGTGGTGATCCCCGCGCGCGCCGAGCCCGACGCGCTCGAGCGCGGCCTCGGCTCGCTTGCGCCGATGCTTGCCCGACACGCCCTGGTACATCAGCGGCATCTCGACGTTCTCGAGCGCGGTGGTGCGCGACAGCAGGTTGAAGCTCTGGAACACGAAGCCGATCATCCGACCGCGCACGTCGGCGAGCTCGGCGCGCGACAGCCGCGCGACGTCCTTGCCGTTCAGCATGTACGAGCCCTTCGACGGCTTATCGAGACAGCCCATGATGTTCATCAGCGTCGACTTGCCCGAGCCCGAGGTGCCCATGATCGCGAGCGAGGACCCTTGCTCGATGGTCAGGTCGACCGCACGCAACGCGTGGACGAGGTTGTCGCCCATCGCGTAGGTGCGCTCGATGCCGCGCATCTCGATGAGCGGCGCCGACATCAGAACGGTCCTACGCGCCGGGCCGGTGCCGCGACGCCACTGATCTCGGTGACCAGCAGGTCACCTGGCTTGAGGTCGCCCTCGACCATCTGGGTCGACGAGCCGTCGGTCAGGCCGGGCTTGACGAGCACCATCCGCGGCCTCCCGTCGACCAGCTTGTAGACCGGCTTCTTGTCGCCGAAGTCGCGCGTGCGACCACCCCCGCCGGCCGGGCCACCGCCACCGCCACCGGGACCACCGCCACCGGGGCCACCGCTGTTTGGTCCACCGCGCGGCGCGCCGTCGTCGGCGCCCGAGGCACGGTTGCGCCGTCCCGAGCCGCCCGAGCCGCGCGCGCCGCCGCCGAGCTGCTCCCGGATCGCGGTCAGCTGCTCGCGGGTCGGCTTGAACCGCAGCGCCGCGTTCGGGATCTTGATCGCGTCGGCCACCTGGTCGAGCACGAACGTGACGTTGGCGGTCATGCCGGGTCGCAGCGACTTGTCCTTGTTCTCGACGTCGATCACCGCGTCGTAGGTGACGACACCGGAGGTGGTGACCGGCGCGTTGCGGACCTGGCGGACCAGGCCCTCGAACGTCTTGCCGGGAAATGCATCGACCGTGAACTGCGCCTTGATGCCCTCGGTTAGCCGGCCGACGTCGGCTTCGGCGACCGCGGTGTCGATCTGCATCCGCTCGAGGTCCTCGGCGATCGTGAACAGCACGGGCGCCTGCATCGCGGAGGCGACGGTCTGGCCGAGCTCGACCTGCCGGGACAGCACGACGCCGTCGACCGGCGACTGGATCGTGGCGTAGCTGAGGTTGGTCTTCGCCTGCTTGAGGTTGGCGGCGGCCTGGCTGACCTGCGCCTTCGAGGCCGACAGCGTGGCCAGCGCGGTGTCGCGCGTGACCTCCGCGAGCTCGACCGTTGCGCCAGCGATCAGTTGCTGCTCCTGCAGGGTCTTCTGGCGCGCGAGCTGGCGCTGCGCATCGCTGACGCCGACCGCCGACTTGCGCTGGTTGGCGACCGCGAGATCGTAG
>JBBJLY010000101.1:0-26436 GCA_037720695.1 Kofleriaceae bacterium | reverse complement strand
CGCTACCTGCCGGGCCGGCGGTCGGCCAGCGTCGGCGGGTTCTTGCCTGACGGGCATGACCGAGGCGCCTACCTCCTCGCCGGGTATCGGTTCTCGAGCGCCTGGAACGCGATGCCGTTCGCAGTCGTCGAGCACTACCGGCCGCTCGAACCGATCGTGTTCAAGGGCGCCAATTCAATGAGCGGCGGCGTCAACTTTCGACCCATGCCCGCGGTCGTGCTGAAGCTGATGGCCACGAAGGCCGCGACCTACGGCGCCGGCGGCTACGGCGAGATCGGCAACGTCTACTACCTCACTTCCCAGGCCTCGTGGGTGTTCTAGGAACCGCCATGACCAGAAACAGCTTGTTCATCGTGTGCTTACTTTTGGCAACGTACCAGGTCGCGGCGGCGGAACCCAGGCCACTCGTCGTCGTGGTCGCGAAGAGCTCTCTCATCACCAATGTCTCGAAGCTCGATCTCAAGCGCAGTTTCCTCGGAGATGCGATCGTTGTCGGTGACGTCCGGCTCGCGCCGTTCAACGCCGAGCCCAACAGCGACGAACGCGCCGGCTTCGATCTCGCCGTGCTCGGCATGGCGACCGACCAGACCGGTCGATTCTGGGTCGACCGCAAGGTCCGCGGGCAAGGCACCGCACCCCGGGCGATCCCGGCGATGCACCTCATGAAGGTGGTCGCGAAGTTCCCAGGCGCGATCAGCTACGTCCGCGGCGATCAACTGACCGCCGATGTCCGCCCCGTCAAGGTCGATGGCCTCGCGCACACCGACCCCCACTATTCGATCGTGACGCGCTGAGCATCCCCGTGACCCAAACGCCCACCAAACGCACGTTCTCGATCAAGCAGCTGCGCACGATCCTCGTCGTCGCGCTCGTCGTCGGCATCACGCTGTTCACGGCCGTGATGTTTGGCATCGTCGGTAACCTGTCGGAGCGGTTCGGGCCCGAGGTCCGTGCCGACCTCGAGTGGCGCGCGCTGCGTGGCGCTCAGGAGCTCGTCCATTCGACCGACATCGGACTCGCCGTGGGCGATGCCGCGATGGTGACCGAGGGCTTCGGGGTCTACGCGCATTCGCCGGATGTGGAGGCGATCCAGGCCGTCGATGCCAGCGGCAAGCTCGTCGCGCAGCACGGCACCGCGCCGAACGAGATGCTGTTCGTGGGCGAACCCGGACAGGTCAGCGCCAGCGAGCTGTACCTGTCGAGCTGGGCACCCGCCATGATCGAAGGCGCCGTCATTGGCAAGGTCGCGGTCGTGGTCTCGACCCGGCGGTTACGCGACGCCGAGGCGCGGCTGACCCAGGTCACCTACATCACCCTGGGCGCCGGCGGGGTCGCGCTCGTGCTCGGCGTGTTCACGATCCTGCTGTTCACCCGCGCGATCGAGAAGCGGAACGGCAAGCTGACGCACTACGCGAACAACCTCGAGCAGATGGTGGAGCTTCGCACCTGCGAGCTCGACGAGCGCAACCGCGAGATGCGGCTCGTGCTGGACAGCGTGGCGCAGGGGTTCGTCATGGTCGATGCAGGCGGCCGGATCGGTCCCGAGCGCTCGGCGATCGTGGACACCTGGTTCGGCACGCCCGCGCCCGACACGACGTTCGCGGCGTTCATCGAGCCCCATGCGCCGGAGTTCGCCGCGTGGTTCGAGATGACCGCGAGCACCCTCCGCGACGGGTTCATCCCGCTCGACCTCTGTCTCGCTCAGATGCCGAAGCGCTTCAGCGTCGAAGGGCACGCATTCGAAGTCACGTACCGCCCGATCATGGAAGGCGACTACCTCGACCGCCTGCTCGTCATCATCAGTGACGTCACGGCCGAGCTCGTGCGCCAGCGCAGCGAGCGCGAGCAGCGCGAGCTCCTCGGGCTGTTCCAGCGGATCACCAGCGACCGGTCGGGCGTCGAGGAGCTCGTCGCCGACGTCAAGGAGCTGCTCGAGGTCCTCGGCTCGCCGTGCGATGTCGTCGTCGAGCGCCGGATCCTCCACACGCTCAAGGGCAACTGCGGACTGTTCGGCCTCGAGCAGTACAGCGAGCTCTGCCACACGATCGAGACCGAGCTTGCCGACTCCATGGAGGGCCTCACCGAGACCCAGCGCCGCGCTCTCAAGGACGGCTGGGTACCAGTCGCGAGCTGGATCGAGCGCCTGCTCGGGGTCGCCCGCGACGCGATCGTCGAGGTCGACCGCGTCGAGCTCGCGCGTGTGATCGAGCAGGCTCGGCACGGCGCTTCGGGCGCGCAGCTCGCGGCCACGCTGTCGCAGTGGACCCTCGAGCCCGTGGCGCGCCGGCTGGATCGGCTTGCCCACCACGCGCGCGCCCTGTCGCGCCGACTGTGCAAGGGCGAGCTCGAGGTCGAGATCCTTGACCGCGGGATCCGGATGGACAGCGGCCCGTGGTCGGCGTTCTGGGCGGCCGCGGTGCACGCGATCCGCAACTCGCTCGACCACGGCATCGAGGACGCAGACGAACGGCTCCAGCTGGGCAAGTCGGCGGTGGCCAGGCTGTCGTTCGCAGTCGAGCGTGCCTCCGGCTGGATCACCGTCAGTCTTGCCGACGACGGCCGGGGCATCCGCTGGGAGGCGATCCGCGACCGCGCACGAGATGCGGGCATGCCCCACGCCACCCACGGAGATCTGGTGGCAGCACTGTTTGCCGACGGCGTCACCACGCGCGACGAGGTCTCCGAGACCTCCGGTCGTGGCATCGGGATGGCCGCGCTCCGCCAGGCGGTCACGGACCTCGGCGGTACGATCGAGATCGAGACCATGCTCGGCGAAGGCACGCGGCTGTTGTTCCGTCTACCCGAGCCCGTTGCCAATGCCCCCCGCGCCGCGAGAACGAGCATCGCGAGCATGCAGACCTACACCTCCAGGATCCGCCGGATCGATATCCAGGCCGACACATGAGCCCTCTCCTTCCCGCCTCCAAGGCCGATACAGAGCACCAGGAACCGAAAATGCCGAATGCCATCATCGTCGATGACTCACCGATCATGCGCGCCCAGCTACGGCGTGTGCTTGGCACTGCCGGGTACACGATCGTCGCCGAGGCCGGAACCGCCAACGAGCTGACCGCACTCTACGAGCAGCACCAGCCTGACCTGGTCACGCTCGACATCGTGATGCCCGGTCGCGATGGCGCCACCGCCGCGGTCGAGCTGCTCGCGCGTCATCCCGAGGCCGTGGTCGTGATGTGCACGTCGCTGACGTCTCGCGACAAGATCCTCGCCTGCCAGAAGGCCGGCGTCCGCCACTTTCTGCTGAAGCCGTTCGATCCGGCGAATGCGACCGCGGTGTTCAAGAGCATCCTCGGCCCGCGCGCGGCGCAGGCGGTGCAATCGTGACGCTCGTCTCGTGCTCGGTCTGCCAGCGCAGCAACAAATCGCATCGCGGCTACTGCGGCGGCTGCGGCAGCTCGCTCCAGCCCGTGTGTCGCGGCTGCCGGTTCGTCAACGAGGTCAAGGATCGATTCTGCGGCGGTTGCGGCAGCGGCCTGGTCGTCGAGGCGCGTGGCGCGCCGACGCCCCAGCAGCACCACGAGCCGGAGCCAACCGTCGCTGGCAACGAGATCAGCGAGCTGTTCGTCCCGGTCATCGAGGTGCCGGACGAGGTGCTGCCAGCCGCGAACATCACCCAGGCCGACCTCGACCGTCTGTTTGGTGCGGTGTGACGGCTCTCCAGGCAAGCGCGCGCCACATCCCCGTCGAGGTGCTGCGCGATCGAGCGATGTCGGTCTCCACGCTTGCGCGGGTCGGGTGCACCACCGTCGAACAACTCGCCGACCGCATCGCGGCCCAGTTCCAGCTTCCGCGGCTGTCGCTCGACGGCATCGATGTCTCGGACGAGCTCGCGCCGCTGCTGACTCAGGCCCGCGCCGAGCAGCACCGCATCGTGCCGGTGTTTGCGACGCCACAGGAGCTGACGCTCGCGGTCGTGGATCCCACGCCATTCGAGCTGTTCGACTGGCTCGCGCGCGAGCTCAAGCGCACCGTGCTCGTGGTGATCTCCACCCCCGGAGAGATCCAGCGCGCCCAGCGCCGGCTCTACGAGGCGCGCATCAAGGTCGAGACGATCGACGACGACGGAGACATCAAGCTCAGCCAGGAGGCGCTCGCCGAGGCGTCGACGATCGTCAGTCGCATCTTCGCGGCCGCGATCGCGCAGCGCGCGAGTGACATCCACATCGAGGCGACCGATCGCGTCACCGTGGTCCGGTTCCGCGTCGACGGCGCGCTCCGCCAGGTCGAGACCCGTCCGATCGAGCTGCACGCGGCGATCGTGTCGCGCATCAAGGTGCTCGCGAACCTCGACATCGCGATCCGCCAGGTCCCCCAGGACGGTCGGATCCGGCTGACGTCGGGGGCGAGCGTCGATCTCCGCGTGTCCGTCTTGCCGACCTACTTTGGCGAGAAGATCGTCTGCCGCTTGCTCGACAACAGTCGCGCGGTGCTGCCGCTCGAAGCGCTCGGCTTCGAGCCCAATCATCAGCGTGATCTCGTCCGCATGCTGCAGTCGCCGTACGGGCTGGTGCTGGTCACCGGGCCCACCGGTTCTGGCAAGAGCACCACGCTCTACGCCGCGCTGAACCAGGTCCGCACACCGGACCTCAACGTCGTCACGGTCGAAGATCCGGTCGAGTACCAGATCCCGGGCATCAATCAGGTCCCGATCAACTCGCGCCGCGGGCTGACGTTCGCCGGCGCGCTGCGCTCGATCTTGCGCCAGGACCCCGACGTCATCCTGGTCGGCGAGATCCGCGATCAGGAGACCGGCGTGCTCGCCGACGAGGCCGCGCTGACAGGTCAACAGGTGCTGAGCTAGCAGCACACCAAAGACGCGATCGGTGCCGTGCTGCGGTTGTCCGAGATGGGCGTCGCCCCGTACTTGATCTCACCGACGCTGCTCGGGGTCGTCTCGCAGCGCCTCGTGCGCAAGGTCTGCTCGGCTTGCACCGAGCAGTACGCGCCCGATGCCGCCGAGCTCGCCGCGGTCGGCTTGCCGTCCGTGCCGGCGGGCACCCACGTCGCTCGCGGGCGCGGCTGCTCCGCCTGTCACAACACCGGTCTGTTCGGTCGCACCGCGGTACGCGAGGTGCTGACCATCGACGATACGATGCGCACGCTGATCTCACGCGATGCCTCGGCCGACGAGCTTCGACTCCATGCGGCCGCGCATGGCTTCCGCACGATGCGCTTCGCCGCGCTTCGACTGTGGCTCGCCGGTGTGATTTCCACTCGTGAGGTCGTGAGGGTAACCAGGTCATGAACGAACCTATGCAACCAGACATCGTCCGTAGTTTTCTCGACGTCGTGGTGCGTTGCCTACGAACCACCGTCGGGATCGATGCCGTGATCGCCGCCGCTGGTGAGCCGGGCACGCGACCACTCCCCACGATCGCCGTCGCGCTCGACTTCAACGGAGACGTCCGAGGTCCCGTGACCTGGCTGTTCCCACCCGCGATCGCACTCGAGCTGGTCCGCCGGCTGCTGGACGATCCGGACCCCGCGATGGATTCGGCCGCGGATGGCGCCTCCGAGCTCGCGAACATCTTGACCGGCCGGGCGAGCGAGGCCCTCCAGGCGTTCGGCTTCCGCTGCGAGATGGGCGAGCCCCGCGTCCACATCGGCCCGCTGCCAAGCGGCCTGATGACCCGGATGATCACGCCGCACGGACCGATCGACGTCGTGCTCTCCCTGTCGAGTCCCTGACACCACACCGGATCCGCGACAGCGATGTCACGGCCCTCGACGGATCCGTCAACGCGCGACGGCTAAGTCGTGAGATCACGACCGGCGCTGTGGTTCGACCCTTGCTGAAGACGCGGCCGTGCGTCCGCTCCTGCTCGTGTTCTCGCTCGCCATCGCGGGCTGCCTCCCGGTCCCGGCCTATCAGGTTCAGCGTGCCGCGCGCGTGCCGCACGCCACGGTCCCGCTGCGCACCGGCCAGCCGCTGCCCGGGCCGGTCGAGGTGACCGTCGGGATGTCGAGCGCAGGCGACGCGATCGCCGCCCGCCGGGGCAACGAGGATGCGAGCATCGAGGTCCCCGAGCGCCAGGCGCGTGGCGAGTTTCGGGTGCGCGCGGGGAACTGGACCGAGATCGCGGCGGTCACCGAACGCAGCTTCGAGTCGAGCTCGCGCAAGCTCGACCCGACCCAGGCCTCGGTCGGCCCCGGCAGCCCGAGCGCGTTCGGGTTCGCGGTCCGCCACGCGCTGCCGGTGACGATGGACCGCCGGTGGTGGATCGGGCTCGAGGTCGAGTTGATGGCGTGGACGTTGCCGTATGTCGAGTACCGGACGTGCATCGAGAACTGCGAAGGCGTCGTGGAGAGCTCGATCGATCGCGACGACACCAGCGTGCTGACATTCGGACTCGGCATCACGCCGAGCTATCGCCAGGGCCCGCTCTCGATCTTCGGCGGCGTGTTCGCTCGCAACCATCCGACGATCAGCCGCAAGGGCATCGAGTACGAGGAGGGCAGCGAGGACGTCGAGCGTGGTCCGATCAACGCGCTCGTTCACCTCGGCGCCGCGTACCGATTCACCGACGTCCTGAGCGGACTCGCGGTGGTGTCGCAGAACGTGACGACCGACCCGGTGCGCTATGGGCCGACGCTGGGCGTCGCGATTTCGGCGACGCTCGGCCGCTAGTCCGGACGGTTGCGGAGTTTGATTTGCTTGAAATCCCGCCCCGGACGGCTACCGTCGAGCGATGCTGAAGCTCTCGCTGTGCTGTGTGGTCCTGGTCGCTGGTTGTCGTCCGCTCTATCAGGCGGACGGCGAGCGGCTGCGCAACCCCAAGCTGATCGCCCACGTTCCGATCCCCGAGCCAGGCCCCGTGAAGCCGACGTATGTCGACAAGTGCGAGGTCGATTTCCGGCGTGACCCGGTCGTGGTGCGCGATACCGGAACCAAGAAGAGCCCGCACGTGATCGCGGGTGATGTGAAGCTCGCCCAGGCCGAGGTCGCGGTGGCTGCGGCGAAGGTCGACCTCGTGATCCAGGGCATCGAGTCGTATCGCAAGGCACTGCAGCTCGATCCCTATGATGCCGAGGCCACGCTCCAGCTCGCGCGCGCGTACGATCAGGTGTTCTACAAGGGCTGCGCGCTGGCACTCCTGAAGCGACTCGACGAGCTCGCCCAGCATCCCAAGCTCGGGATCGCCGCCAAGCCGCGCGCACGCAAGGTCGCCGACAATCGCGAGTGGTTCCGCGAGTACCGCAAGGAAGCGCTCGAGGCGATCGGCCGCTCGCTACCGTAGCAGGCGGCCGATCCCGAACGTCGCGACCAGCTCCAGATCACCGCCCGACCACCGGCCGGCAGCGGCGTCGAGTTGCACCGTCCACGATGGCGACATCGCGTACCACAGCCCGCCGCGGGCACCGACGTACGGCGTCTCGGCATTGACGAGCGGCACGCCGACGACGCCAGCAAGCTGCAGCGCGCCGAGATCACCGAGGATCGGCAGCCGCACGCCGAGCTGGGCATCGAGCTGGACGATCGACTCGCGGACGTCGAATCGCGCCGCCGCACCGGCGAGCAAGAACCGGCGGATCGGGACGCTCACCGCGAGCTGCGCCGTGCCGGTCGCGCGCCAGCGGTCGCCGATCCGCAGCGCGCCCGCCCCGGCGTGGATCTGCACACCGATCCGATCGATCGCGTGGTCCTCGACCACCGCGGGCCCGGGCGGGACCTCGAGCACGCGGTCGATCACGGCGACCAGCTCGGCCGCCGACAGCCGGTCATCCTTCGAGCTCGCGTTCTGGCGAAATACGATCTCGCCCGAGCTACGGATCACGACGATGCCCGGCACCGAGTGGTCGTTGGCATCGAGCCCGACATAGGTGCGGGAGACCTGTCCGCCGCGGTCGAACAGCAGCGGGAAGGTGATCCCGTACGCGTCCGCGAACACGCGCGACTCCGCGGGCTCGTCGACGCTGATGCCGACGAGGGTCACGCCACGGGCGGCGAACACCTTCGCGTTACGGGCCAGCTCGCCGAGCTGGTGCTTGCACCAGGGTCACCAGTGGCCGCGATAGAACACGAGCGCGACATGGTGCTGCGCGAGCAGATCGTTTAGCGCGACGGTCTTGCCCGCCTGGCCGCTTTGATCTGCCAGCGCGAATGACACGGCGCGCGTCGCCTGGAGCTCGGCGGGATGCGTGACGTCGATTCCGGTCACACAGCCGACCCCGGCGAGCGCGGCGATCAGCGAGGTGCCGCGCATCAGAACAGTCGTCCCTGGGCGCCGCCCTGCCCGCCCGACGGTGCCTTGCTGGGTGCGACGAGGCCCATGTGCTGGTACCCCGCGGCGGTCGCGACCCGACCTCGCGGCGTGCGCGCGATGAACCCGACCTGGAGCAGGAACGGCTCGACCACATCCTCGAGCGTGCCGCGCTCCTCCGACAGCGACGCGGCGACCGCCTCGATGCCGACCGGGCCGCCGTCGAACCGCTCGCAGATCACCGACAGATACCCGCGGTCCAGCATGTCGAGGCCTGCATGATCGACCGCGAGGCGATCGAGCGACGAACCGGCGATGTCACCGTCGATCGTGCCGTCCCGCTCGACGGTCGCGAAGTCGCGCACCCGGCGCAGCAGTCGATTCGCGATCCGCGGGGTACCCCGAGCGCGGCGCGCGATCTCGGTCGCGCCGTCGGCGTCGATCGGCACCTTGATGATGGCGGCGGAGCGCTTCACGATCGCGATCATGTCGGCGAGCTCGTAGTAGCGGAGCTGCCAGTGGAAGCCGAAGCGATCGAGCAGCGGCGCCGACAGCAGACCCATGCGGGTGGTCGCGCCGAGCAGCGTGAATCGCGGCAGCTGCATGGTCACGGCCTTGGCATGCGGGCCGTCGCCGATGAACAAGTCGAACCGGAAATCCTCCATCGCGGGATACAGGTTCTCCTCGACGGTCGGGTTTAGGCGGTGGATCTCGTCGATGAACAGCGCGTCGCCTTCGCCGAGCGACGTCAGCAGCGAGGCCAGCATCCCCTTGTGGTCGATCGCGGGGCCGCTGGAGACGTGGAGGTCGACCCCGAGCTCGTTCGCGATCACGTGCGCGAGCGTGGTCTTGCCGAGTCCTGGCGGGCCGGCGAACAGAAAGTGGTCCAGCGTCCAGCCATTCTGCTTCGCGGCACGCACCGAGATCGACAGGTTCTCGATCAGCTCGCGCTGGCCGATATAGTCGTCGAACGTCCGCGGGCGGAGGGTGGCCTGCCACGCCTTCTCGCTGGCCTTCTCGGCCGGCGCGACGACGCTGTCCGGTTCGGCCTCTGGAGGAGCATCGGTGTGCTTGTTACGCCCCACGCTGCATCCTCTCTACCGCGGCATCTTCCGCAGCGCTTGCCTGAGCAGGCTCTCGATCGAGGCGCCATCCTCGACCACGAGATCGGCGACCGCGGCGTCGGCCTCGGCGGGTCGCCAGCCCATGCCGCTCATCGCGGACGCGACCTCCTCGAGCATCGGGTGACGGCCGGGCTTGCCGCGCGCCGGGACGGCCGGCGGATAGATCGAGGCGGCGGGCCGCACCCCGCCGGAGGCGTTCCAGGTCAGCACCAGGAGCTCGCACTTCTCGTGGAGCTCGACCACGAGCAGCTCCGCCGTCTTCTTGCCGATGCCCTTGATGCGGACCAGGCCCGGGACGTCTTGCCGTGCGATCAACGCCGCGATGTCGCGCGGGCTGGCACCCGACAGCATCGCGATCGCGGTGCTGGGTCCGACGTTCTTCACCGTGATCAGCAGATCGAACAGCGAGCGCTCCGAGTGCTCGTAGAACCCGTAGAGCGTGATGTCGGTCTCGCGGACCTGCGTGAAGATGCGGAGCGTGATCTTGTCGCCGGCAGCGGGCAACGCGGCGAGCGTGTAGTTCGAACAGATGACCTCGTAGCCGACGCCGTTGCAGTCGACGATCACCTGATCGTCCTCGCGGACGAGCGTGCCATCGAGGCGCGCGATCATGGTCGGGCTCTTACCACGGCCGGGGTGAACCGTGCCGCGGACGGGCGCGCGCACCGGCCGTGGGTGATCGCCACCGCGAGCGCATCCGTGGCATCGGCGCGCGGCAAGCTGCGCAGCCCGATCAGCACCTGGACCATGCGCGCGACCTGATCCTTGTCTGCCCGCCCGGAGCCCGACACCGCCTTCTTCACGCTGGCCGGCGGATACGAGCTCACGGTGATTCCCGCGAGCCCGATCACCGCGAGCGCCATGCCGCGGGCCTGCGCGAGCGCGAGGGCCGTGCGCGGATTGTGGTGGCTGAACACGTCCTCGACCGCGGCGATCGTGGGCTTCAGCTCCTCGATCACCTCGGTCAGCGCACGCGCGAGCTCGCCCAGCCGGTACTCCATCGGCCGGGACTCCGGCGACGTCAACACGCCGCACTCGACATAGCGCAACTCGCCGTCGATCTCGTCGATCACCCCGTAGCCGCAGAACCGGCTACCGGGATCGAGGCCGAGGATACGCATCACCCCCGACCCTATCGTGAGGGTCCGACACCGGCGAGTTTTCGCCCGCTACGCCCGGCTGCCGAAGATCGCGGTCCCGATCCGGACGTGGGTGCTGCCGCACGCGATCGCGACCTCGAAGTCGTCGCTCATCCCCATCGACAGCACGGGCAGCGACCTGCCGAGCGCCTGCTGGAGCGAGTCACGCAGCGCCCGCAGCGCGAGGAATGCCGGCCGGCTGGCCTCCGGGTCCTCGCTCGGCGGCGGCAGCGTCATCAACCCCTGGAGCCGGGCGTTCCCCAGCGGCTCGATCGCCTGCGCCAGCGCGAGCGCGGCCTCGGGGGCGACGCCGCCCTTGGTCTGCTCGCCCGCGACGTTGACCGCGAGCAGGATCTCCTGGGTCGTCGCGGCGCGCTTCGCCAGCTCGGCCGCGAGCTCGACGCTGTCGACCGCATGGACCAGCACGACCTGGCCGGCGACCAGCTTCGCCTTGTTGCGCTGCAATCGGCCGATGTAATGCCACCTGGGTGACGGACCGAGCTCGGCCCGCTTGGCCGCGAGCTCCTGGACGTAATTCTCGCCAAAGTCCTGCGCGCCGGCGGCCAGCGCGGCGCGGATCGCGTCCGCCGGATGCGTCTTCGAGACCGCGATCAGCGTGACGTCCGCAGCGGCCCGGCCCGCGCGCTCGCACGCAGCATCGACCCGGGCACGTATCGCATGCCAGCGCGCCGCGAGGTCGGTCACGCGGGGTTCCCGGCGACCAGGCGCGGCAGTGGTGCGCCGACTTCGCGCAGCGCCGCGACCACCTCGGCGAGCGGCAGCCCGGCGACGTTCGTCACCGAGCCGCGGACCTCGCGGACCAGCACGGCACCGATGCCCTGGATCGCGTACGCGCCGGCCTTGCCGCGCCACTCGCCGCTCGCGACGTAGTCCGCGAGCATCGCGGCATCGAGCTCCTGGAAGCTGACATCGGTGGTCACCAGTCCCTCGCGGACGATCGTGCGGACGATCGTGCCGTCGTTGCGCTCGCCGATCAGCACGAACGCGGTGAGCACCTGGTGGGTCTTGCCCGATAACCAGCGCAGCATCTTCGCTGCTTCCTCGCCCGACTCGGCCTTGCCGAGGATCGTGCCCTCGAGCGACACCGTGGTGTCGGCCGCGAGCACCCAGTGGCGGGTCTTGCGCGTGATCGCGATCGCCTTCGCACGCGCCACGCGCGCGACGTACGCCGCGGGCGGTTCGCCATCGTGCGGCGTCTCGTCGACGTCAGCCGGATGAACCTCGATCGAGAGGCCGATCCGCTCCAGCATCTCGCGCCGGCGAGGAGACGCCGACGCCAGCAACAACGGCTCGGTCATCCTGTGGTCATTGGGCGGGCGGCTTGAGCGCCTTGACCGCCGAGGTCGAGAACTTGAGGGCGACCGAGATCCCGTCGACGAAGCGGCTCTTGCCGCCGACGACCGCGTCGGTGCAGTGCATGAGCACGGTGCCGTCGTCGCCGACCACATCCCGCACCTCGGTGCCGTCGCCGTCGATGCAGACGTCCACCGTCTTGATGTCGTCGTCGACGATCGAGTCGCAGAACGACTCGAGGCCGTCGCGATCGACATCGATGTCAGGCGTTCGGCAGCCGTCGTACTTGGTCTGGATCGCCACCGTCGACTTGGGGAGCGCGAGGATCGGGCCGAGCAAGTTGGCGAACACGGCGTCGAGCAGCGAGTCCTCCGGGCGAAGGCCGATCATCTCCACGTCGAGCCCGCGGATCGCGTCCGCGCTCTTGGCATCGATCACGCCGCCGAGCTTGCCGTTCTTCAGCACGATCGCGTTGCCCTCCATCACGACGTCCGCCTTGATCTGCGCACCGGTGATGCGGAGGTCGAGCGCGAGGTCGTCGATCACGGGGATGCTGACGCTGAACACCGACGGCCCGGCGTCGAGCACGAGCTTGCCGTCCTGCTGGCTGATCACGCCGTCCTTGAACACGATCGCCGGCGCCCCGTTGACGAACGACAGTGGGTCGAGCGGGATCTCCGCGTTGGTCGCCGGATCGAACGGGCTGCACGCCGCGGGCATGCCGACGCCGCGATCCGTGTAGTCCGCGACGCCGTCGCAGTCGTTGTCGAGCCCGTCGCCGCAGATCTCGACGGCGTCGTCGTTGACCGCCCGGTTGGTGTCGTCGCAATCGCCGGCTTTCTCCGAGATCAAATCGCCATCCTTGTCGACATCCTCGGGCGAGGGCGTGCCGTCGGCCGTCTCGTCGGCGAGCCCGTCGCAGTCGTCGTCCAGGCTGTTGTTCGGGACCTCCGGGTTGCCCGGCCCGATCGCCGCGACGTGATCGTTGCAGTCGCCCTGGGCGATGTACGGCTTGTCGCCGTCGTTGTCGGCGTCCGGCACGTAGGCGCCGAGGTAGATCGCAAACTTCACGCAGGTGTCGGCCGCCAGCGCGGGGAGATCGAAGAACTCGAGCGGGATCAGGATGTCGTACTTCGCGAGCGACTCCTTGATCGGCGTGCCGGCGATGCTCGACACCGCGGCGAGCTTGTTGTCGGGCTTGCCGTCACCGTCGAGATCGAAGCCGTCCTCGAACGTGCCGATCTAGAGCGTCGAGATCACCTGGGGCTGCGTTCCCGCGTACGCCGTCACCGCGTCGCCCTGACACTCCGGCTTCTCGGGAAACAGCGGGCCCGAATCGTCGCTACCGCAACCGGCGAGCATCACGAACGCAGAACAGATCACCGCACTGGGCTTCCTCATCGCGCGTGACTTGACCACGACGGATCTCCCACGGTCAACGGACAGTTTCGGCCATGGTCCGTGGCAGGATGCCGTCATGCGGTGGCTGCTCGTGCTCGCGATCACGCTGGCCAGCCGGCTCGCGATCGCTCACGTCGCGCCGTCGGTTGATGACAACAACCGCTACCTCAAGCTGACGCCACAGGGGGATCGGGTCCGGTTGGCCTACACCGTGTTCTTCGGCGAGGTGCCCGGTGCGACGGTGCGAAAGTCGATCGACACCAACCGCGACGGCACGATCAGCGAGGCCGAGGGTCAGGCGTTCGGGCAGCGGACCGCGACCGAGGTCGCGAGCGCGATCGACGTCACGATCGACGGGACGCCGGCCCGGGTCAGCTGGGCTCAGGTCGACGTCGGGATGGGATCCCAGGCCACCGCCGCCGGCGCGTTCTCGATCGACCTCGTGGCGTACTTCTGTCTGCCGTCCGTGCTCGGCAAGCACCGGGTCGTCGTGCGTGACCGGTTTCGCATTCCGCGCCCCGGCGAGACCGAGGTCAAGGTCGAGGATAGCCCTGGCGTCACGATCCACCACGCGCGCGTGGGCAGCATCGAGGACCCGAGCCACGACTACCGGTTCGTCGGCCCGGGTGGGCCGCTGTCCGACGACGGGCTCGACGTGTCGTTCACCGCCGGCGATCGCGCACCGCTCTCGGGCGCCTGTGGTCAGGTCGTCCCGCGCCGGGGCCGGCTCCCCGCGGTCGGGATCATCGCGGTCGCCGCCGTGATCGGCTGCGCGCTCGCGGGGTTCGTCGCGTGGCGCCGGCGCCGCCGCGTGTGAGCTGGGGCGAACTGGGCGGTCCGCGGTGATTGGGGCTATGATGCCGGGCTCGGGACCCCGCAGAATGAAGAAGTTCCCTGACTTCGTCGCGCCGACCAAGGTCGCCTATCTCGACCGCGGCGCGACGCTCCACCTCCGGCGCTGCATGCTGCAGGCGGTTGACGACCCGACCCGGGAGTGGACGTTCGACAAGGAGGAGGTCCGCATCGGGTCGATGGACGACAACGACGTCGTGATCTCCGACGACACGGTGTCTCGCTACCACTGCCGGATCGTCCAGGAGGACACCGGATACGTGCTGATCGATCAACGCTCGACCAACGGCACGTTCATCAACAAGGTCCGCGTCCGGGAGGCGTTCATCAAGCCGGGATCGATCGTGTCGGTCGGCCAGAGCCAGCTCCGGTTCAACGCGCGCGAAGAAGAGGTCCAGATCGTGCCGTCGCGCGCAAAGGAGTGCGCGGGCCTGATCGGCGGCAACGCGCGGATGCGCGAGATCTACTCGATCATCGAGAAGATCGCGCCGACCGCGACCACGGTCGTGATCGACGGCGAGACCGGGACCGGCAAGGAGGTGGTCGCGCAGGCGATCCACTCGCTGTCACCACGCTCGCGCAACGACCTGGTGGTGTTCGACTGCGGCGCGGTGCCACCCAACCTGATCGAGAGCGAGCTGTTCGGTCACGAGAAGGGCAGCTTCACGGGCGCGATGATGACGCGCCAGGGCCTGTTCGAGCAGGCCGACGGCGGCACGCTGTTCCTCGACGAGCTCGGCGAGTTGCCGATCGATCTCCAGCCCAAGCTGCTGCGCGCGCTCGAGAACCGCGAGGTCCGGCGCGTGGGCTCGGCCAAGGCGTCAAAGGTCGACGTCCGGATCATCGCGGCGACCAACCGCAACCTCGAGGACGAGGTCAAGGCCGGACGGTTCCGCCAGGACCTGTTCTACCGGCTGAGCGTCGTGCGGCTGCACCTGCCGGCGCTGCGCGAGCGCACCGACGACATCCCGATGCTGGTCCAGCACTTTCTCGATACCGGCATCTACAACAAGCGCCCCAACGGCGCGCAGAAGGTGCAGACGGTCTCGCCCGAGGTCTCGGTCGCGCTGCAGAACTATCCGTGGCAGGGCAACGTGCGCGAGCTGGTCAACGTGATCGAGCGCGCGGTCTCGTTTTGCAACCACGAGCAGCTCGAGCTCGCCGACCTGCCCGACTACGTGCGCACGGCCAAGCTACCGCCGAAGGAACAAGCGCGGCGCGCGACCACGCATGGCACCGGCGCCGCGCCGATCGTACCGATGAGCGCCAGTGCCCCCACCCCCTCGCCGCCCGAGGAGCTGATGGCCGAGGGCGTGACGTTCAAGGATGCAAAGGAGCGCTGGGTCGCCTCGTTCGAGCGCGACTACATCCTGCAGCTGCTTCGCCGCAACACCGGCAACATCTCGCACGCGGCTCGCGCCGCCGACATCGATCGCAAGTACTTCCGGAAGCTGATGAAGAAGTACGACATCGAGGCCGCCGGTGTCGACGAGACCGAAGACGCCGAGTGAGCTCGTCGAGCCGGAGCTCGCTGACGCTGACGCTGACGCTGACGAGCCGGCCGAAGCGTTCGCGGCGCTCGCCGAACCCGCGACATTCGACTTGCCGCCGGGCGCCGACCCCACGCTCGACTGGGGCCTGACCTCGCACCTGCAGGCGGACGGCACGCGGCGGATCATCGAGCGCCACCTCGAGGTGCCAGGCGAGCTCGCGGGGCTGCGGCTCGATCACTTCGTCAAGACCCAGATCACCCGGCTGTCGCGAACGCGGATCCAGCTGATCATCGCGACCCAGCTGCGCCGGAGCGACGGTCACGTTCCCAAGCCAGCCACGATCGTGGCCGCCGGCGAGCACTACATCATCCGGCGTCCCGCGCAGCGCGAGCCGCCCTGCCCGCGCGTGATCACGATCCTGCACGAGGACGCGCGCGTCCGCGTGATCGACAAGCCGGCGCTGCTGCCGGTGCACGCGTCGGCGAAGTTCTACTTCAACACGCTGTCGCGCGTGCTGTCCGAGCGGTTCCCCGACGAGCCCGAGCTCCAGATCTGCCACCGCCTCGATCGCGAGACGTCTGGCTGCCTCGTGGTCGCGCGCGATCGCGACGCCGCGATCGTGCTCAAGCAGGCGTTCGCGACCAAGGACCGGGTCGACAAGGAGTACCTCGCGATCGTCCACGGGCACCCGCCGTGGCCGACCGGCGAGGCCGACAAGTTGATCGACACGCCGCTCAGGATCTCCACCGCCGAGGACGCGACCCGGTTGCCCCACGTGCGGATGATTGCGGGCTCCGGCCTCCCCGCGCTGACCAAGGTGCGCGTCCTCGCGCAGCGCGGCGACCTCGCGCTGGTCCGCTGCCTGCTGCTGACCGGCCGCCAGCATCAGATCCGCGCGCACCTCTCGCACGCCGGGTTTCCGATCGTCGGCGACAAGCTGTACACGCATGGTGATGCGGCGTTCATCCGCTATTGCGACGAAGGCCTGGTGCCCGAGCTCGCGCAGATGTTCGGCTTGCCGCGGCACGCGCTGCACGCCTCGCGGGTCGTGTTTCCGCATCCGGACGGTGGCTCGGTCACGGCGCGGGCGCCGCTGCCGCCGGATCTCGCCGCACTCGCCCCCGATGGCTGGGTCCACTGAGCGCGGTCGTGCTATCGGATCGAATGACCGAACCGCCAGCGGCCTGGGAGCCGATCCTCGACGGCGCGCTCGCGACGTCCGCGTGGGAGGCGATCCGCGACATCGCCCGCACGATCGCCGATGGCCAGGGCATGCGGCGCAGGCCCACCGACGAGGCGCTGTTCTGGGCCTACATCGCAGGCGCGATCGAGGAGGACTGGGTCGCCAGGTGCTACGACGACGCCACCGAGCGGCTCGTGCCCGCGATCACGGAGCACGCCGGGTCTCTCGCGTTGCACGGCGGGCTGACCGGCACCGCGTTCGTGATCGCGCACATCAGCGAGCCCGGCGCGGCCGAGGAGGTGCTCGCGGAGATCGACGGCGCGCTGGGCACGGTGCTCGCGACGGAGCGCTGGCAAGGCGAGTACGATCTGATCGGGGGGCTGGTCGGCCACGGCGTGTACTTCCTCGAGCGCGGCGACGTGCCGAGCGCGCAGCGTGGGCTGGCGCGCGTGATCCATCACCTGCAGGCGTTACGCGAACAGACGCCAGACGGCGCGACCTGGCACACCACGCCGGCGCAGGTCCCCGCGTGGCAGCGCGAGCGATCCCCTGCCGGCTACTACAACTGCGGGCTCGCGCACGGCGTGCCCGGCGTGGTCGCGTTGCTCGGGCGTGCCGGCACCGACCGCGAGCTGGCGCGCGAGACGCTGCGCTGGCTCGAGGCGCAACAGCTCCCCGATCAGGGGTCTCCGTCCTGGGTGACACCGTCGGGATCGCGAGCCCCCGCTCGCACCGCGTGGTGCTACGGCGATCCGGGGGTCGCGATCGCGGCGTGGGGTGCGTGTGCGCGGCTCGGGTTGCCGATCGACCCGTGGCGCGAGCTCGCCCTCGCGTGTGCCGCGCGACCGCGCGAGGCCACGGGCGTGATCGACACGAGCCTGTGTCACGGCGCGGCCGGGCTCGGGCACATCTACAACCGGTGCTACCAGGCGTCGCATGAACCGGCGCTGCGGGATGCGGCGCGGGCCTGGTTCGAACGCACGCTCGAGATGCGGCGGCCCGACGGGCTCGCGGGCTTCGCAGCGTGGACGAGCGACGAGGCCGGCACCGGCTGGCGACCGGCTGCGGATCTGATCGAAGGCGCGATCGGCCTCGCGCTCGCGCAGCTTGCGGCCGTGCATCCGACCGAACCCGCCTGGGATCGCCTGTTCCAGTGTGATCTCCCGCTGGCCACCGGCATATAGTCGGCCGCGATGGCAGCACCGCGAGATCAAGGTATTCGCGCGGGCAACGGCATCGTGCTGCGCACGCCCCTGCTGCCGATGACCTCGCTGCTCGCGTGGGCCAGCGCGCCCGACCCACGCGGATATCTCGCGTCGTTGCTCGAGCTGCCGGAGGTCCGCGAGGCGCTCTACGTCGCGTCACCCAGCCTGTCGACCGCGATCGAGGGCTGGCGGACTGCACCGACCGCACCGGCGAGCGCGCGGGTCGAGCACGCGATCGTCAAGTACGTCGCGCGGATGATGGGCCGCTCGACACCGTTCGGGCTGTTCTCCGCGGTGTCGACCGGGACGCTCGGCCGCGAGACCCGGCTCGAGCTGGCGCCGCGCAGCGAGTACCGCCGCCGCACGCGCCTCGATAACGACTACCTGTTCGTGCTCGTCGGCGAGCTCGCGAAGCGGCCCGAGGTGCGCGAGCGGTTGACGTATCGACCCAACAACTCGATCTACCGGGTCGCGGGCCGGCTCCGCTACGCCGCGGCGCAGGTCGCGGACAAGGACCGCAGCTACCACCTGATCTCGGTCGAGCCGACGCCGTATCTCGACGGCACGCTCGAGCGCGCGCGGGCCGGCGCGACCCGCGAGCAGCTCGCGGAGCCGCTGGTCGCAGACGACATCACGCTCGACGACGCGCGCGGCTACCTCGACGAGCTGATCGAGGCCCAGCTGCTGGTTCCCGAGCTCGGGATCCACGTCACGGGTCCCGAGCCGATCGATGGGCTGATCGCCCAGCTCGAGGCCGCCGGGTTGCATGACGTGCGCGCCGTCCTGGCCGACGTCCGCACCAAGATCGAAGCGCTCGACAGCAGCGGCCTCGGCAACGAGGCGGCCCGCTATCGCGAGATCGCGACGACCCTCGAGCCACTTCCAGCCAAGGTCGATCTCGCGCGGCTGTTCCAGGTCGACATGCTGAAGCCGGCGAGCGCCACGCTCGCGACCAAGCTCGCCGCCGAGCTCGCGCAGGCACTCACGCAGCTCGGCAAGTTCGGTCGCGGGCGCAGCTCGTTCGACGACTTCCGGCGCGCGTTTGTCGAGCGCTGGGAGGGCCGCGACGTGCCGCTGTCCGAGGTGCTCGACGAGGAATCCGGGATCGGCTTCGAGGCCTCTCGCGGACCCGGCGCCGAGGGCGCGCCCCTCCTCGCGGGCCTCCCGTTTCCCGGCGCGGCGAGCGAAGGCCGCACGTCGTGGACGCGCGTCGAGCAGCACCTGCTGAAGCGACTCGGGCACGCCCTCGGCAGCGGCGCGTCGGAGATCGTGCTCGAGGACGCCGACATCGACGCGATGAAGCTGCCGGTCGGGGCACGGCTGCCGGATGCGTTCGCGGCGACGATCCGGATCGAGGGCCCGGCCACCGATCCGAAGATCCTGTGCCAGGGGGCGTTCGGTCCCTCCGGCGCGCGCCTGCTCGGCCGGTTCTGCCACATCTCGCCCGAGATCGACGCGATGGTGCGCACGCACCACGCGGCCGAGGAGGCCCACCGACCCGACGCGAAGTTCGCGGAGATCGTGCACCTCAACGAAGGCCGGATCGGGAACATCCTGTGCCGGCCCGTGTTGCGCGGCCACGAGATCGTCTACCTCGGGGTCTCGGGCGCACCGCCGGAGTGCCAGCTCCCCGTCGAGGATCTACGCGTCGGCATCCGTGGCGAACGCGTGGTGTTGCGCTCGGAGCGGCTCGGGTGCGAGGTGATTCCGCGGCTCACCACCGCACACAATTTCCGGCTGCGCAGCCTCGGGATCTATCGCTTCCTGTGCGCACTCGCGAACCAGGATTGCACTCCGTCGGGTTCTCGTGGGGGCCGCTCGCCGGGGCGCCGTACCTGCCGCGGGTCAGGATCGGCAGGATCGTCGTCGAGCGCGCGACCTGGACCCTCGATCTCGCGGACCTCGAGCCGATCACCACGGCCGTGCGCGCAGCGAACAAGGCCGCGGAGAAGAAGCAGCCGGTCACCGGACCTGGCACCGGGCCGAGCGTGCACGAGGCGGTCACCGCGCTGCGCGAGCGACGCCGACTCCCACGCTTGTTCGTGATCGCCGCCGGCGACAACGAGCTGCCGATCGATCTCGACAACCCGCTGCTCGCCGCGGCGTTCGCCGATGAGATCTCGGGCGAGTACTCGGTGCGGCTGGTCGAGATGTTTCCGTCTCCCGAGAACCTGGTCGTCACCGGGCCGGAGGGCGCGTTCGCGAACGAGCTCGTGCTGACGTTCACCCGCCAGCCCGACAAGACGCCGGCCCAGCCGGTCGCGGCGATGTCACGCGCGCCGAGCGGGCGGCGAGACTTTCCGCCCGGCTCGGAGTGGCTGTACGCGAAGATCTACTGTGGCGAGTCGACCACCGATCGCGTGCTACGCGAGGCGATCGCGCCCGTCGCGCGCGAGGTGATCGCGACCGGTGATGCGCGCCAGTGGTTCTTCATCCGCTACCAGGATCCGGATCCGCACCTGCGCGTCCGGTTCACCGGTGAGCCCGCGCGGCTGCTCGGCACCGTGCTGCCGGCGCTCGAGCGCGCGATCGCACCGCTGACCGCGGCCGGGGCCGCGCGCAAGCTCGTGCTTGATACCTACGCGCGGGAGCTCGAGCGCTACGGCGGCGACCGCGGGATCGCGCTCGTCGAGGAATTGTTCTGGCGGGACAGCGAGGCGGTGCTCGGCATCATCGAGCTGATCGATGGCGACGCCGGTGGCATCGCACGCTGGAAGCTCGCGCTGCGTGGCATCGACTCGCTGTTCGAAGCACTCGGGTTGCCTCCCGAAGTCCGCGCGCGGATCGCCGGCGATGCAAAGGAGAGCCTCGGCCGCGAGATGCGCGCCGAGACCCCGCTGTGGACCCGGATCGGCGAGCGGTTCACGAAGGAGCGGCCGGACCTCGAGCTACTGCTCGCCCGGGATCCGGCGCGCGATGCCGGCCACGATCTCGAGCCGGGCTTCGAGCTGCTTGCCGCGCGCGACGCCCTGATCAAGCCAATCGGCGACGAGCTACGCGCACGCGATGCGGCCGGCGAGCTAGCTCCGCGGCTCGAGGACATGGCGTGGAGCCTGGCCCACATGCACGCGAACCGGCTGCTCCACGCGTCGCAGCGCGCGCAGGAGCTGGTGCTGTACGACTTCCTGCGAAGGTTACACGCAGCCCGCAAGGCCCGCGCGCGTGGCTTATAGTCACGACACATGAGTACGGTCGCGATCGTCACCTCGAACTACTCCGACGAGGAGTGGGTGTTTCGAGCGATCGATGGCGGCCTCGTCGTGGTGGACTCGGCTCCGCTCGCAGACGTGATCGTGGTCAGCGCGGACTGCCTGGGCCCGATCGTCGAGCACCTGCCACCCGAAGCCAGCGTCGTCGTCGTCGGCGATCCGATGCACCCCCCGGAGCGCGCCACCCACGTCGTCACCCGCACTTGGCCAGATGACCAGCTGCGCGCCCTCCTGCACGCGATCGCGACCGGCCGGCCGCGCTCGGTCCCGCCATTACCGCCGCCGACCAACGCGAGCGAGGCGCGCGACGCGACCCGCGCCATCACCGCGGCCCGCAAGCTCGCGGCCGCAGCCGATCTCGCGACCTGCGAGAGCACCACGGTCGAGATCCTGGTCGAGTTGCTCGAGGTCGACCGCGCGTACTGCCTGTACTACGACCACGGGGACCATTCGCTGTGGTCGGAAGCGCGCCTCGCCGGTCACGCGGGCGACGACCGGCGCGCTGTCGGGGGACTCGCCGGGTTCGCGGCGCACACCGGCGTCGTCGCGATCGCGGACCAGGCCGGCAGTGACCCGCGCTTCCTCGGCGAGATCGACGATCCGCACGGCGACGCGACCGACCGGTTGATCGCGCAACCGGTGTTCGGCAGCGATGGAGACGTCCACGCGATCCTGATCTGCGCGCGCCGCGGCCGCCGCGGACCGTTTGGTCCCGACGAGCAGAACTTGCTGGCACGGTTCGCCTTGCTGGTCACGCCGATCCTCGACCAGCTGTCGATCCAGCACCACGCGCAGGCGATCCTCGACGACGAGGTCGGCCACGACGGGCTGTTCCGGCGCGAGGCGGTCGACGCGCAGGCGATGCCGCGGTGGGGCGACGTGGTGCGCGTCTCCCCCGGCTGGCTGTCGTGGGCGTACTGGCTGCTCGTGCTGCTGCTCGCCACCAGCGTCGTGTTCGTGGTCCTCGGGCGGGTGTCCACCTACTCCAGCGGCGCCGCGATCATCCGCTCGAGCTCGCGGACCTCGGTCACCGCTCGCACGGCCGGCAACGTCACTACCGTCGAGGTCGCTCCCGGCGACCGCGCGGAGCTCGGCACCGTGATCGCCCGACTCGACGACACCGACGAGCGCGCCACGTTCACCAGGCTCGAGCGCGAGTTTCACCCCAGCTCCGCAATCACATGCTCGACCCGAGCGACGCCAGCGCCGATGCCGCGCTGCGGTCCGCGCGCAACCAGCTCGACACCGCGCGGGTCGCGCTCGGCGAGCGGGTGATCCGGTCGACCAGGCCGGGCGTGGTCGGCGACGTCCGGGTGCGCTCGGCCCAGCGCGTCGAGCCCGGCGATATCGTCGCCTCGATCGTCGACGCCACCAAGGCGCTCGAGATGATCGCCCTCCTGCCCGGCGAGGATCGCCCGCAGCTGGCGCCCGGCATGACCGTGCGGCTCGAGCTGTCGGGTTACCGCTACGCCTATCAGTCGGTGATCATCGAGAGCGTGTCCTCGGAGGTGCTCGCACCCAATGAGGCCCGACGCGTGCTCGGCGCCGAGGTCGCGGACAGCGTCCGGATCGGCGGGCCGGTGATGGTCGTGCGCGGTCGCCTGCCCTCCACCGAGTTCACGGTCGATGGCCGCACGTTCCGCTATCACGACGGCATGCTCGGGACCGCCGAGGTCCGCGTGCGCGACGAACCGATCGTGTTCGCGATCATCCCCGGCACGCGGAGGTTCGGTGAGTGACACGCTAGACGCAGATCCGGACGTCGTCGCCGCGCTGCGCAGGCTCGGTGGCCGGCGGGGCGGGCGCGTGCCGTACATCCAGCAGCTCGAGGCCGCCGACTGCGGCGCCGCGTGCCTCGCGATGGTGAGCGCATACCACGGCCGGGTCGTGACGCTCGACCTCGCGCGCGCCGCCGCCGGCGTCAACCGCGGCACCGACGCGCTCGGGATCATGCGTGGCGCGGAGCAACTCGGGCTGCGCGGGCGCGGTGTGCGACTCGAGATGTCGGACCTGCGCTACCTGCCGCGCGGCTCGATCCTGCACTGGGACTTCAACCACTTCGTCGTGCTGGACCGCGTGAAGCGCAACACGGTCGAGATCGTCGACCCCGCGTTCGGCCGCCGCGCGATCCCGATCGACCGGTTCAGCAAGCACTTCACGGGCGTCGCACTCGCGTTCGAGCCGACCGAAACCTTCGTCGCGACCCCACCGGGCCGCAGCAAGGTTTGGCGGTACTTCGGCCAGCTGCTCGCACAGCCGACGCTGGTGGCACGGATCTTCGTGACCTCGATCGCGCTTCGCGTGCTCGCGCTCGCGCTGCCGATCCTGACCGCGATGGTCGTCGACCGCGTGGTGCCGCGGCGCGATCACAGCCTGTTGTTCGTGATCGGGATCGGCGTCTCGGTCGTCCTCTCGTTCCAGCTGCTCGCGTCGCTGATCCGCGCCCACCTCCTGATCGAGCTCCGCACCAAGCTCGATACCAAGATGACGTTCGGCTTCGTCTCCCATTTGTTATCGTTGCCGTACGCGTTCTTCAACCGGCGATCCGCCGGTGATCTGTTGCTGCGTGTTGCCTCCAACACGCAGATTCGCGACCTGTTGACGTCCAGCCTGCTGTCGACGCTGCTCGACGGCACGCTCGCGATTGGCTACCTCGTGCTGCTGATCTTGCTGTCCCCCACCCTCGCGCTGGTGACGCTGGGTGCCGGCATGCTGCAGCTGATCGTGCTGCTGCTGTCGCGGCATCGCTATGCGCGGCTGACCGCGCAGGACCTCGAGAGTCAGGCGCGTGCCCACTCGTACCTCGTTCAGATGCTGGTCGGGATCGAGACGCTCAAGATCGCTGGGGCAGAGGACCGCGCGCTGGAACAGTGGGCGAACCTCTACATCGACGAGCTGAACGTCGCGCTGCAGCGCAGCCGGATGATGGCAGTCGTCGATTCGTTGAACGGCCTGCTCCAGGTCGCGGCACCGCTGCTGCTGCTCGGAGCTGGCACGCTGCTCGTGATCGACAACCAGCTTTCGCTCGGCACGATGCTCGCGACGACCGCGCTCGCGACCGGCTTCCTGACCCCGCTGTCGAGCTTGCTGTCCAGTGCGCTCCAGCTGCAGATGCTCGGCAGCTACGTCGAGCGGATCGACGACGTGCTGGCCGCGGAGCCCGAGCAGCGCCGCGCCGGCACCGTCGCACCACCCCGTCTGTCCGGTGCGATCGAGGTCCACCACGTGTCGTTCAAGTACGGCCCGAACGATCCGCTGGTCGTCCGCGACGTCACGCTCAAGGTCGAGCCGGGCTCGACGGTGGCGATCGTCGGCCGCTCCGGCTCCGGCAAGTCCACGCTCGCCGCGCTGCTGCTCGGGCTGCACCGCCCCAGCGAGGGCCGGATCGTCTACGACGGCTACGATCTGGCAGAGCTCGACCACAAGCTGCTGCGCCAGCAGCTCGGCATGGTGCCGCAGGCGCCGTTCATCTTCTCGGGCTCGATCCGCCAGAACATCGCGCTGACCGATCCGACGCTGTCGTTCGACCGCGTGGTGTCGGCGGCCCGGCGGGCCGACATCGACAGCGACGTCCGCGCGATGGGCATGGGCTACGAGACGCTGGTCTCCGACGGCGGCTCGACGCTCTCCGGTGGTCAGCGCCAGCGGCTGGCACTCGCACGTGCCCTGGTTCACGATCCAGCGGTGCTCCTGCTCGACGAAGCGACCAGCTCGCTCGACGCCACCACGGAGCGCACCGTGATGGAGAAGCTGCGCGAGCTGCGCGCCACCCGGATCGTGATCGCGCACCGGCTGTCCACCATCGTGCGCGCGGATCAGATCGTCGTGATGCAGGATGGCCGCGTGGTCGAGTACGGCACGCACACCGAGCTGGTGCGCAAGGGCGGCGCCTATGCCGCGCTGGTCGCCGACCAGACGTTCGGCGCGGAGATGTCGTGAAGCGCCTGGCCTGGATTTTCGTCGCGGCTTGCAACACCGAGCCGCAGCCGGTGGTGCCTGCGGATCCGCAGCCCACCCTCCAGCGCGATGCGGCACCGGTCGACGCGGCCCCATCGACGTTCATCGGTGTCGTCAGCGCGGGCCAGACCGCGAACATCGCGCCGCGCGTCGCGGGCCTGCTGTCCAGGGTGCTCGTCGGGCCGGGCGACCAGGTCGCGCTCGATCAGGTCGTCGCCGAGATGGATCCGGTGCAGATGAAGGAAGATCTTCACGCCGCCCAGGCCTTGCTCGCCGCGGCGACGTCGGCGGTGGCCAAGGCGATGGTCGATGTCGAGGATGCGAAGCGCAAGCTGATCATCGAGACCAAGGCGGTCGAGCAAGGCGTCAGCCCGTCGCAGAACCTCGAGGAGGCCCGGCTGAACGTCAAGCGCGCGCAGGCGACCGCGCAGCAGCTGCGCTCGTCGCAGGCCGTCGAGTCTGCGCGCGTCAAGAACGTCGAGGCCAACGTCACCGATACCCGGCTGCGCGCGCCGTTCGCCGGCACGATCGCACAGCGCTATCGCGATGCCGGCAACCGGGTCGAGGCCGGCCAGCCGATCGTCAAGATCGCTGGCCATGGCAGCATGCGCCTGTTGTTCGCGGTGCCAAGTGCGATGGCCAGCGCGGTCCCGCTTCACGCGCGCGTCACCGCGACGATCGCGACGGTTGCGCGCCCGGTGTTCGCGACCGTCAAGCAGGTGCCGCCGGGGGTCGATCCCGCATCGGGGTTGATCCTGATCGAGGCCGAGCTCGAGGGCGACACGCGGGACATCCGCGCCGGGCTCGATGCCATCGTTGCCCCGACGACGACCCTCAAGCCGTGACTACTTCTTGCGGCGCGCGGCGAGCCACGGCTCGCCGTCGATGATCGCGATCACGGACAGCGGCTTGCCACGGAGCGGCGCGATCGCGAATCGGTTGCCATCGCGGGTCGCGGCCAGCGGCTGCGCGATCGGCAGATCGTTCAGGTAGTACACGAGCCGCACCTCCGACAGCTCGACGTGCTGGGGCCGCAGCTCGACCGCGTCGGTGGTCAGCTTGCCGAACACGCTGCGGAACGTGCCGTCGGGTAACAGCTCGGCGAGCGTCGCGATCGGACGCGGCTCGAAGCGCGCCGGGCCGGGGTACGCCGGGACCTCGAACATCATGAAGCGATGCCGGACGCCACGGATCCCGGCCTCGGGATAGCGTGCCTGCGCGGCGGCGAGGATCGAGCGCATGCGCTGCTCGAGCTGCGCCGGATCCTTGAGGTCGTAGAGCCAGCGGTTGTGGTGATCGAACCAGCGCTGCGTCTCGACCGAGATCGGCCGGTCGGAGGT
>JBBJLY010000305.1:0-9204 GCA_037720695.1 Kofleriaceae bacterium | reverse complement strand
TCCAGCAGATCGCGATCGGGGGCCCGAGCAAGGCGTCGCTCCGGCACCTGTGGGTCGACCTGTTCGGGATCCCGGTGACCGGGACCTTTCGCAGCGCGAACGAGAACGTCGACGAGGACATCCTGACGCTCGCCGGTGTCGAGATCGACCTGATGGAGCCGATCGACCTGTCGAAGAGCCCGCGCGTGCACGAGCCCCGACTCAACCACGTCGGCCTGTGGGTCGACGACCTGCGCGCGGCGGTCGACTGGCTGGCGGGGCAGGGGGTCCGGTTCGCCCCGGGCGGGATCCGTCGCGGCGCCGCCGGTCACGACGTATGCTTCATCCACCCCAAGGGCGATGCTGCCTCTCCGCTGTCAGGAGAGGGCGTGTTGATCGAGCTCGTTCAGGCACCACCCGAGGTCATAGGAGCCCGCTCATGATGGTCGAAGACCTGTACCGCCAGCTGATGGACGCGTGGAACAAGCGAGATGCCGATGCGTTCGCCGAGCTGTTCATCCTCGACGGCGAGACCGTCGGGTTCGACGGCACGCAGCACACGGGTCGCGGTGCGATCCACGAGCAGATGAAGACGATCTTCAAGGACCACCCGACCGCGCCGTACGTCTCGAAGATCGTCGGCGTGATCACGGTGACCACCGACGTCGCGGTCGTCCGCGCGATCGCTGGCATGGTGCCGCCGGGCAAGCAGGCGCTCGACCCCGCGCTGCACGCGATCCAGCGCCTGACCGCCGTGTTCCGTTCGGGCGACTGGCGGATCGCGCTGTTCCAGAACACGCCGGCGCGGTTCGACGGCCGCCCCGGCGAGGTCGCCCAGATCACCGCCGAGCTGTCCGAGCTAGCTGCCGCTGGAACGCCAGCGTAGATAGCGCGCGAACCCCAGTAACTCGCGCAGCGCCGCGGCCGGCAGCTGGCGCGCCTCGGTCAGCACCGCGGCGACGATCGGCTCCGGTCGCTCGTCCGGGCTGCAGCGCCGGAAATCCCAGCGACCGAGCGCCCAGAAGCCATCGATCCGGTGGTCGTTGACCAGGATCCCGACCCACGGGGACGAGTCCGTCGGGTTGGTGAGGTTCACGTAGCGGCCGATCACGCGATCGCCGTGCCGCACGCCCTCGAGCAGGTAGGTGCCCGCGTCCTTGTAGAGGATGAACACGCGCTCGCCGTCGAGGTGGATCGTGGCGACGCCCTGCTGCCACTCCTTGCTGCCGGTACGCCACCGGCTCGACCACGCGCCCGACAGGCCGACTGCATCGGTCGCGATCGCGACCCAGGCCATCGCATTCTCGTCCTCGTTGTCGGTCGCCTGCACCTGCGCGGCGAACGTCAGGACGTCGGCTCCTGCCGGATCGGGGACGTCGGGCACCGAGAACGGGTTGCGCATGCCCGCCATCGTAACTCAGTCCTGGAACAGGTTCTCTTCCTCGGTCTCCTGGCCGTGGCGGTCGCCGTGCAGCGCATCGCTGAGGTCGTTCGTGGTCTTGCGCAGCCGCGCCCCGAGCACCTGGACGAAGCTCCACAGCATCTTCACCGCGCTCGCGGGCTCGCGCTTGATGATCTCGTAGAAGTCCTTGCGCGTGATCACGATCAGGCGGGTCGCCTCCGCCGCGGTGGCGGTCAGCGAGCGCACCGAGCGATCGACCAGCGCCATCTCGCCGAAGTGGTGGCCGCGGCCAAGCTCGGCGACCAGCGTGTCCTTCTTGGTCAGCTTGACGCTGCCCGACAGCACGACGTACATCGCGTCGCCGGGCTGGCCGGCGCTGAACACCACCTGGTCGGGCTTGGGCTCGATCAGCTCCGCGATGTTCGAGACCCGCACCAGCTCCTTGTAGGACAGGTAGCGGAACATCTGCAGGCCCTTCAGCACCTCGAGCTTGAGCGAGACGTCGGTCGTGCGCGGGACCAGGTCGCTCGACGCCGTGGACCCGATGCGGATCACGACGGCCGTGATGTTGTCGTGGCCACCGCCGGTGTTGGCGACCTCGACCAGCTTGTGCGGGACTTCCTTGACCTCGCCGGTGGCCAGCTGCTTGGGCAGCTCGTCCTCGTCGAGATAGGCGTACATGCCGTCCGAGCACAGCAGGAAACGATCGCCGGGCAGGATGTCGAAGTCGAACGTGTCGACCTCGACCGAGTTATAGACACCCACCGCGCGGGTCACCGCGTTCTTGTACTGCTTGTACGGCGAGCTCTCGATCTGCTCGCGGTTCAACTTGCCGCGACGCACCAGCTCGTTCATCAGCGAATGGTCCTCGGTCAGCACGTGGCACTGGCTCTGTCGCGCGAGGTAGACGCGGCTGTCGCCGACATGCGCGATGAACCCGCGCAGCTGATCTCCCGCACCGGCGATCAACAGCACGGTCGCGGTCGTGCCCATGCCGCGCTTGTCGGGCTCGGCCTGGGCGCGCGCGTGCACTGCGCCACATGCGGACTGGATCGCGTGCTCGAGCACCTGCAGGATCTCGTAGGCCTGGACGCCCGGATGATCGACCCGGTAGCGGTCGATCAGCTCGCGGTTGTTGTTCACCGCGTCGCGGATCTCGTGCACGGCGATCGACGACGCGACCTCGCCCGCGGCGTGCCCGCCCATCCCATCGGCGACCAGGAACAGTCGCAGCTTCTTGTCGATGAGGAAGTTGTCCTCGTTATGCGTGCGCTGACGTCCGACGTCGGTCGCGGCCGCAAACGAGAGCTCCACGGCAGGAACGATACCACTGTCGGCTAGGGGCTATCGCCCGACGAGCACCCGACCGTCGCGCATCGCGCAAGCATGCCGGGCGCGAGCTCGGCCTCGGCGAGGTGCTTGATCGTCTTCTCGTCCGACAGGCCGTGGTAGATGCGGCCGCCGACGATCGTGGCGGGGGCGTGCGTGACCCCCGAGCGCCGGGCGGCGGCGATCCACTCGAGCGTGGTGCCTGCAAGCTTTGCGCGGCACGCTGACATCCGCCCCGAATCGATCCGCAGCTGGGCCGCGGTCGCGTCGATCAGCTTCTCGGCCGAGATCTTCCGATTGTAGGTCCGGCCGACCGCCGTCATCACCTTGGTGGTCCACACCCAGCCGGGGGACTCGTTCAGGTCCTCGGGGTTCGAGCCGAGCTGCTCGGCGCACAGCGCGGCATCGCCGAGCATCGCCAGCTCGGCGACCTCGGCTTCGTCCTCGAACGTGACCCGGAACCACGGCGCGAAGATGATGCGGACCTCGCTGGCGTAGGTCTCCTGCACGGCGCGCAGGTTGGCGAGCAGCATGCCGCAATGGGTATCGTTGGGCCGGCACAGCACGATGATCGGCGTCGGCGCGACCGCATCGGGCTTGCCATACGAGGGCATGCCGGCGAGCGCGAGCGGCGGGCTCGCGAGCGGGTGATCTGTCACCTCGGTCTCGAAGTCGTCGTCGGGCGAGGACGACGCGACGAACGGTTGATCGGCGCGCAGGGCCTGGTCATCGAACGCCTTCATCAGGTGGTCGACCGCGACGCCGTTGTCGATCAGCTCGAGCGAGCGGGTGTACGCGACGACGTAGTCCTTCTCGAGCTGATCGTCGTTGACCGACGTGACCTGCGGCCGTACCGGGCGATCGTTGATCAGCGCGTTGGGCAGGCTGGTGCCCCCGTTGAACCGATCCCAGCGGCGATGATTGACCTCGAACACGTCGCTGTAGCGGCCGTTCGCGATCGCCGCGCCGAGTCGGTGCGGATCCATCCCGACACGCTTGCCGAGCTCGATGATCTCCTCCTTGCTGAGCTTGTCCTTCTGCAGCGGCTTGGCCACCTCGTCGAGAAAGTCCTCGAACTTGGCCTGTGCGTGCGCTTCCATCGCCGCGATGGCGAGCAGCTTGTTATCGCCGCGCTTCATCACGCGATAGACGACGCGCACGCGCGCCGGATGCTTCGCGTGCAGCCGCTCGATCGCCTTGTGGGCGGGTACCTGGCGATGGCGCCCGACCTTGGGCTCGAAGAACACCTCGACGGTGACGAGCGCGTCCGTCGGGCCGCGGGTCGGGACCGCGCTCGGATCGCGATGCTCGACGCGCACGACCTCCCCCGGCGCTGCACCGGCCGCGCCGAGCCCACCCGCGAGTGCCGCGAGCAGGGCGACGCGTGCGATCACGACTTGGCCTCGGGCTCGCTGACGTCCGCGAGCTCGCGCTCCTCCGCCAGATCGGCGAGCTCCGCGGCACGCTGGGCGGCGTCGTCGGCACGCTCGGATGCGATCGCCGCCTTGTCGGCTGCGGCCTCGGCATGGGCGGCGGCATCGGACGCGCGATCTGCTGCGCGATCCGCTTCGCGATCGGCCGCGGCACCCGGCGCGTGAACGGCGGCGAGGTCGGCGGCCTCGGCCGCTTGTTCCGCTTCCTCGGCGGCACGGTCGGCCTTGTCCGCGGCGTCGTCGGCCTTGTCCGCCGCGCGGTCGGCGGCGCGCTCGGCTTCCTTGTCTGCACGATCGGAGGCTCGTTCCTCACTCGCGGTCATCCCGGTCGTCCCGGTCATTCCGACTGGCGCGGGCGGGGCCACGATCAGCGGCGCGAGCGCGGTGAGCGGGCCCACGACGACGGGTCCGGCCACGGTTGCCACCACGGCATCGGGATCCGGCTCGACGCTCGGCCACAGGTACGCGAAGTACAGCCCGGCCGACACGACCAGGCCGAGCACGAGCGCCAGCACGAACGGTTCCCAGATCACGCCGCGATGATAGCGCGCGTCCTCGCGCGCTGCCCCTCGTTCCGCCGGCCTCGGCGCTTGTGGCGCGCCGGGAATTTTTATCCCGGCCGCTGGTGTAGGCTCACGACCGCATGTTCGCAACTGCCGCGACCCTTTCGGCCGCTACCACCGTCGGCACGCTGGGGGTCCCGTACTTCCACCTCGGTTCGTTCGACAAGCTCGGGATCCCGATCCAGGCGTTTGGCGTGATCGTCGCGATCGGCGTGCTGATCGGTGCCGCGCTGCTTCGACGCTATGCCGAGTGGCACGGCGTGAGCGACGACCACATCCGCGGCCTCACCGGCTGGATCACGGTGTCGGGCTTCATCGGGGCGCACGTGTTCGACGTCGTCGCGTACCAGTGGGACGACCTGGTCAAGGACCCGGTCTTGTTGATCAAGCTGTGGAAGGGGATCTCGTCGTACGGCGGCTTCCTCGGCGGCGCGATCGGCTTCGCGCTGTACGTGTGGTGGAAGCGACTGCCGGCCCGGTTGATGGCGGACATTGCGGTCGTCGGCCTGCTCCCCGCGTTCTCGATCGGCCGGATCGGCTGCTCCGTCGTCAGTGATCACCTCGGTGCGCGGGCCAACCCCGACGCCTGGTACTCGTTCCTCTCGATGCGTTACCCGTACGAGGATGGCCTCAAGGACGGTGTCAGCGGGCTGTCCCAGCTGTTCAAGGCGAACCCCGACGCTGCGGCGGCCGGCTACATCGAGGCGTGGAACCTCGGCCTGGTCGAGCTGTTCTATCTGATCCCGGTCAATCTCCTGATCCTGTGGCTCGCGTTCCGGCCGTCGAAGCGGCTGCCCGCCGGGATCCTCGTGGTGATGACCGGCATGTTCTACGCGCCGGTGCGGTTCTTCATGGACTACCTGCGGCCAGAGAACAGCGACCCGCGCCACCTCGGCTTGACGTTCGCGCAGTGGGCCTCGGTCCTCGCGTTCGGCGTGTCGATCTATGCCGCAAGCCGCATCCTGCGCGGTGGCAAGGCCGCCGAGACCGTGACCCGCACCTCGGGCGAGGCGCAGGCCAAGCTCAAGGTCCTGCTCCACGACGACGATGACGACAAGAAGGCAAAAATGACCAAGGTCGATCCGCCCAAGAAGCGTCCACTCACTGACTCGCCGGATGACGAGCGCGACGATCCGGCGACGGACGACGACGTGCCCGAGGTCAAGGTCAGGCCCGGGGTCCCGGCCGCCGACGTTGCCAGGCCCGAGGTCGCGAAGCCGGCCAGCGAGATGGCCGAGGCGAAGGAGGACGCGGTCGCCAGCGCAGCGCCCGCGGGCGATCACGTGCCGACGGCCGCCGAGGCCAAGCTCGCTGCCAACAAGACCGTCACCAAGAACGTGACGCCCACCGCGAGCGGCGCGAAGCCGATCGGCGGCACCCAGAGCAAGAACAAGAAGCGCTGATCGATCGGCGGGCGCCGTCGGTCGTGGGTCGTCGTGAACGTTGACGGCGACGCGTCGTCGACGTCCGATCGCCCGCGCTCAGCGCTTCGAAGCGCGGGCGGACTTCTTCGGTGCCGGTTTCGACACGGCCGCCTTCGCCTTTGCGACGACCGTCTTTGCATTTGCCTTTGCCTTTGCGACGACAGACTTCGCCTTCGCGACCACCTTCGACTTGGCGCGCGCGGGCTTCGCCGACTTTGCCGGTGCCGGCTTCGCCGGCGACCGCTTGCTGGTGTTCGCCGCGCGCGTGGTCGGCTTCGCCACCGCCGCCGGCTTGCTGGAGGTCTGCGGCTTCGCGGTGCGTTGCGACACCGGACGCATCTCGACGGTGGGCTCGTGGACTTCGAACCCGCGTCGTCCACCGCCGCCACCACCACCACCACCGCCACCGCCGCCTCGCCCGCGACCTCCGCCACCGCCACCGCCTCCGCCACCCATCCCACGTCCGCCGCCGCCATCGCGATCGCGGCGGGTCTCCATCTCCGCGACGATCTCGGTATCGTCCTCGGCCGTCAGCGCATCCTGGGCGAGCACGAACAGCTCGTCCTCGCGGACGACATGGTCGCGGTGCAGATCGGCGAGCTTCGTCGCGGCATCGAGCAGCGTCATGCCGTCGGACGGGCGGACCTCGCCGTCCTGGAGATCCCGGGCGGCATCCGCGACGACATTCTGCAGCTTGATCAGCGCGGGATGCTCGGCCGAGAGCGTCGCCAGATCGGCGGCGAGCTCGGGCCTGCGCGTCGACAGCCGCGGGAACAGCGAGCCTTCCTCGTCGAGGAAGTGACGACTGACCGCACGTTCGAAGTACGCGACAGCCTCGCGCACGGTGGCGAGATCGCCGTCGTCTGGACGTCCGGCCGCGAGACGGCGTGCCGCCTCCAACAGGCCAGTCATGACTTCGTCGTGACGGCGATGCGATCGCTCGAGTTGAGCGAGGCTAGCCAGCTCCATACGCTGGCGAGGATCGCCCAGCAAGCACGCCGCGACAAGCGCCACGCGTCGTTGAAACCTTGCTACAGCTAACGGCCGGCCGTTTGCGGGGCCGGTTCGCGAGGTAGAAGAGGAGCACCATGACCGAGAACGTCGTCATCATCGGAAGCGGCCCTGCCGCGCACACCGCTGCGATCTACGCAGCCCGCGCCAACCTGAACCCGGTCATCTTCGAGGGGTTCATGGCGGGGGGGATCGCTGCCGGCGGGCAGCTGACCACGACCACCGATGTCGAGAACTTCCCGGGCTTCCCGGAAGGGATCTCCGGGCCAGACCTGTGCGACAGGTTTCGCGCCCAGTCGGTCCGGTTCGGGACCCGGGTGTTCACGGAGACCATCACCAAGCTGGACCTGTCTCGGCGCCCGTTCCGCTACTGGAGCGACGAGCAGGAGGGCCAGGCCAAGACCATCATCCTCGCGACCGGCGCGACGGCGAAGCGCGACGACATCCCGGGAACCCGCGACGGCGAGCTGTGGCAGAAGGGGGTGTCGGCGTGTGCTGTGTGCGACGGCGCGTTGCCGATGTTCCGCAACAAGCCGATGGTCGTGATCGGCGGCGGCGACTCGGCGATGGAGGAGGGGACATTCCTCACCAAGTTCGCCTCGAAGGTGATGATCGTGCATCGCCGCGACGAGCTGCGCGCCTCGGCGATCATGCAGGAGCGCGCGAAGCAGAACCCGAAGATCGAGTTCCTGCTGTCCCACAAGGTCCTGAAGGTGGAGGGCGGGCAGGGCGTGGAGTCGATGACCCTCCTCAACCTCAAGACCCAGGCGGAGCGCACCGTGCCGATCGCTGGCCTGTTCTTCGCGATCGGCCACGTGCCGAACACCACGTTCCTCGGTGGCCAGCTGACCTGCGATGACCAGGGCTGTCGTCACCACGCCGGGCACCACCCAGACCTCGGTGCCCGGGGTGTTCGCGGCGGGCGACGTCCAGGACAAGCGGTGGCGGCAGGCGATCACGGCAGCCGGCACCGGCTGCATGGCCGCGCTCGAGGCCGAGCACTTCTCGCCGGGCACTGAGCCCCGCTCCGGTCGCCCAGCGAGCGCCGAGATCGGGAATTCGACCCGGCCGCCGGCAGGTATCACGCCGAGAGGCCTGCCATGTCACAATCGCTCTATCCCGTGACCCGAGATCCGCATCCTCCCGCTCGCGAATCGGTCCTCACCAAGGTGCTCGCGGTCCTGCTCTTGCTGGTCGCCGGTGCGCTGGTGTTCACCGTCTACCAGTTCCGCAGCCAGCCCGCGCAGTACGTGTCGTACGAGCCGCGCCCGGTGGCCCAGCGGCCGGACGACAAGCTCGGCGCCGACGAGAAGCAGACGATCGAGGTGTTCGACAAGTTCTCGCGCGCGGTGGTCCACATCACCAGCCTCGAGACCCATCGCAGCCAGTTCTCGGTCGATGTCACCGAGATCCCGCAGGGCACCGGCACCGGGTTCGTGTGGGACGAACAGACCGGGATCATCGTCACCAACTATCACGTCGTCCAGCACGGCAACGGTGCGTCGGTGACGCTGAACGACGGCTCGACCTACCCGGCGAAGATCATCGGCAAGGCGCCCGACAAGGACCTCGCGGTGCTGAAGATCGACGCGCCAGCGCAGAAGCTGACCAAGCTGCCGATCGGCAGCTCGACGGATCTCAAGACGGGTCAGAAGGTGCTCGCGATCGGGAACCCGTTCGGGCTCGACCAGACGCTGACGACGGGCGTGATCTCCGGCCTCGGCCGCGAGATCAAGAGCGTCACCGGGCGCTCGATCTTCGACGTCATCCAGACCGACGCCTCGATCAACCCCGGCAACTCCGGTGGTCCGCTGCTCGACAGCTCGGGCCGGTTGATCGGCGTCAACACCGCGATCTACTCGCCGTCGGGCGCCAACGCCGGCATCGGGTTCGCGATCCCGGTCGACACCGTGAACTCGATCATCCCGCAGCTGATCAAGGACGGGCGGATCACGCGGCCGTGGCTCGGCATCAACATCCTGTCGGATCACACGGCCTCGCTGCAGAAGATCGACGGCGTCGCGATCGCCGCGGTCATCCCTGGCGCGTCCGCCGACAAGGCA
>JBBJLY010000100.1:0-26509 GCA_037720695.1 Kofleriaceae bacterium | reverse complement strand
GCTGCGACTCCGAGGAATGCGGCGTTCCATCACCGTACAGTGAGCTGAGACCACACTACGAATTGCGCCCGACCCCCTCCCGTTTCGCGCCACCCAACAAGGCAGCGGATCGGCTACTCCGTCAACGACAGTCGGGGTATCAGCCCGTATGTGCAAAGTGATGTACACTATAGTTATACTTCCACAACGTGTCAAGCGGGCGCAAACAGTGCGCCAAGGCGCTGATTCTGTTGGGCATTTATTCTCCACGCGATAGCCCTTTACAGAATCCGCGAAAATCGCTACCGTATCGGTGAAAACGATCCGACCTTGTCCGTGACTGAGGCTAAAGAGAGGTAGTTTGCGCGTGACAGCTCCTTCCGCACCGTCCCATGGTCGCCGCAGGCCGCAACTCATGGCGTTGTTGGCGAGCATCCTAGTCGTGGGCTGCTCCATCGGCCAAGAGGCACGCATTCCCACTCCTACCCCGCTCCCCGTTGCGGCCGTGGTGGAACGCCCGACGTATACCGTTCGGCGCGGCGACATCATCGAGGAGCTCCGGCTCAGCGGCCGGGTCGCGGCCGTGAAGCAGGAGGATCTCGCCTTTACCACCAATGGAAAGGTGTTGCGCGTCCGAGTTCGGGTGGGCGACCAGGTGAAGGCCAAGGAGTTGGTCGCGGAGCTCGATCAAAAGAAATTACTGGACACCCTCGCCGGCGCGAAGGTTACCCTTGACCAGGCCAAGCTCGCGCGCGATGAGGGCAACCGGAGTCAGCAGCTCGAAGAAGAGCTCGCCCAACTCGATCTGCAGGAAGCTCGCATTAAACTCAATCAGGCTAAGACCGAAGCGCAGCGCAGCCTGGCACAGATACAGGTCCGCCGTGCGGAGATTCGACTTGAAAGAATTCAGGCAGTAACAAACAAGGAGCAGCAACAGTCCGTCGCCGAGGCGCAGCTCGCATACAACCGCCTCGCCCGGCAAGTAGAAACTGGCCGGCTCTACGCGTCCATAGATGGTGTCGTGTCCGGCGTCTCTATCCGGCCAGGAGCACAGGTCCAGGCATATGATCCGGTGATGACCGTCCTTGATCCCGGAGCGCGGGAGCTTCGGGTGGAGAACGTCACCGGGCAGGATCTGAACCGCCTCAGCGCGAAGCAGCCCGTGACCGTCATCTTCAACCGCTATGAGAAGCAGCCCGTGAAGGGTGTTGTCGCGCGGCTGCCGCAGGACAACACGTCCACACAGACCGAGGTGCAGACAGACAGCGCCGTTCATATCAGCTACGACGCCCCAAACGTCGACCTGGAGATCGGCGACCTGGCCGCGGCGGTGATCACGCTTCAACGCAGGCCAAACGTTCTGTACCTGCCGCCGCCTGCGCTTCGCACGTTCCAGGGTCGCCGATTCGTCGTGGTACAAGACGGCGATCGTCAGCGGCGAGTAGATGTGGAGGTCGGGATCGTGAGCGATGACCGGGTGGAGATCAAGAGCGGCCTGAAGGAGAACCAGGTTGTCGTCGGGCAGTAGTCGGGGAGCGGCGTAGATGCGATGGCTGCTGAATCTGCTCGGCATCGCGAAGGTTGTCGGCCAGCGTCAGAGGAGTTATCTGGGCCTCGTGCTGGCCAGGCTCGCGGGATTCGTCGTGGCCATTGCGATTGTGGTCAGTATCCCGCTCTACTCCGACGCGGTGGGCTACCGCGTTCTACGCACCGAACTCGAGCCGGATGAGGATGGCACCACCCGACCGCCATTCGCGTATCTCTTCTCGCGATTCGCCACGGAGGGTCCGGTCTCCGTCGACGCTTATCGCAAGGTGGATGAGTACTTCAGTAAGTCAGTGGCTATTGATATTGGGCTGCCGACTGAGTTGGCGGTGCGCTATGCGACCACCGACAAACTGCGGCTCCTGCCTTTGGGAAACAAGCAATACAAGGTTGACGAGCAGCTCGATTTCGTCAGCGTCGGCTTCGCGAGCGGCGTGGAGAGCCAAGTGGAGATCACTGACGGCGCGCTCCCCAGGCCGGTCACCGATACCAAAGCTCCTGCGGAGGTTATGATCCACGAGCGGCTGGCGGCGCAGCTCGGCATGCAGACGGGCGAGGACTACGTAGCCCGCAAGCCGGATGGCAGTGTGCAAGTGCAAATGCGAGTCGCCGGGGTGTGGCGGGCACGCAATGAGCTGGCCCCGTACTGGTTCATCCGGCCAGCGTCGTTCGAAGATGTGGTGCTCCTCCCGGAACCCTCGTTCCAGAGCCGGATACTGCCGCAGAAAGAACCCATCTATCAGGCGGTCTGGTATATGGTCCTGGACGGTAATGGCGTTCGGAGTCGGCATGTGCCTGCGCTGATTGATCGCAGCGAGAGCGCCACGATGCGGGCGGATGAGATCCTGCCAGAAACTCGCCTCCGGGTCTCGCCGCTTCCGGCACTGGAGGAACACTACCGGCAGGTGCGCCTGCTGACTCTCAGCCTCCTGGTATTTGCTCTGCCAATCCTGGGCCTTATCGGATACTTCATCATCATGATAACTGGCATGGTCGTGCAGCGGCAGCAGAACGAGATCGCCGTGTTCCACAGCCGCGGGGCGTCACGGACGGAGGTTATGGGCATCTACCTGCTGGAAGGGTTGGGACTCGGCGTGCTCTCACTAGTACTGGGGGTGCTGCTGGGCCGGTATACCGCGCTTCTGATGGGATGGACCCGCTCATTCCTCCAGTTTGCGCCGCGCAGCGATGTGGCGATTAAGCTCTCTCCCGAGAGCCTGCAAGGCGGTCTGCTCGTCGTGACGCTCACTTTGGTTGCCAGCCTGCTGCCCGCGTTTGGCGCGGCCGGGATGACGATCGTCTCGTACAAGCGCGAGCGCGCCCGCTCAATACACAAACCACTGTGGCAGCGGCTGTACCTTGATTTCATTCTGCTGGGCATCGCGTATCTCGGCTACCGCCAACTGCGAGACCGTGGCACCATCTCGATCGTCGGGCGCGGGAACACGGTCGGTGACCCGTTCAGCAGCCCACTACTCATTCTCACCCCCGCGCTCTGGCTGCTCGCGCTGGCCCTGCTCAGCATCCGTCTCTTCCCGGTGCTGATGGGTGGGGTAGGGAACATCGTGGCGCGCTGGCGAGGGGGTTCAAGCTTGCTGGCGCTTCGCTACCTCACGCGCACGCCGCGTGCGTATACGAGCCCGGTCCTCCTGTTGGTCCTCACCCTCAGCCTGGCGACGTTCACGGCGTCGATGGCCAAGACCCTGGACAGCCACCTTAACGACCGGTGCTCTACGACGTCGGAGCAGATGCGCCTCACCGACCTCGGTGAGTACCGGCGAGAACGAGTCAACGGGCGGCGCGACGGGGGGCGGTGCCCCGGGCGAGGGTGGTGAAGGGCAGCAGGGCGCAGCAGCGGAGGAACCGGAAGGCGCGAAGTACCTGTTTCTGCCGGTCACGGAGTACCTCAAAATTCCCGGTGTCACCGGCGCAACACGCGTGTCCCGCAGCGAGGCCAACGCGGTCGCGGGGAGGAACTCCGAGGCTGGCACGGTACTCGGCCTCGACCGGATGGACTTCGCCGAGGTGGGAGCGTGGCGCGGTGACTACGCACCCGCCTCGCTTGGCTCGCTTATGAACGCTCTCGCGCTTCGCGAGGACGGCCTCCTTGCCAGCCGTGCCTTTCTGGAGAAGAACAACCTTGATGTTGGCGCGAAGGTGACGTTACAGATGCGGGACCTGGAGGCGGCGAAGAACGTCTCGTTTGTAATCTCAGGCGTTCTCGATTACTTTCCGACGTTGTACCCGGAAGATGGCCCGTTCTTCGTCGCGAATCTGGACTACATCTTCAGCGCTCAGGGTGGGGAGTTCCCGTATGAGGTCTGGCTGAACACCAGGCCCAGCACGTCGCGCCAGCAAGTTGAGCTGGGCATCACGAAGCTCGACCTGCGCAGTATCGTGAGCGACGTGTCGCTCCCGCAAATCATTATCGCGCAGGACCGGCCGGAGCGGCAAGGATTGTATGGGCTCCTCTCCGTCGGCTTTCTCGCATCCGCGATGCTCACGGGGCTCGGCTTTCTGTTCTACTCGGTCGTCTCGTTCCAGCGCCGGTACATTGAGTTGGGGATGTTGCGCGCGATCGGGCTTTCTACCCGGCAAATGGCAGTGTTGTTGATTTGGGAGCAGGCACTCATCATCGGCATGGGAATATTCGCCGGCACGGTGCTTGGTGTTGGGGTCAGCAGGTTCTTTATTCCGTTCTTGCAAGTGCGCACTGGCGCACACCCGCAGACCCCGCCCTTCCAGGTACTGCTCGCCTGGGATCAGATCCGTCTGATATACCTGATATTCGCGGTCCTGCTCGGGCTTGCGTTGCTGGCGGTGGCCGTGCTGCTGTTGCGCTTGCAGATATTCCGCGCCGTGAAACTGGGAGAGGCAACGTGATACAGACCGCAGAGCCAGCCCCGGACAACATGACCGATGAACCTCTGATCCTGTGCGAGGGTCTCGTGAAGATCTACAAACTTGAGGACGTTGAGCTGCTTGCGCTCCAGGGTCTCGACCTCGTCGTCCGGCGTGGGGAGGTCATGGCCATCGTTGGGCAGTCTGGCTCCGGGAAGAGCACCCTGATGAACATCCTCGGTGGGCTGGATCGACCAACCGCCGGCAGGGTACTGGTTGGCGGTCGGGACCTGCTGCAACTGAGCGAGCGCAAGCTGAATGCGTACCGTCGCCACCACGTCGGCTTTGTATGGCAGCAGACCGCCCGCAACCTCATCCCCTACCTGAACGCACAGCAGAACGTGGAGCTGCCGATGCTTATGGCCGGTACCCGTCGCCGCGAGCGGCGCGCATGGTCTAACGAACTCCTGGAAGCCGTCGGTATCGCGCATCGCAAGGACCACAAGCTGGACGAGCTGTCCGGCGGCGAGCAGCAACGCGTCGCGATCGCTGTCGCACTCGCCAACAAGCCGGACCTGCTCCTCGCGGACGAACCGACGGGGGAGTTGGACACGGTGACCGCCAGGACGATCTTCGACATCTTCCACCGTCTGAACCAGCAACTGGGCCTCACCGTCGTCATCGTCTCCCATGATGCCCAGATCGCGACGCACGTCGCGCGGGTCGTGGCGATTCGAGACGGTAAGACGAGCAGTGAGACGCTGCGCCAGCCGGCGGAAAGCACGGAGGCCATCGAAGATGGCGAGCACCAGTTCGTGGAGTACACCGTGCTCGATCCGGCCGGACGCCTTCAGGTCCCGGAAGAATACCGCGACCGCTACGGTATGGCCGGCCGGGTGACGTTGGAGGCGACGGAGGACGGAATCGTGATTCGTCCGGTGGAAGGCGATGACCGGCCGGCGCCACGCTCCCTGGTCGAGAGTGACGAGCCACCGCCCGAGCGCGCGAACCTGCGAAGCCGTTTATCCCGACGCTTCGGGCGCAAAGGAGGAGACGGCGCATGAGTTCCGATGTTCGGTCGTCCGCCACGAACGCGGACCGCGCCACCGCTCACCAACCGGAGGTCATGACGTCGGCCACACCCCCAGCGGTGAAGGCAGAGGGCGTCACTCGGTCCTTCACGGTGGGCAGCCAGAAAGTACACGCGTTGCAAGGACTGTCGTTGGAGGTGCCCGTCGGCGCCTTTGTCGCGCTGATGGGGCGCTCGGGCTCAGGCAAGACGACCCTGCTGAACATGATCGGCGCCCTGGACCAGCCCACGACCGGCGAGGTCTGGGTCAATGGTCGTCCGTTGAGCAAGCTTTCAGACAACCAGCTCACGCGGCTTCGCCGCGAGGAGTTCGGCTTCGTGTTCCAGTCGTTCGCGCTGCTTCCTATCCTGTCGTGCGCGGAGAATGTCGAGCTACCCTTGCGCATCGCGGGAGGGATCAGCGCCAAGGAGCGGCGGCAGCGTGTCGAGGATGCGCTCGCGCTCGTCGGTCTTGAACAATGGGCAGATCATCGCCCGTACGAGATGTCCGGTGGCCAGCAGCAACGCGTCGCCATTGCCCGCGCCCTTGTGAGTCGGCCCCGTATCCTGATCGGCGACGAGCCTACAGGCGAGCTGGACAGCAAGACCGGCCAGAAGATCATGCGACTGATGCGCGAGATCGTCAACCGGGAGCGGCTGACGCTCGTGATGGCAACCCACGATCCGACTGTGGAGGAGTACGCGGACGACGTGTACCACTTGCAGGACGGACAATTGATCGACCACATCACGCGGCAACCCGGAGCGGCGGTGGCGGACGGCAGCGTGTAACGGCGGCAAGCCTGTTGCGGTCTCCGTGGTATCACAAGGGGCGCGCAGTACCTCGCGAGTGCCCCCACTGGAGGTGAATCACCATGATGGACACACTGACCGCATCCCCAGCAATGCCTCAAGTCCTGACCTCGTGCGGACTACCGCTCGACACGGCGCCGGATCGCCTCGGTGTGCTTCGCACCTCGGATGACATCGCGGACGACCTTCCGGCACTCCGCGACCGGATGCAGCGGGACGGCTACCTCTACCTGCCTGGCTATCTGGATCGCGACCTGGTGCTTGATGCGCGCCGCGATATCTTCACGCAGCTCGCCGCCGAAAGCTATCTGCGGCCAGCCACTGCGGTTATGGACGCGTTTGCCGGGCCAGAGCGCAAGAGCGGCTTGCGACCGGACGTGGCCAAGGCGAGCGCACCGCTCCAGACGTTGCTCTACGCTGGCCGGATGATGGCCTTTTATCGCGGTTTTCTGGAAGGGGAGCCACTGCACTTTGACTACACCTGGTTGCGCGCGGTCGCACCCGGAAACGGCACCCCGCCTCATGGCGACAGCGTGTTCATGAATCGCGGAACCAGAAACCTCTATACCGGCTGGACCCCGCTGGGTGACGTTGGCTACGAGCAGGGCGGGCTGATCGTGCTCGAAGGCTCGCACAAACTCGACCGCATCAGAAACAATTACGGCAATAAGGACGTGGACGCCTACTGCTCAAACCGGCCAGATGGCCCCGAGTATGCCTCGGGAGAGAAGTGGTGGGGCGGCTGGCTCTCAAAGAACCCGACCCACCTGCGCGAGCGCCTCGGGGGCCGGTGGCTCACGCACGAGTTCCGCGCTGGCGATCTCCTGACGTTCACGATGAATACCGTCCACGGTAGCCTGGACAATCACTCGGACCGCATTCGCCTCTCCTGCGACTTCCGGTACCAGCTTGCCTCCGAAGAAGTAGACGAGCGCTGGGTCGGCGAGAATCCGGTTGGCCACGGTCCCGGCGGGAAGCGCGGCAGAATTTGCTAGCGTGGTCACTCCGCAGCTTCGTGTTGCAACAGGCGCCAGACGTACAATACCCCGTATAATCGGTCGCCTTGACCCTCGTACCAGCCTCGAGTACTGTGTTAATAGGCTAGTTCATGGGGATGGGAGCAGGCATGGGACAAACCAGCAAGAAGGTAGTGGTGATCGGCAGTGGCTTCGGCGGACTGGGGACCGCCTGCCTGCTCTCGAAGGAGGGCTATTCTGTCACCCTGCTGGAGAAGAACGAACAGTTAGGCGGCAGGGCCGGTCTGCTCGAAGATGGTGGCTTCCGCTGGGATATGGGACCGTCGTGGTATCTGATGCCGGACGTGTTCGAGGCGTTCTTCGAGATGCTTGATGAGCGCGTAGAGGACCACCTGAAGCTCGAGCGGCTTACCCCCGGCTATCGCATCTTCTTCGAGGATGGCGACGTCGTTGACATGACGGGCGACCTTGCGGTGGACGCCGCCACCTTCGATCGATACGAGATGGGCGCTGGGGAGAAGCTGCGCGAGTATCTCCGGCTCAGTGAGTATCAGTACACCATCGCGATGCGCGACTTCGTGCCGAAGAACTACGACTCGTATCGCGACTTCTTCACCCGCCAGACCATCGTCGAGGGACCGAAGCTCCACGTGCTCGAGTCGATGGATCGGTACGTCGGGCGGTTCTTCACCCACCCGAAGCTCCGTAAGATCATTCAGTACACACTCGTGTTCCTCGGCAGCTCCCCATACACGACGCCCGCGCTGTACAACATCATGAGTCACGTGGACTTTAATCTTGGGGTCTGGTATCCCGAGGGCGGCATCCACGAAGTGATCCGGGTGCTTGCCCGCATCGCCAAGAAACACGGGGCGGAGATACGATGCAACAGCCCGGTGGAGCGCATCCTTGTGGATGGAGGGAGCATCGTCGGCGTGCAGACCGCGGACGGGATCGTGGAGGCGGACATTGTCGTCTCCAACGCCGACCTGCACCACACCGAGACGGAGCTTTTGCGGTCAACCGATCAGACGCTAACGGAGAAGTACTGGACCAAGCGGACTCTGGCGCCATCCGCGTTCATTATCTACCTGGGTCTGAACACCACGATCCCGCACTTGGTCCACCACAACCTGTACTTCTGTGAGGACTGGCGCACGAACTTCGATTCCATTTTTAAGCAGCCGAGCTATCCAGATAATCCGTCGCTGTACATCTGCTGCCCGAGCAAGACCGATCCGAGCGTCGCGCCACCGGGGCAAGAGAACCTGTTCATCCTGGTGCCCGTGGCGCCGGGACTAGAGGATACGCCAGAGATTCGGGAACAGTACACGGAGCACATACTGGATCTTGTCGAGGAGAAGCTGGCCATACCAGGCATTCGGCAGCACATCATCAGCCAGCATATCTTCTCGATCAACGACTTTGCCTCGCGCTTCAACAGCTACAAGGGATCCGCCCTCGGCCTCGCACACACACTCCGACAGTCTGCGGTCTGGCGTCCGAATAACCGGAGTAAGAAGGTTCGTAACCTCTACTACGTGGGCGCAAACACCAACCCCGGCATCGGTATGCCGATGTGCCTCATCAGTGCACAACTCGTGCGCAAACGGGTGCTCTATGGAAAGTGACCTGCGCCACTGCCAGGAGATCTTCCGGGAGTACTCGCGCACGTACTATTACTCGTCGCACTTCTTCCCCGCGCACATTCGGGAGAACGTATATGCGCTGTACGCCTTTTTCCGCACACCAGACGAGTACGTTGATAATCCGTTGGGCGATCCCGAGCAAGCGATTTTCCACTTTCGCGCGGAGCACGAGGAGGCATGGGCAACCGGCACGTCGAACAGTCCTGTGCTGCGCTCGTTCCTCGCTACCGCACAGACGTTCGCCATACCAAAGGCTTGGGCCGACGCATTCCTGGACGCTATGGCAATGGACCTCACCATTTCGCGCTACGCGACTTATGAGGACCTGTGTCGATACATGTACGGTTCCGCCGAAGTCGTGGGACTAATGATGGCGACAGTGCTCGGTGTCCCACCTGACGGATTGGACGCGGCGCGGGAACTGGGACGGGCAATGCAGCTAACGAACTTCTTCCGGGATATCGGCGAGGACTGGGAGCGGGGCAGAATCTACGTGCCGCTGGAGGACATGGATCACTTCGGGATTAGCGAGCGTGATTGGAACGCGCGGATCAACCCGCAAAAGTTCGGCGCCCTCATGCACTTCCTCGCCGCACGCAACGACGCGCAGTACCGGCAGGCACACGATGGATTGCGCCTGATTCCCTGGCAGTGCCGGATGGCGGTCGCGCTGGCCTCCATCGGCTACCAGCGTACCCTCCAGCACATCGAGCGAGATCCGGCAGTGGTGTGGCGCGCGCGCATCTCGCATAGCCGCACGGACTACGTTTCCATCCTCTATCGGGCAGCAAACGCCGCTTATGTCCATTGATTTCGCGAAGTACCTGAAGATATCGCGTCCGAAGTTCTGGCTGTATCTCGTGGGACCGTACTTCCTCGGCGCGCTCCTCGCGGTCGAAAGCCTTACCCGCCTGAACTCATGGCAGTTCTGGTGGCTGCTCGCGTGGTTTACGTTCCCGGCAAACCTGTTGCTGTACGGGGTGAATGACGTCGCCGACTATGATACCGACCAGCACAACCCCAAGAAGGTCCGCGACGAAGCGCTGGTATACCCTGAGGAGCGCGCGGCAGTGCTGCGCACGATCGCGGCACTGGTACTGTTCGCCCTGCCGGCGCTTATCTGGAGCAACCCGCGAGTCGTCGTTGCGTTTCTGATCTTCGTCCTGCTCTCGCTCGCGTACAGCCTTCCCCCGCTCCGGCTCAAGGCGCGCCCGCTGCTCGACAGCCTGAGTAATGGGCTCTATCTGACACCGATGCTCGTCGCTTGGGGCTTCTTCTCCGCTCGGCTGCCCTCCTGGCCGCTCGTGGCTGCCGGGATATTGTGGTGCGGGGCGATGCACGCCTACTCGGCAATACCGGACATAGCCTCCGACCGCCGGGCAGGGCTGGGCACGGTGGCGACGCTTCTGGGGCGCGACGGTACGCTGAACTTGTGCGCGCTGTCATACCTGGGCGCTGCGCTGCTCGTGGGGTTGCGCGACGTGCCTGCCGGGCTGGTCCTCGGCGCGTACCCTGTTCTCATTGGGGTACAGGCACGCCGCGCGCGAACGCGCGTCTCGCAGTGGTACCGCTACTTTCCGGTGCTGAATGGACTTGCGGGAATGTGCCTGACGCTGCGCTTCCTGTGGCCCCTTGCGCGATGAACGTTTGCGTGGGTGCCGTCAGTGCTCGCTCCACTCTCGTCAGTGGATGGCCACCGCGAAGACGAGTACCAACGGTGAATCTTGAGACAGGAGGACCGCCTTGCAATCTGGAACCACTGAGAAGTTGTGTGTAATCGTCGGGGCAGGTATGTCTGGCCTGCTCGCAGCCCGAACCCTGAAGCAGGCTGGTATTCGGACCATCGTGTTCGACGAGGCGCGCGAGGTGGGAGGGAGAATGTCCACGTGTCGCTTTGGGGACGGTGTGTTCGACGACGGGGCGCAGTTCTTCACCGTGCGAGACACCTGCTTCGCGGCCTTGGTCGCCGGGTCGTCCGTCTTTGGGCCGGTCGGCGGCGCGACGTGGGTGCTGGTGTCGATCGCGGTCACATCGTCTCCAGATCGGCGCGCAGCGCACCGGCGGCCTTGAGGGCGCGAAGGATCGAGACCAGATCGCGGGGCTTGGCCCCGAGCCCGGCGAGTGCAGCCGCGACGTCACCAACTGTCGCCGCACCGGAGATCACGCGGATCGGGTTGTCGGCCTCGTTCGCCTTGACCGTGGTCTTCGGCACGACCTTGGTCGAGCCACGCCCGAACGGAGCGTCCGGCTGCGAGACCACCGGGGCCTCCTCGATCTCGATCGTGAGTGCGCCGAATGTGATCGCGGCGGCACGCAGCGTGACGGCCTCGCCGATCACGATCGTGCCGGTCTTCTCGTCCACGATGACCTTTGCCTTGACGTCGGGATCGACCTGGATCGGCTCGAGCTGCGCGATCAGCTGGGTGACGTCCGCGCCCTTGGGGATCGGGACGATCACGGTGGCGGCGTCGCCGACCCGTGCGGTGTCGGGGCCGAGCAGGGTGATGATCGCGTTCTTCATCCGCGTCGCGGTGGTGAAGTCCGGCTGCTTGAGCACGAGCGCGATCTGGCGAGACGGCAGCTGGGTCGGTGCCGCGGCCTCGACCTGCGCGCCGCGCGGGATCGTGCCGACCAGCGTGTGATTCTTCTTCGATGACGAACCCGAGGCGCCTTCGGCGACGAAGCCACCGACCGACAGCGAGCCCTGCGCGATCGCCCAGGTCCGCTGATCCGCGCCCTTGAGCGGCGCCGAGAGCAGCGTACCGCCGGCGAGGCTCTTCGCGTTGCCGAGCGAGGACACGGTGATGTCGAGCGCCATGCCGGGCTTCGCGAACGCGGGGAGCTCGGTCGTGATCATCACGGCGGCGACGTTCTTCGCCTTGAGGTCGGCAGGGTCGACGGTGATGCCAAGCTTCTTCAGCATCTTCGCGAGCGCACCCTTCACCATCGGAGACCGTGCGTCGTCGCCGGTGCCGTCGAGGCCGATCACGAGGCCGAAGCCGGTGAGATGGTTGTCGCGAACGCCGCCAACGGTGGCGAGATCCTTGATCCGATCCGCCGAGGCGGTGTGGGAGAGGGAGAGCAACAGGACGAGCGTGAGGAAGGTGCGCATGATGGCTCCTGGAAACGGACCCTAGAATGGCCAGAGGGTGCTGACGGCGCGCGACAGCCAGCCGCGGCGCTGGGTGTCGCTGACATCACCGCGGCCGGTGTATTCGATCTCGGCGTCGGCGATCCGCGACGACGCGACCGTGTTGTCCTCGGCGATATCGATCCGGCGGACGATGCCCGACAGGTAGATGTGCTTCTCTTCGTGGCCGACCATGACGACCTTCGTGCCCTCGACGAACAGGTCGCCGCTCGGCAGGATCTGACGGACGCGCACCGGTAGGGTGGCCTGGACCTGACCCTGGCGCTGGACGCCGCCGTTGCCGCTGAACTTCTGCTCCGAGCTGGTCGAGAACAGCTTCGCGGGATCGACCTCGGGGTACTTGGCCTTGAGCGCGGCGACGAAGCCGAACGCGGCCGGGATGCCGTACGAGGTCTGGTCGGACTTGTCGAGCTTGGTGTCGGCCTGCTGGCTCGCGAGGTCCTTCTCGTCGATCCGGATCACGAGGATGTCGCCGATCCGGCCGGCGACCGCGTCCTCGAACAACCCGGCGGCGCCCTCGGCGTACAGGCTGCCGTTCTGCGGCTGGCTGCGCTGGCCAAACTCTCCGGGATCGAACCGGCGTTGCTTGCGCTTGTAGGGCGCGATGTGGGTCGTGCAGCCGACCGCGAACAGAGCGAGCAGGGCTAGCATCTTCATGATCAATCCTCGACGACAAGCGTGGCGGGGGCGCGGAGGGTGTCGCGCACGATGGACCTGGTGTGAGACAGCCGCGCGATCGCGGGCTCGCCGGGGCGGGCGGCCCGCTCGAGCAGGCCGGTGCCGCGGACGCGGACGGAGCCGCGCAACAGCTCGATCTTGATCGGCGTGCCGCGCGGCAGCGGCGGCGGCAGGGTGACGTCCTGGCTCGACACCGCGGCGCCGGCCGCGACCGCGCGGGTGACAGTCGCACCTGCGAGCAGCTGCGGCGACACCGCGGGGAGCTCGGTCGCGCGGAGGTCGACCTCGAAGTCGGCCGCGGTGACGATGTCGCCGACCGCGAGCGACCGGGTGAGCACCGCGACCTCGATCTGCTTGCCGACGGTCACCGGCACGAACACCGTGCGACCGTGGTGGGTGACCTTCCAGCTCGCCCGGCCGACGCGCACATCGCGCGGCAGCTCGATGACGACCTTCGCGGGGTCGGCGTCGACCCGCGCAAGCTTCGCCGGCAGGTGGACCTTCGCGACCGCGAGGCCGTCGGCAGCGGCGTGGCACGCACGAGGTCCTCGATCGAGTCGGCCGACACGGGCGAGACCCCGAGCACGAACACCGTGATGATGGCGAGCGTGTTCATCGCAGCTGTGCCGTCTGGCCGAGCATCTCGTCGGCCGCGCGGATGACGCGCGAGTTGATCTCGTAGGCGCGCTGGCCCGAGATCAAATCGATCATCTCCTCGACGACGTTGACGTTCGAGACCTCGAGCATGCCCTGGCGCAGCGAGCCGGCGCCGCCTTCACCCGGGGCGCCGAGCACCGCGGTGCCCGACGCGGTGGTCTCGCGGAACAGCGTGCCGCCCTGCGCCGCGAGGCCGCCGGGGTTGGCGAACGTGGCGATCTGGATCTGGCCGAGCTCGACCGACTGGGTGTCGCCAGCGACCTTGGCCGACACCGTACCGTCGGCGGCGATCGTGACGCTTTGCGCGTCGGGCGGGATCGTGATGTCGCCGGCGACCGAGAAGCCGTCGCTGGTGACCAGCCGACCCTCGGCGCTCATGTGGAGCGCGCCATTGCGGGTGTAGCCGGTCTCGCCGCCGGGCAGCGCGATCGGCAGGTACCCCTGACCTTCGACCGCGACGTCGAGCGGGCCACCGGTCTGGTGGAGCTCGCCCTGGCCGAGCGCGCGCGAGGTCGCGACCAGCCGGGTGCCGAGACCGATCTCGGTGCCGGTCGGTGCGCTGGTGCCGGCGCCGGTCGGCGCTCCGCCGGGACGGAGCTCCTGGTACATCAGGTCTGCGAACTCGGCGCGACCCTTCTTGAACCCGTTGGTGGAGACGTTGGCGATGTTGTTCGCCGTGACGTCGAGCTTGGTTTGCTGGGCCTCCATGCCGGAGGCTGCGGTGGCGAGTGATCTGAACATGGCGACTCCTTACTTCGGTCCGCCGAGGTCACGCGCGGCGCGACTCTCGACATCGTGATAGCCCTGGATGACCTTCATCAGCGACTCGTAGGTGCGGGACACCTTCACGAGATCGACGACACCGCGGACGATGTTGACGTTCGAGGCTTCGAGCATGCCCGAGCGCACCTTCGGTGCATCACCGGGCTGGGTCGCGCCGGCGGCGGCGTACAACGTGCCGCCTTCGCGAGACATCTGGTTCGACGCGAACCGCGCGAGCTCGAGCTTGCCGATCGGGTTGCCGTCGGCGCTGACCGTGCCGTCGGTGCCGACCGCGAGTGCGGTGGTCTCGGGTGGCACGACGATCGGAGCGCCGCCTTCGCCGCGCAACGTGTTGCCCTCCGTGGTCACGATGCGGCGCTCGTCGTCGATCCGGAAGTTGCCGGCGCGCGTGTAGCGAGCGCCGTTCGGGGTCTCGACACCGAAGTAGCCGTCGCCCTCGAGCGCGAGGTCGAGCGGGTTGTCGGTCGTGGTCAGCGCGCCGGCCTGGGAATCGATCCGGGAGGTGCCGACGGCGACCGAGGACATGTCAGCCGAGCGCGCGGCGGTCAGCGCTTCCTGGAACACCACGCGGTCGCTGCGGAACCCGGCGGTCGAGGCATTCGCAATGTTGTTCGCCGTGGCGTCGAGCGCGTGCGACTGCGCGGTCGCACCGGCGGTGGCGATGTAGATGCCCGAGCTCACGCCTCGCCTCCTTCGATCTCGGCGCGGAGCCGCGCGATCGCGCGACCGTGGAGCTGGCAGACGCGCGAGATCGTGACCTTCAGGACCTGGGCGATCTCGTTGTAGGTCAGCTCCTCCGTGTAGTAGAGCGACAGCACGAGCACGTCGCGCTGTTCGAGCTTCGGCAGGGCGGCGCGCACGCGACCCATCGCCTCGCGGCGGGCCGCTTCGGACTCGGGCGACGCGGTGGGCGCCACGATGCCGTCGTCGGTGACCTCGTCGAGCACGCCGATCGTGACGTGGACCAGCTGCTCGAGGTCCGTCTTGTACTCGTCGAGCGAGACGCCGAGCGCCGTGGCGACGGCTTCGTCGGTCGCGGGCCCGCAGTTCTCGCGCTCGACCTGCTGGATCGTCCTGCCGATCTTGCGGGCGAGCTGGCGCGTGCGGCGCGGCATGATGTCGCCGCGGCGGAGCTCGTCGATCACGGCGCCGCGGATCCGCTTCTCGGCGAACGACAGGAACGGCTCGTCGCGCGACGTGTCATAGCGCTCGGCGGCCTCGGTCAAGCCGAGCAGCGCGGCGGAGATCAGGTCATCGCGGGTGATCCACTCGGGGCACCGGCGCGCCATGCGCATCGAGATCCGCTTGGCAACGTCGACGTGGTCGTGGATCAGCTGGTCGCGCTCGGCAGTAGGCCGCTTGAGCTGGACGGCGTAGGCTTTCATCGGGATTCTCCTTGAGCCACGCGCCACCAGGTGGCTTGCGTGGCGGTCGGTGCGAAGGTCGCGAGCGAGGTCGTGAGCGCGCGGATCGCGCGAGCAGCGGGCGAGGTGGGCATGTGAACGAGCAGGGGGATCCCGAACTGGGCGGCCTCGGTGACGGCCGGGTCGGCAGGGATCGGAGGGAGCGCGGTGATCTCGAGATCGAGGAACCGATCGACGAGCGCCTTCAGCCGAGCCACGATCTCGTCGGCCTGGGCTCGCGAGTGGACACGGTTGGGGACGACGTAGGCGTGCTTGACGCCCTGCTCGATCGCGAGCACCTTGAGGCACGCGTAGGCGTCGGCCATCGACAGCGGCTCGGGGTTGACCACGACGATCGTGTCGGTCGTCGAGCCCGCGAACTTGGTCTGGACCTGGCCGATGCCGGCAGCGACGTCGACGATCAGGGTGTCGAAGCGATCCGCGAGCGTCGCGACCATGTCGAGCAGGCGGGCCTGCGCTCCCGGGCCGATCGTCGATAGCAGGTAGCTTCCGTTCAGGGCAGGGAGCAGCTCGATGCCGTGCGCCTGGACCAGGATGTCCTCGATCGGGACGCCACCGAGTGCATCGAGCAGGCTACGAGCCGGCGCGACGCCGAGCAGCAGGTTCAGATCGGCCATCCCGAGGTCGGTGTCGAGGACCAGGGTCCGCGCGCCGGCCTGGGCGTATGCGATGGCGAGGTTCAGCGCGACGGTGCTCTTGCCGATGCCGCCCTTGCCGCCGGAGACTGCGAGCGAGCGGCGCGAGAACACGGTGGGGGTGGCGTTGCCGCCACCGCGGATCACGCGAAGCTTGGCTGCCTGTCCGTTCATCACGCCACCCGGATCCGGTGAGAGACTTCGAGACCGTGCGAGGCGAGCTCGAGCACGCGGGCGGCGGGCGGCTGCTCGATGTCCTCGGGGACGTCCTGGCCGGTGGTCACCCACGTGATGGGGAGCGACAGCCGGCCCGGCGCGCTCGCGAGCTCCGGGCAGCTCTCGACCTCGTCGATCTTGGTGACCAGGAGGCGGGTCGGGCCGAGCGGCTGGTAGCGGCGCGCGAGCTCGTCGATCGCGGCGGCGCTCGACGCGGCGGGGACCACGAGGTGGATCTCGATCGCGGGCAGCTCGGGCAGCTCGGCCGCGAGCTCGCCGATCGATGCGGTGTCGCGCGGCGACCGACCTGCGGTGTCGATCAGGACGAGGTCGTAGTTGTCGTCGAGGATCTCGACGAGGTCGCGCGGTGACTCGGCGACCTCGAGCGGGATGCCGATCAGGTCGGCGAACGTACGGATCTGGTCGATGCCGGCGACGCGGTAGTTGTCGAGCGTCACCAGCTTGACGCGCTTGCCTTCGATCAGCGCGGCGCGCGCGGCGAGCTTCGCGATCGTCGTGGTCTTGCCGGCCCCGGTCGGGCCGACGAGCATGATCGCGCGGGCGGTGCTGGTGCGCACGAGCGGCTGCGACTCGAGTGCAGTCTCGCGCTCGGCAACCGAGGTCTTGCGCTTGGCTGGCTCGCGCTTCGACAGGTCCTCGACCAGCTTGCGGAGCACCGCGAGCTCCGACCGCATCTCGGTGGTCGCCCGCGAGTCGCCGGAGGTGCGGACCATCGCACGCAACGAGCGCAGCTCGCCGCGGAGCGGGTTGATGAGCTTCTCGACATCCGCGTCGTGCGTGCGGGACACCGGGCCACCCGTGGTGGGGCCGGCGAGCGGCCTCGCGGGGGCATCGTCGTCATCGATCGCAACCGAGATCTCGGTGGCGGTCCCGAGCAGGCCGCGCCGCACCTGGCGGGTCGAGATGATCACGGCTTGATCGCCGAGCTCGGCTTTCACCTTGGCAATCGCGTCGCGCATCGTCGCGCCTTCAAACTTCAGGATCTTCATGCTGCAGCCTCCGGCGCGGAGACAACTCCGCGCGTCACGAACGGCACGCCTGGATCAACTTCGCGGTAACTCATGACCGCGAGACCTGGGACGTGGCGAGAAGCGATACCGGCAACGGCGCGCCGGAGATCCGGTGCGACCACGAGCACCGGCGGCTCGTCGCGCATCGCGACATCACGGGCGCGATTCGCGAGATCTTCGGTCAACTTGGTGAGCGCGCGGGCGCTGCGGCCGGTGCCGTCGCGAAGCAGCGCTTCGGCGCGCGGGTCGAGCACGAGCGGGCGCAGCGAGCCATCGCTGCACAGCTGGTTCCGCGTCAGCCTGCGGGCGAGCCGCTGGCGCACCATCTCCGTCAGGTCGTCGGGGTTCTTGATGACGTGCGCGTGATCGGCGAGCGCCTCGAGGATGGAGCGCATGTCGCGCACGGAGACACCCTCGCGAAGCAGGTTGCGAAGCACCTGCATCACGGAGCCCATCGACATCAGGTGCGGGATCAGCTCCTCGACGACACGGCTGTTGTGCTTGCCGGCGATATCGAGCAGCTCCTGGGCCTCGCGGCGACCGAGCAACTCGTGCGCGTTGCGGCGCAGCAGCTCGGTGAGGTGGGTCGCGATCACGGCGGGAGCGTCGACGACGGTGCAGCCGGCAGCTTCGGCACGCGTGCGCTCGCTCGCGAGCAGCCACTTCGCAGGCAGGCCGAACGTGGGCTCGGTCGTCGCTTCACCCGGCAGGTGCTTGAGCGCGGTGCCGGTCGGGTCGATGGCGAGCACGCGATGCGCCTGGACTTCGCCCTCGGCGATCGTGACGCCGGACAGCAGCACGCGGTAGGCGCCCGGGCGCATCCGCAGGTCGTCGCGGATGTGGAGCGGCGGGATGATGATGCCGAGCTCGAGTGCGAGCTGCTTGCGGAGCGAGGCGACGCGGAGCAGGAGCTCGCCACCGCGCGCGGCATCGACCGCACCGAGGAGGTCGAGCCCGACCTCGAGCGATAGCAGCTCGACGGGTAGCGCAGCCTCGATCTCGCCGCGCTGCGTGCGCTCGTCGTTGCGCGGGGCCTCGCCGGGGGCGGCGGGGCGACCGGACGCCGTGGACTCGGTGGTGGTCTCGCTGCCCGGCTCCTTCGCGCGGGTCGCGGCGTACCCGGCGAGACCGCCGAGCACGAGGAACAGCACGTGCGGCATGCCGGGGAGCAGGCCGATCGCGATCAGCATGAAGGCGGTGACGAACAGCGGCTTCTTGCGCGACAGCAGCTGGCGGCCGAGCGTGCTGCCGAGCTGGGCATCGTCGCCACGCGTGGTGAGCAGCGCGGCGCCGGTCGAGACGAGCAGGGCCGGCACCTGGGCGACGAGGCCGTCACCGATCGAGAGCACCGTGTAGGTCTCGGCCGCGTGGCCGATCGACATGTTCTTCTGCGCGACGCCGATGATGATGCCGCCGACGACGTTGATCGCGAGGACGAGCAAGCCCGCGATCGCGTCACCGCGGACGAACTTCGAGGCACCGTCCATCGCGCCGTGGAAGTCGGCGTCGCGCTGGACGGCGAGGCGGCGCTCGCGTGCCTCACGCTCGTTGATGAGGCCGGCGCCGAGGTCGGCGTCGATCGCCATCTGCTTGCCGGGCATCGAGTCGAGGGTGAAGCGAGCCGAGACCTCCGAGATCCGCTCGGCGCCCTTCGTGATGACCACGAAGTTGACGATCACGAGGATGAGGAACACGACCGCGCCGACGATGAAGTTGCCGCCGATGACGAACTCGCCGAACGCGGCGATCACCTTGCCGGCGGCATGGCGATCGTTGCCGGTGAGGATCAGGCGGGTCGACGCGACGTTCAGTGCGAGGCGGAACAGGGTGACGAACAGGAGCAGCGACGGAAACGAGCTGAACTCGGTCGGCTTCTCGACGTAGAACGCGACCAGGAACGTCAGCGCCGACAGGAACAGCGAGGCGCCGATCAGCAGGTCGAACATGATCGGCGGCAGCGGCGCCATCGCGATCCCGAGGATCCCGACGAGCGCGACCGCCATCACCCAGCTGCTCTTGGACGAGCGCGGGTTCACGGGTTACTCCGCTGGCGCAGCCGGTAGACGTAGGCGAGGACCTCGGCGACCGCCTTGAACAGGTTCGCCGGGACCGGCTGACCTTCCTTGACGTGCTTGTGCAGCGCGCGCGCGAGGGGCGGCCGGCTCAGCACGGGCACCGCATGCTTGCGCGCGGTCTCGCGGATCCGCTCGGCCAGCTCGTCGACGCCCTTCGCGACGACGATCGGGGCGCGGTCGGAGCCTTCGTCGTACCGGAGCGCGACCGCGTAGTGGGTCGGGTTGACGACCACGACGTCGGCGGTCGACACGGCGACCGCGACGCGGCGCTTCGCGAGCTCGCGCATCCGGGCGCGGCGGCGGCCGCGGACCATCGGGTCGCCTTCGCTCTCGCGGTGGTCGCGCTTGATCTCTTCGGAGGTCATCATCATCTGCTGCTGGATGCGGCGGCGTGCGAGCACGTAGTCGACGGCGGCGACCGCGACGAGCGCGCCGAGCACCAGCCACAGCACGCGAGTCATCACGCTCCACGCCATCTGGCCGATGCCGCCGGCCTCGAGCGCTTGCGTCGTCAGCCCGCCCTTGATGGCGAACACGACGACGGCGCCGACGACCACGATCTTCGCGATCGCGGAGCCGGACCGGCGTGCCATGCCACCGAGCGAGAACGTCTGCCCGAGGTTCTTGAGCGGCGACATCCGCCCGAGCTCGAACTTGATGCCCTTGAACGCCGGCGGCCATCCGAGCTGACCGAGGATCGCGATCACCGATGCGATCGCGGCGCCGACCAGCACCGGAGCGGTCCCGGCGATGAAGCAGCGCAGCGCCGCATTCGTGAGTCCCGAGAGGTCGCGGCCATCGGTCGCGATCGCGGCGTCGCGCGTCAGGCTCATGATCGCGGTGCCCGCCATCCCGGCGCACGACACGAGTGCGATCACGCCGCCCGCGAGCGCCGCGGTCGACACGACATCCCGGGACAGCGCGATCTCGCCGCGCTTCCGGAAGTCGGTCACCCGCTTGGGTGTCGCTTTATGTGTGCGTTGTGGATCGGCCACGAACGTTGGATTTGCAACCGTCGGGCCGTTGCCAACCCAGTGCGATCATTGCGATTCGCCCTTCGACCGCGCCACCGTGTCGGCAGCGTTGACGATTTGTTTAGGGCGTCAGCGCAGCGATCGCGTCGCGAGCGACGTCGGTGATGCCACCGATCAAGTTGGTCGACGTGGCGATCAGCACGAGGCCACCGAGGACCAGCACCGCAGACAGCGAGATCGAGAACACGTTGACCGCAGGGGCCGCGCGGTTCAGCACCGCGAGCCCGATGTTGCCGATCAGCGCGGCCAGCACGACCGGGCCGGCGAGCGCGAGCCCGTGCCCGAACGCGCTGGTCCCCTGGCGAACCAGCTCGGGGCCGATCATCGCGAGATCCATGACGTTGCTCGGGGACGCGCTGGCGCTCCGGACGATCTCCTCGAGCCCACCCATCGCGAGGAACGCGAGCGAGGCGAGCGTCGTGAAGATCATGCGCAGCGTGCCGGCGGACTCACCGGAGTGGATGTCGTACTGCGAGGCAAAGCCGAGGCCGAGCGACAGCCCGACAAGCTGGCCGGCGATCGCGACCCGCGCCATCACGAACCGCGCGGTCATGCCGGTGATGAGGCCCATCGCGAGCTCGAGGCTGGCGGTCGCGGGGAGCTCGGCGTAGGTGACGCCGGGCCGGTTGAACCCGACACCGAACGCGATCGCGAGGACGAACACCAGGCGCGCGCGGACGGGAGCTTCGGAGATGACGGGGGCGGTCATCGCGAGTGCAGTCGCGCGACACAGGGCCGCGATGATTGCACCGAGCTCGGGCTCGGAGAGGGTCATATCAGGGTTGCTTCGGCAGCTCGCCAGCGCGTCGTTCGGTGTGCGCGGTGAACGCGTCGGTGGTGAACTTGTTGAGCTTGTCGAGCGCCCAGTGGCCCGAGACCGCGATCACGATCAGCGCCGCGACGAGCTTGGGGACGAACGCCAGGATGCTCTCCTGAAGCTGGGTTGCGGTCTGAAGGATCGCGACGGCGAGCCCGATCACGAGCGCGGTGATCAGGAACGGCGCGGCGACCGTGACCAGGACCGTGAGGGCCTCTCGCCACAGGTCGAGCACCGATTCGGTGCTCACATCGCCCCCTTGAGCAGCGACTGTACGACCAGGTGCCAGCCGTCGATCATGACGAACACCAGCAGCTTGATCGGGAGGGCCACCACCGACGGCGGCACCATGACCATGCCGAGCGCGGTGAGCACGGTCGCCGCGAGCAGGTCGATGACGAGGAACGGGAGCAGGATCGTGAGGCCGATCTTGAACGCGGTGCGGAGCTCCGAGATGATGAACGCCGGGATCGCGATGCGGAGCGGCACCTCCTCGGCGGTCGAGGGACGCGGGGCATCCGAGTACTCGTAGAACAGCGCGAGGTCGGTCTCGGCGGTGCGACGGAGCAGGAACTTACGAAGCGGCGGCGTCGCGGCCTCGAACGCCTGCTTCTCATCCATCGAGCCGTCGAGGTAGGCCTTGCCGCCGCTGTCGTACATCTCGAGGGCGACCGGGGCAGAGCTGAACACCGCCATGAACAGCGCGAGTCCGACCAGGACCTGGTTCGGGGGCGCCGACGGCGTGCCGAGCCCGGTCCGTACGAAGCCGAACACCACGACGAAGCGGACGAAGCACGTGCACGACAACACGATCGCGGGGAGCAGCGTGACGATCGTCAGCAGGACGACCATCGACACCGCACCGAGGGGACCGCTCGCGTTTCCGCTCGCCGGCGCGGCCTGGGTGGCGGCGGCGGCGGTGGCTTAGACCACGCCGGCCGTGAAGGTCAACAAGCTCATCGCCGGGCTCCGGTGGCCGCGAGAATCTCCTTCGCCCACAGCGCGTCCGCGTCGAGGTCACCGGTCGCGATGTCCTCGTCGAGTTGCTCGATCGGCGGAGCCACGGTCTTCGCGCGCAGCCGCATGATGCCGGCGACCGACGCGCTCTGCGGACCGATCGCGTTCTGGGTCGCGTGGGACTGGGTCTGCGCGCGGCCATACGGCGCATTGGTGCTGGCACGCGGATACCGCGGCTCGATCAGGGCATGCGCCTCGGGGAGCGGCGCCTGGAGCTCCTGCTCCGGCGCCTTCTTCCACTGGCCGAGCATGCGAACGGACTGCGGGGTGACCGCGACGACCATCTCGCGCCCACCGGCGGTCAGCCACACGATCTTGGCCTTGGCCCCGAGCGACCGCTGCGCGATCACCTCGATCGAGCTGACGGGAGCGAGCGCGGCGCGCTTGCGCTTGAGGAACCACGCACCGACGCAGATCGCGGATAACCCGAGCAGGGCATAGGTCGTGACGTTCGAGCTCGGCTCGGGCGCCTTGAGAAATGCTTGCTTCGGTGCACCCGCTGCAGGCTCGGCCTTGGCCGGCGCATCGGCCGGGGTGACGGGCGATGCGGATGCTTCGGTCTTCGGGTCGATCTTCGCTTCGGGCTTTGCTTCCAGCTTCGGTTCGGACTTTGGCGTCGCCGGCTTCTCGGGGCCGATCGGCGTCACCGGTGCGATCGCGGCGACCGCGGAGAGCGTGGGCTCGGGGAGCCGCACGGTCGCGCCATCCCGGCGGCGGTCGCGCGGGAACAGGATGTGGACGTCCGACCCGATCTGGAACACGCGGGCGTGGCGCGCGAGCCGTTTCACGCCCTCGCGCTCGAGTGGCACCTTGACCGACAGCATGCGCGGCATCCGGCCCTCGAGCTCGACGACCTTGACGCCCTTGTCCGTCGGGACGAGCGGCGCGATGATCGGCGACCCGGCGAGCTCGATCTCGAGGCGTGACCGCTTCGGGATGACGGCGGTGGTCGCGGCGGTGACATTGCGGGCGATGACCTCGATCGCGTCGCCGCGGTCGACGGTCTCGAACCGGGGGGCCGCGAGCGCGATGGAGGGGATGGTGAGGAGGCAGAGCACGAGCTTCATGGTCAGTGGTCCTTGCCGACGAGCTCGAGGATGCGGATGCCGCACTTCTCGCCGACGGCGATCGCCTCGGCGCGGGCGATCAGCCGGCTGTTGACGCGAACGTCGAGCGGTGCGCCGGTCGGCGTATCGAGGATGATGATCGAGCCCGGTCCGAGGCGAGACGCGAGCTCGGACAGGTTCATCCGGATCCTCCCGAGCTCGACGGTGACCTCGAGCGGGACATCGTGGAGCAGCGCTTCGAGCGCCTGCGGGTCGAAGGTGGGGGGCTCGTCGAACGCTTCACTCATGAGCGGGTTCCTTGTCCGTGGACGACGGATTCGATCTGGACCGCGAGCACGCCACGACACACGACGGGTCGGGCCCAGGCCTTCAGCACGCCCTCGCAGTAGACGGGGACGCGCGAGTCAACAAATCCTTGCAGCGTGAACGTGGCGCCGGGCTCGATCCGACGCAGCTCGCGCAAGCGCAACCGCAGCGTACCGAGCTCGACCATGACCTCGACCGGCACGTTCGACAGCACGTTCGCGATCCGCACCGCGTTGGCCTTGAACGCGGCGAGCGCGCTGGGACGCGGTACGAGAATGTCGGGGCGGGCGTAGATCTGGATCCGGCCGCTGACCGTTCCGGAGAACATCAGCGCGACGCGGACGATCGTGCGGGCCTCGATCAGGCGCGACACGATCGAGAGGTCGGTCGAGACGGCGAGCTCGGAGGCGAACACCTCGCGCCACGCCACGATCCAGCTGTCGAGCACGCTGCGCCCGGCGGGCTGGAACAGCCGCAGCGCGACGGACGAGGGTGCGCGGGTGGAATCGGCGGTCGGCTGGGCGGCGCCGCAGCGGCGGGCGGCGGCGATGTCGATCACGCCGCCGTGCGCGGCGATCACGATCTCGGCACCATCGGGTGCGGCCATGCCGGCGACCCATCCCCCGCGGAGCTCTTCCTTGACGGCGGCACCGTCGAGGATCTCGGCGCCGACGACATCGAGCTGCCAGCTGCCGGGAAGATGCGGCTTGAGCGCGCGCGACGCGGTGCGAATGGCGCGCGTCGCGAGGTCGATCAGGATCGGACGCGCGACCTCCGCGGTGCGATCGTCGGCGATCAGGGCGAGCCGCGTCGGTAGGACCTCGGCGCGGGAGGCGGCGCGCCGCGGTGCGGTTTCTCGCATCGCGGCCTGGATGGCCTCCATCTCCTGCGGGTCGAGAATTCCGTCGCTCACGACCACCATCTGTGCAACGGGCGGGCCGCTGCAGCTGCGCGATTTCGTTCAACCCATCGGGGAACCTGTCGGCAGCTTTGGCGTTACCGCTTGAGGTTCGTCACCTCGGACATCATCTCGTCGGCCGTGGTGACGGTCTTCGCGTTCGCCTGGAACGCGCGCTGGTACGCGATCAGCGTGACGAGCTCGTTGCCGAGGTCGACGTTGCTCGCCTCGAGCGCGCCCGAGACCAGCGAGCCGCGGGCTCCCGAGCCGGCGACATCGATCAGCGCCGCGCCCGAGGCGCTGGTCTCCGACATCAGCCCATCTCCGGCGCGGGACAGACCTTCCTGGCTCGCGAAGTCTGCGAGCGCGAGCTGCGCGAGCTTGACCCGGTCGCCGTTGTCGTACATGCCCTCGACCGTGCCGTCGTCGTTGATCACGAGGTCGGTCAGGTTGCCGAAGCCGCGGCCGTCGACGTCGGTCGAGGTGACCGAGGATGGGCCGCTGAACTGCGTCGTCCCGGAGAGCCCGGTGCCACCGCTCGCGAGGTCGTCGCCGAAGTCGAACGCGACGGCCTGGTTGGGCGTCGCGCCGGTGAAGCTCGCGCTCGACGCGATCGTGGTCTGCGAGGCCAGCTTGCCGGTCGCGTCGAACGTCATGCTGCCCGAGGCGATCTCGGTCTGCGTGCCTGGCGTGCCACCCACAAGCTCGCCACCGTCCGCCATCGCATGCCACTCCCACGCGCCGGCGCCCGACGAGCGGAAGTAGACCTCGACGCGGTGGGCCTTGCCGAGTGAGTCGTACACCGTTGCCGACGTCGCGTAGTTCGAGGTCGCGTTCGGGTTCGCGGGATCGAACGCTGCGGGCGCGACCGCGTTCGCATCGAGGTTCAGCGTCATGTTCGCGGTCGTCGTCGAGACCGGCGGCGACTGGCGCGCGCCGAGCGGCAGATCGCCGGGGCTGGTCGAGCGCGTCCCGGCCGAGTCGATCGCGTAGCCCTGCAGCTTGAGGCCGCGCGGATCGACCATGTAGCCCTGGTTGTCGAGCTGGAACCGGCCATCGCGCGTGTAGAACTGGCCGGTCTGGCCGCCGTGGTTGCCCTTGACCACGAACATGCCGCCGCCGTTGATCGCAACGTCGAGCGGGTTGCCGGTCTGGGTGACCGCGCCCTGATCCCACATCGTCTGCGTGCCTCCGAGCCGGACGCCGCCACCGAGGCGCTGCGAGCCGAGCTCGCCACCGAGCAGATCGGAGAAGCTCGCGCGCGATCGCTTGAACCCGACCGTCGAGGTGTTCGCGATGTTGTCGCCGACGACGCTGATCGCGTCACCGTGGGCCTTGAGGCCGCTGATTCCAATATAGAGACTGTTCGTGATGCTCATGTCGTGACTCCTGGAAGCTGCCTGGCCTACAACGGGTTGGTGGTCGGGGTGCCGATGGTGCGGATGTCGCTCGGCGAGATGAGCACGCCGCCGATCCGCAACCGCGGACCGCTGGTGGTCAGCTCGACCGAGTCGACCCGGCCCTGCCAGCGAGAGGTGATGGTCGACGCCGACGTTGACCCGCCCGGGCCCGCTTCGACCGCGATCTTGTAGCTACCTGCCGGCACCGGTTGCCCGGAGGCGTCCTTGCCGTCCCACGCGATCGTGGCCTTGCTCGCGCCCTCGGGGATCGGGATCCGCCGCAGCTCCTTGCCATCGGCGTTGGTGATCACGACCGCGCCCTGCTTGATCGGGCTGGTCGACGAGATGTCGAGCGGCGGCGGCGCGCCGCCCAGACCGTCGAGCTCGAAACCAGCGGCGACCGCGTTGCAGTCGCGGCCGACCAACGTGGCGAGCCCTGCGCTCGCA
>JBBJLY010000304.1:0-9218 GCA_037720695.1 Kofleriaceae bacterium | reverse complement strand
GCGAGCGCGATGTCGGTCAGCCGCATCGCCGGCGTTGCGTCGGGACCGGCGGCGAGCGCACGCACGAGTGCACTGCGGGCTGCCGCGGGGAGTCCGAGCGCCCAGTATCGGTCACCCAGCTCCAGCAGCTCGGCAGGTGTTGCCATCCGCGCGCGAACATACCACCACGTCGATCGGCGATGCCGGACGCGCCGCCCGCTTGCTCAGCGATCCGCGAGCTTCTTGTTTCGCTCGCCGAGGTGCTGCTCCAGGCTGTCGAGCGCGTCGACCAGCTTCTGGCGTTGCTCCCCGCGGTAGTCGGCCTGGTTCTGGCTGTCGCGCAGCGCCACGAGCGCCGCCTCCATCGTCACGACGTCGGCTTTGGCGCGCGCCCGGACGGCGTCGTGGGTCTCCTGGAACGACTGGTAGAAGTCCTGGAGCATGTCGCCCTTGCGCAGCGGCGTGACCACGGTCAGCCGTCCGTCGGCCATGCGGTCGAAGTACATCGAGACCTTGAACAGCGGTCCCGCGACCTTGTGGGTCATGATCACGAGATACAGCGACAGGATGATCACGAGCCCGATGCCCGCGATGATCATCTTGATGACGAGCATCTGATCTCCGGCCACCAGATTTTCATTCACCTGATCGGTGAAGTCCTGCAGGCCGTCGAAGATCTTGCTCTGCATGCTGCGTTCGATCGACGCGGACGCCTCGGCGCTTTGCTTGTAGATCAGGTAGCCGAGCGTGCCGGCGATCGCCGCCGACAGCAGCGTGACGACGAGGACGTAGCGAAGCTGCAGCCCCTTGTCGATCAGGTAGTTCGACAGCTTGCGCTTGTACTGTGGGCGCGGTCCGGCGACCAGCTTCATCGGTGGCGTGACCGTGGGCGTGATCGGTGCTGGATCACTCAAGGGCCTTCTCCTTCCGCGCGACCAGCGTGCGGAGCTCGGCGACCGCCGCGTGATCGCCCGCCCCCGCGGCCTCGGCCGCCGCGATCACGGCCTTCGCACGCGCGATGTCCTCGTGCTGCATCTTCACGACGCCCGCGTGGGCCTCCTTGAAGTGATCGTAGAAGCTGACCAGCTGGTCGCCCTTGCGGAGGTTGTAGACCTTGTCGAGCCGGCCATCGCGCATCTTGGCCAGGTAGAGCCCGACCTTGAACAGCGGGCCGGCGACCTTGTGGGTCATCTTGATCCCGAAGATCGCGAGCCCGACCGCGAGCAGCAGGCCCGACCCGATCAAGACCAGGAGGATGTGCAGCCGGCGCTGCTCGAGCTTGTCGAGCGAGGCCGGGATGCTCATGCGGCAGATATGCTGCTCGATGTACTTCGCCTTGAGCTCCGGCTGGACCTTGCGAACGACCGGCTCGACGGGCAGCGGCGCCGGCACCGTCATGTCGTCCAGGATGACGTCGATCTTGCGGCGCGGCTTCGCGCTGCCGGCGTCGTCGTCATCGACCGCAGGATCGGGCACCACCGGCGGCTTGCCAGCCGGCTCGAGCTTCATCGGGATCGCGGGCAGCTCGTCGGGATCCGGCTCGTCGGGATCCACGGTCTCGCCCTCGAATGGGGCGACCGAATCGCACTGCGTGCCGAGGACGTCAGCCTTCGCGACCTCGGTCGCATCGTTCGCGACCCGCATGACCCAGAACCCGAGCGCGGCCATCAGCAGCGTCGCCAGCCCGACCATGAACAGCGTGAACCGGAGCTGGTACCGCTTGTTGATGAGCAGGTTCCTCCAGCTGCGCTTGTAGCCGCGGTTTCCGCCGCGATTGCCGCCGGGAGGTAGGGATGACGTGGTCACGGGAGGGAAGCCTTGGCCTTGATCGTCGGAACAATCTTCTTCGCGATCAAGTCTTCGATCACGGCGGTGACGCAATCCTCGCGTGCCAGCGCGATGTCCGATGCCGACGCGCTCGCCTGGACGCCGGCACCCCCGTTGAGGAAGCCAAACACGCTCTTGTCCGGATAGCTCGCGAGCAACATGCTGACTTTACACGTTACCTTGGACGAGTTCCCCGTTTTCTCCACCTTCAGCTCGTTCAACGTGCCGTCGACGTAGAAGCCCTGGACATTCTTCGCGGCGAGCGCGTTCTTCGTCGGATTGGCGCTGCCGGCGAACGTCGTCGGTAAGTTGGGCCACCGGCCGAGCGTCTTGGTCGCGATCTTCACCATCATCGCGCGGAACTTCGGGTCGTCCGACCCGGTCTTGCTCGACATCGGACCGACGTTGACGAACGCCGAGGTCCCGCCGGTCGGAGGCGGCGTGCTGATCGCGGGTGCGCCGATCGCCTTGAGCGCCCGCACGGCCTGCGCCTTCACGAACTCGCTGTCGTCGTTCGCGGCCGCGGCGGTCAGCGCCTCGATCGCGGTCCTGCGATCGCTCGCGCCGGTCGATAGCTTTGGAACGAGCTGCGCCAGGCCAACCGCGGCCGCGCCGCGCACGTTCTTGCTGCCATCGTTGCGCAGCCGGTTCGACAGCGGCACGATCGCGCGTACCGTCCCGAGCCGGGTCAGGTTGAGCGTCGCGCCGAGCCGGACCTTGTCGGAGTCATCGGACAGCTGACCGATCAGCTGATCGATATTGTCCGCGTGAGCCGCGCCGGCGTGGAACGTCACAAACGCGATCATGATCGCGACCACGGCACGAAGGAGAGGGCTGGTCCGAGGATTCATGCGCGCGTGCGTATGAGACGCCAGAACCCCCAGACCCTTCATCTCGAACTACGGTACCGAGGATTACTCGTCTGCCGCAAGGTACCTGCGGGTTAGCTCGCGGTAGTGCGAGGCGCCGTACTCGATCTGCTCGCGCTCCTTCGCAGTGACCGGTCGCTTCACGCGCGCGGGCGACCCGATCACGAGGCTGCCCTCCGGAATGTCGGTCCCGGGCGTCACGAGCGCACCTGCACCCACGAGACTGCCGCGACCGATGCGCGCGCCGTCGAGCAGGATCGCGCCCATGCCGATCAGACACAGATCCTCGACGGTGCAGGCGTGGATGATCGCGTTGTGGCCGATCGTGCAGTCGTTCCCGATCGTGGTGCCGAAGCGGTCCGACGTGACGTGGATGACGGTGCCGTCCTGGATGCTGGTGCCCGCGCCGATCCGGATCGGCATCACGTCGCCGCGCACGACGGTCGAGTACCAGATCGACGACTCGTCGCCGATCTCGACATCGCCGATCACGGCGCAGGTCTCGGCGAGAAACACGCCGCGCCCGATCAGCGGACGCTTGCCGGCGAACGTGCGCAGCATTGCTAGTGGCGACGCGCGGCCTGCTCGACCGCGGCGTAGAGCTCGTCGAGCGACGCGCGCACGTCATCGCTCTCGGGCGAGATCAGCGCGACGTGCTGCACGATGCCACGCTGGTCGACGACCATGAAGTTGATGCGATCGCCACTGGCCGCCGCGAGCGTGAATTGATCGTAGGTGCCGAAGTCGGTGACGAACAGCGGGACGTCGAGGCTGCGCGCCAGCTTCTTCATCGACTCGAGGTTGTCGGTCACGGTCTTGTTGCGATCCGATGTCGCGCTGACCACCGAGATCGGCGCGCCCTTGGCCGGCCGGGTCTTCTGCCAGCTGACGACCTTGTCGAGCACGCGGGTGCAACCCTCACAGGTGGCCGGCGAGAACCAGCTGATGATCGTCGTCTTGCCACGCTGCGCGCCGAAGTCGCTCTCCGACCGATCCTCGACGCTGATCAGCTGCGCCGAAGGCAGTAGCCGACCGACGTAGCGGCGGCGGAGGATCTCGTCGATCGAGTACAGGTTGGCCTTGATCGTGGTCTCGAGCCCGTTGCGGCGGAGCCCGATCGCGACGAGCTCGCCCGGGTCGCGCGACTGGATGACCGTGATGACCTCGCTACACGCCGCGATCTCCGTGCCGGCGATCGTCGAGAACACGTCGCCGGGTCGGATCCCCGCGAGCTCGGCTCCGGTGCCCTTGGTCACCGCCTCGATCACGCAAGGTCCGGTACCCTGCTGCGGACCGAGGTCGTGCATCTGCACCCCGAGGAAAGGTCGCGCGTGGGCGACCGATGCGCCGAGCGCAAGACACATCACAAGGAGCAGCCACCGCACGCGGTCAGCCTAGCGAAGCGCGCCTCCATCCGCCAGCCTGACTCATGTAGGACAAGGTAGGATTTTTGACTTCATGGGGATCGAACGTCGATCATTACCGCGTGAAACGACCCGACCTCTCCAGCGTGCTCCAGGACCACCAACCAAACCGCGGGACGCCCGAGGTGCCGGTGAGCGAGAAACGGATCCATACCCGCTTCGATAAGGCCTTCATCGTCGTGATCGGCAGCGAGGTCTACGGCGACTCGCACGCGATCGCGCGCAACGTGTCGGCCGGCGGCATCCTGGTCGAGATGAACTACGCGCCGCCGCTCGGGACGGTCGTCACCGTCCACTTCCAGCACGCACGCGGGGATGACCTGTTCGACGAGATCGTTGTCCGTGCCGAGGTCAAGCACCACCATTACCTGAACTTCACCGGCTCTGGCGAGGCGGCCTCGACCCGGGCGATCGGGCTGCGGTTCCTCGAGTTCATCGACGCCGGCGAGCGCATCGCGCCCGAACGCCTGCACTGATCGCGTGACGGTCGTGGGAAGGGGTGTGGCAGGCAAAGCGTTCCTCCGTCGGTGTCCGATCGCGTCCATTGCTTGCGCCCCGCCCTGCGAACGAGTAAACGCTGCTCGATGCGCGGTGTCCTCCTCCGGTTCGTACCCGCGCTCGTGATCGCGTTGTCCTGGGCGACCGGGGTCGCGCTCGCCGACGAGCCACCTTCGACGCCCGCCCCCACCAAGGCCCCCCGCACGCCGGGACCGGACGATGCAACGGCCAAGGCGATCCTCGATCGGATCGTCGCGGCCAACGATCGTGCCGCCCGCAAGGCCGCGATCGCCGAGCTCGAGCAGGTCGCACCGTCGGCGGTCGACGCGATCGGCGAGTGGCTGGCGCGCCCGCGGACGGTTGGCGCTCCGGATCCACGTCGCGCTGCGCTGCTGTCGATCAACGCGGCGGTGCCCGACAAGGACGGCAAGTTCACGGCGCTTCGCCAGAGCAGCATCGAGAAACGGGCCGACGACAAGTTCGACTGGCTGCCGCCGCTGCTCGCGCTCGATCCGGCGACGCCTGGCGTCGGCGAGGCAATCGGCGATATCTCCGCGATCCGCGCGCTCGCCGCGACCAAGGAGATCCGGGCCGCGCAGCTGGTGTTCGACACCGCGTTCGGCGACACCATCATCTATCGCGACGAGTGCGGGCGCTACCTGCGCAAGATGGCGCCGTACTCGATCCCCGCGCTGACCCGCGAGTCCCAGCGGCGCGCGGGCGATCGCAAGCGTTATGCGACATTCCAGCTCGAGCGTCTCGACCGTCAGGAAGCGAACAAGGCGCTCGGCGCGGCGACTGGCAACGAAGCGCTGCTGATCGCGATCCTCGACGCGTTCCGCGAGACCAAGCACCGCGAGGCCGTACACGCCGTGTGGACCAAGGTCGACGACAACCTGCCGCGCGTGCGCGAAGCCGCCCGCCAGGCGTGGCTCGGCTACATCACGGGTCCGCCCCCGCCTCCCGCCCCGAAGAAGAAGCTCCAGCTCCCTGGCGGCAAGGAGACCAAGAAGCCGAAGCCGCTGTGGCTGACCTATCGCGAGCTCGCGGACAACGAGCTGCGCAACACGTCCAACACGCTGCTCCACACCGACTACGTGATCGAGGACCCGTCGCTCGACGACAACGATCGCCCCGACAAGGCGCAGACCATCGACCTCGCGGCCGTGACCAAGCAGCTGTTCGCGTACTTCGACGGTGAGCGCGCGAAGCGAGACGGCGCGCTGTGGACACAGGCCAAGGTGTTCGCCACGACCGGCGAGCTCGCGAAGGCGACCAGCCTGCTCGATCGCCTGATCGCCGCCAACCCGGAACGCCCCGAGCATGCCGAGATGGCCGAGGTCTACTTCAACTGGGCCCGCAAGCTCGAGCAGGAGGGCAAATGGGGCGAGGCGTCGGCCGCGTACTCGAAGGCGCACGGCATCGATCCCAAGGGCGGGAACGCGACCCAGGCGCTGGCGGCGCATCACTTCATGCTCGGCAAGGCGCTCGAGGCGCAGGGCAAGGACGGCGGTGCCGACTTCCGTCGCGCGGTCGCGCTGGTGCCCGACTACGCGCCGGCAAAGACCGCAGCTGATCGTGTCGGCGGCTCGAGGCCGGTGTGGATGCTGTATGCGGCGGTCGGTGCCGGCGGCCTCGCGATGGTACTGTTCGCGGCAGCGATGATGCGACGGCGCCGGCTCGCGTGACCCGACTGATCGTCCTTGAAGGTCTCGATGGTGCCGGCACCACGACGCAGACCAGGCGGCTGGTCGAGCACATCGTCGCCCGCGGCGGTCGCGCGCATGGCACGCGCGAGCCGAGCGACGGCCCGATCGGCCGGCTGATCCGCGAGCTGCTGACCGGGAGCCACGCCCTGCCCGCCGGGACCAAGATCGCGCAGAGCACGTTCGGCCTGCTGTTCGCCGCCGACCGCCTCGATCACCTGCAGCGCGAGGTCGAGCCGCAGCTCGCGGCCGGCGCGATCGTGGTGTCCGACCGCTGGTACCACTCGTCGCTCGCGTACCAGGGCACCGGTGCCGACCGCGACTGGATCACGACGCTGAACGCGCGTGCGCGCCGCCCGGACCTGACGATCCTGCTCGAGGTTCGGCCCGAGGTGGCGGCGCAGCGACGTGCCGCAGCCGGGCGCGTCCAGGAGCTGTTCGAAGATCTCCGCATGCAAGAGGAAGTCGCAGCGGGCTACCGCGCGACGATCGCGGAGCTCGCCGCGCAGGGCGAACGGATCGAGACGATCGACGGCGAGGCCTCGCCAGACGAGGTGTTCGCCGCGATCGTGAAGCTCGTCGGCGTTTGTTGCGATTAGTTGCGTTCCGGCGCGTTGGCCAACTTCGGGGCCATGCGCGAGCCCTTCTCGCCCTCACGCTCGTCGCCTGCGGACCGAAAGTCTCGACGAAACCGCCGGTCTACGACGAGGATTCGGCGCCAGCAAAGAGCACGGCCGTGCCGGCCAACGAGCTCACGATGGAGCGCGCCGTCGCGCCGGTCGGCAAAGGCCTGCGCACGGGGACGATTCCGCGCGACCGCCTGCTCGCCGTGCTCGACGCGGGCCCCGGGTCGTTCTTGCGGCAGTTCGAAGTGACCGCGCGGATGAGCGGCGATCGGTTCGTCGGCTGGCCGTCCAGCTCGTCGGCACGCGAATCCTTGTTCGATGTCGACCTCGTGCCCGGCGATGTCTTGCTCACGATCAACGGCAAGTCGATCGCCCGGCCCGATCAGCTGCACCATCTGGGACGGCCTGCGCTCCGCCGACGCGGTCACCGCGCAGCCGTGGCGCGGCCCGACCAAGCTGACGATCGAGTTCGCCGTCGGCCCAAGCTCCCACGCAACCGCACTGAGCGCCGGCCGACAGGCGGCCTCCACGGAGGTTCGCCGACAAAGCTCGCGCTCGTTCTGTTCACCGGTTGCGTTCCATTCACGGCCACGACATCGACATCGACCGCTCGCCGACGCCGCCGGCCGCGCCGGCCGCGCCCACGACCACCGGCGAGACCGCTGGTTTCGACGAAGACGTCGGCATCGACCGGCGCGACGCCCGCGGTTCCGCGACGACGACCGGACCGAAGACCTGGTTCGACTACACGGGCGTACCGGCCGCCCCCGAGCTCGCGTTTGCGATGCGCACGGTGCCGGCGACCAGGAGACGGTGCGTCACGGCCGGCCCGTGATCGTCCAGTGGGGTGCCGAACACCGACCCGAATACGACCTGGTACTTGATCATCCCGCAGCAGCTCGATGCAGCCGCCGGAACCTTCGACACGCGCGGCGATCAAGAAGGCACGTGTCCACATCCGATGTCGATCGCGAACGCGCGTGTGATCGTCGAGCAAGCGAGTCGCTAGCGTAGATCAGTGCTGCACGATCCTGGCAACTTTTGGATCAACTCATTCGAAGGGTGCTCTAGCGGGTTCGGCTCGCGCGCGCGGCGAGCGCGCCATCATTGGGGTTCTCGTTCGCGGCGCTGACGTGGGCATCACCAGTGGCGATCCACGAGTCGACGCTGTGCTCGTAACCGGCCCGCCGCCACGACAGCACCGCGAAATTGCAGCGCGACGGCGCGCCGCGCACGTGTCGTTGCAACGGCGGCGACGCTGCGCCACGCGGTCATCGTCTCTGATCGTTGCACGTCCGCAGCCCCGAACCGCAGCGGCGCGTCGTTGCCGAACAGCGCGTCGCGGCGTCGAAGGTCTGACCTCGTGGTGTGCCGCGATCGTGGGTGGTGGCGGCGTCGCGTGACTGCATGTCGAGCGACACCAGGAACAACCAGCGCATGCCCGGAGCACAGGCGACGGTTGTCACGATTGCGTCACTGCGCCGAGCACGTAAAAGAAGCTGAACTCGCGTCGACGGCGAAGCCGAACACCCCGACCTGGCCCGCGGCCGGCGCGGGCGTGTACCGGCGATGATCGCGCGGTTCCCCGGCACGCCGAACGCGCACGACAGCGACGCAAGCCGGCCGAGGTCGTGCGACGCCCGGATCACGGCCTGCGAGGCCGGAGAGATAATGGCCTGATCGTCTAGTAGCTCGTCGGCAGCAGGCCGCTGCCGCGCGAACATGTTGATGTAGTCGGTGCCGGGCTGCGGCACGTCGGTCTCGCCGATCGAGCAGTACGTGCCGTTCGGCAACATCGGCAACCGTGGTCGCATCGACAACGACGCCGACCTCGCGAAACCCCGACGCGTCGATCGCGTCGACGGTGACGCCGGCCACGACCCACACGCGATCGACGTTTGATCCCACAGCGCCGCGCCGCCTGCGACGCTGCCGCGCACGTGAAACGAGTCGTCCTGGACGCGCCGCCGCGATCGTCAGCTCGACATCTTCGCCGCCGAAGCCCGCGAACTTGAGCACGGTGTTCTTCGTGACCGGGTCCGGATCGCAGACGCCGGTGATGCCGTCGCCGTCCTCGTCGAGCTCGTTGTCGTCGGCGAACGGGCACGGATCGCAGCCGTCGTCGCGGCCGTCGCCGTCTTCGTCATGACCGACCTCGCCGGCGCACTCTTTGTCGCCACCGCCGCCGCACGCACCGGCCAGGAGAATCACGATCGCCAGTAGCCGCACCATCGAAGCACCTTAACGCGATCAGAGCTTCGCAAGGACGCCGACGGCATGTGCGACGTC
>JBBJLY010000303.1:0-9252 GCA_037720695.1 Kofleriaceae bacterium | reverse complement strand
GCCGATGCTCGTTCTCGACGCGCCGGGCGGCGGCGGCAAGGTCCCGATCGTGCCGAACTACATCGAGTACCTCGACGAGCAGCGCGTGATCGTCAAGACCTACCGCGGCGTCCGTATCGAGTATCCGCAGCCGCGCGAACGGGATTGCCGCGTTGCGTACGATGCGATCCAGTTCGCGGGCGAGCCCGTGGACGACGATCGCGAAGGCAGCGCCGAGGCGCACGATCTACAGGCTCCTGGGCGCGATTGATCGCCGCTCTCGCCCGACTGGTTTCTACGCGCCGCGATCGTTCCGATCGAGCCGCCGCGCCGTCGACCTCTACACGAGCTGGCTCGCACGTGGTCACGGCGGCGAGATGGCCTACCTGCCGCGCCCGGCACATCGGTCCCCGCGCCGATCTGCGCGCCCTCCTCGAGTCCGCGCGATCGCTGATCGTCGTCGCGCTCGCGTACGGCAAGGACGATGGTACCGCCGACGCCCGTACGCGGGCGGATCGCACGCGACGCGCGCGGTGAGGACTATCACATCGTGATGCGCGACAAGCTCGTCGCCCTCGCCGACCGGCTCGCGCACGAGCTCGGCCGCCCGGTCGCGATGCGGACGTGCGTCGACAGCGCGCCGGTCCTCGAGCGCGAGTGGGCCGAGCGCGGCGGCCTCGGCTTCATCGCGAAGAACACGATGCTGATCGCGCCCGGTGCCGGGAGCTACCTCGTGCTCGGCGAGCTGCTCGTCGCTGCCGACCTCGAGGTCACCGCACCCGCCGAGCTCCCGAAGCCCCGCTGTGGCAGCTGTCGGGCATGCCTCGACGCCTGCCCGACGGCGGCGTTCGTCGACGCCTACGTGCTCGACGCCCGGCGCTGCATCTCGTACCTCACGATCGAGCATCACGGCCCGATCCCGCGCGCGCTGCGTCCGGCGATCGGGACCTGGATCTTCGGCTGCGATATCTGCCAGGAGGTCTGCCCGTGGAACGCCGGGCGCCCGCAGGTGTCCGATCCCCTGATCGATCCACTGCTCGCACCACGCACCCTCGAGCATGCGCTGCCGGATCTGATCGCGCTCGCGACCAAGGGCGCGAACCAGCTACGGCATCACGTCAAGCGCACCGCGCTGCGCCGGATCTCTCGCGATCGCCTGCTGCGCAACATCGCGGTCGCGCTCGGCAACACCGGCGAGCCCGCGGCGATCCCGACGCTCGTGACGCTCCTCGCGCATCCGGCGCCGGACGTGCGCGGTCACGCGGCGTGGGCGCTCGGCCGGCTCGGCGCCGACGAGCCACTGCATGCCGCGCGCGCGACCGAGACCGACCCGATCGTGATCGAGGAGATCACTTCGGCGTTAGGAACGTTGGGCTCGCGACGTACTTCGCAACCGCCGTGATCTGCACATCCGACAGCACACCGGCGAAGGCGGGCATCAGCTTGTTGGCCGAGCCGGTGCGGACCTGGTGCTCGACCAGCGGCACCGTGACCCGCGCCCGGAGCTCGGGCGACGTCACGCACGTTCAGCTGGGCGACCAGCTGCGCCGTCGGCTTGCCGGTCTCGCCATGACAGGCGACGCAGTACCTGCCGTACACCGCCGCGCCGTCGACCGGGGCGGCGGTCTCGCAACCCGCGAGCAGGACCAGGGACCACCACTTCACGCAGCCGATTTGCCATCGCGCTAGAGCGCGAGCAACCCCGTGCTATCGTCCGCGCCATGCGGTGGATTGTCCTGGTCCTGTTCGTCGTCGCGTGTGGTGGCCCCGAGGTTCCAGCTCACTCGGGCTACAAGAGTGACAAGTCCAAGCCCTGGACGAAGGCCAAGCCCTTGAAGATCGACGAGAAGGGTGAGCTCAAGAGCGACGGCGAGCTGTCGTACGGCGAGCTCAAGCGCGCGCGCTGGTATGCGATCGAGCTGCCGTCGCACGGCGAGCTCTCGCTCCGCCTCGAGATCACGCCGCCCGGCGACGCGACCAACGAGGACTTCGATCTCGGCTTCGAGGTGCTGTCGCCGGCGTACCGCGCGATCCACAAGTCCGACCTCGAGGACGAGGATGCCCACGAGGTGACCAAGACCACGAAGCTCGTCGAGCTGCCGCCCGGCAAGTACCTCGTCCACCTGTTTCTGCAGGGTCGGATGGACAGCGCCGAGTACACGTTGCGCGGCACCTTCAAGTCGACGTCGCCGGCCGAGCTCAAGAGTGACTTCCCGGCGCAGGTCGCGTTCCTCGATCCGTTACCGATGGTGCCGCTCGCGGACGACGCCCCCAGGGGGTGGAAGCCCGACAAGAAGCCGGTCATCGTCAAGAGCACGGGGCGCAAGCCGGTCAAGGTGGTCGAGAAGAAGCCGACGCCGGTGACCGCGGTCAGCGCCCGCATCATGAACATCAGCGTGGTGGGTGGTGGCACCCAGATCCTGATCGGTCGCGGCACGGCAAGCGGCGCCAGCGACGGGATGCGGGCGAAGATCAACGGGATCGGTGACATGCCGAAGATCTCGAACTGCAAGGAAACGTCCTGTCAGGCCGTGTTCAAGGCGACCCCGGATCAGGTCAAGGGTGGCGGCGGTAGCGTGACTCTCTTGCCGTAGCGCTTGAATCGTCGACGGGCTTCGGCAATCCTTCAAACATGCTCGGGAAATCGGTGGGGCCCCGTGCGTTCGTCGTGGGGCTCCTGAACTTCATGCTCCTGGCGTGCGCGCACAACGTCTCCCAGGACAAGGCAACGACCGCGGATGGCAAGGTCAAAGGTGCCAAAGAGCTGCCATTCGAGAACGGTGAGGCGGTCGCCCGCGGCATCGTCACCTACCCCGGCGGCGATCGCGTCGACTGGAAGGTGATCGAGGTCCCGGACAAGAAGGCCGGCGATCTCGACTTTCGCCTGACCTGGACGCCACCGCGTCCCGGGTTGCAGCTCGCGTTCGACGTGTTCGACGAGTGGAACACGCCGGTCGCCAGCTCGAAGCGGGCGGGCAAGAAGAGCAAGCGATCGCGGAGCCGGAGCGCCGCGCTCAAGGGCGCGCGTGGCAAGTACTTCGTCCGCGTGTACGCGGTCGACCGCGGCGATGCCGGCAAGTACAAGCTGACCGTCGAGTTCAAGGAGGCGGTCGCGGGGCTCCTGTTCGATCCGACGAAGCTCGAAATTCCAGAGCCGCCGAAGCTCGCCGACGTCCCCGGTCTCGAGGCGACGTGCGACGAGTTCACGTTCGACATCAAGAACCCCGCCTGCAAGATGGTCTGCCCGTCGGCCGGTGCGCCCCCCGGCTGGCCGGCGTGCAAGGGCAAGTGCCCGACGCCACCCACCGTCGACGAACCGTCGTGTCACGCCACCATGCCGTGCCCGAAGGGCCAGCCCGACGAGCGCATCAAGGCGTGCAAGCCGCCCGACTGGCCGCCATGCAACAAGGCGGATCCGGACCTGTCCAACCCGCGCTGCCGCGAGAAGGCCAAGCCGATGGTCGGCCGCGCGCTCAGGAGCGATGTCTCCGGTGGCGGCGTTGCGATCGTCGTCGGCATCGGCTCGTCGAGCGGCGTCGGCAAGGACTGGAAGGCCACCGTCCTGCGTGGCGACGGCGATCAGCCGTTCCCCAATGGCGACGGCAAGGTCACCCGCGTCGACAAGAACTCGGTCGTGGTCGTCGTCGGCCTCACCACCGACCAGGTCAGTGCGAACCCCCGGGTGAGATTGTCGCCTCCATGAATGAACCCGACCCGTTCGTCGGCAAGGTCATCGACGGTCGCTACGAGATCCAGGTTCGTGTCGGCGAGGGCGGCATGGGCGTGGTGTACAAGGCGCGCCAGATCTCGATCGACCGCATCATCGCGCTGAAGATGCTGAACCAGCAGATGGCCGGCGATCCGACCTGGGTCCAGCGGTTCTACAACGAGGCCAAGGCGTGCTCGCGGCTCCAGCATCCGAACACGATCCGGATGTTCGACTTCGGTCAGACGTCGGACGGTCGCCTGTTCATGACGATGGAGTTCCTCGACGGTCAGTCGCTCCGCGCAGCGCTGTCGCCAGGACCGCTCGCGCCTCAGCGCGTCGTCAAGATCCTGATCCAGTGCTGCGCTTCGCTCGCCGAGGCGCACTCGATCGGGATCATCCATCGCGACATCAAGCCCGACAACGTGTTCCTGCTGAACATGGCCGGCTCGCCCGACTTCGTGAAGCTGCTCGACTTCTCGGTGGCCAAGCTGCTCGAGGGTGATCGCCTGAAGACCCAGGCTGGCGTGGTGTTCGGAACGCCGCAGTACATGTCACCGGAGCAAGGCCGTGGCGTGCAGCTTGACGCACGGAGCGACCTCTACGCGCTCGGCGTCCTCGCGTTCGAGATGCTGACCGGCAATGTGCCGTTCCACGATGAGAACCCGATGACGGTGATCCAGATGCACCTTCATGCCGGGGTGCCCCCGATGCCGGAGCACATCCCCTACTCCGTGCAGCAGATCGTGCGGCGCGCACTCGAGAAGGATCCGAACCGGCGCTACCAGTCGTCTGGCGAGATGATGCAACACTGCCAGCAGATCTTCGCCGAGGTCAGCGCAGGCGGGATGTCGATCGGCGCGGGCGGCATGCCCCGAACGATGGTCGCCGGCCAGGCGCCGATGCAGCAGCAGCAGCACCAGCAGCACCCGGGCATGCAGCACCAGCAGCAGCAGCAGCACCCGGGCATGCAGCACCAGCAGCAGCAGCAGCAGCAGCAGGGCAATCCCGGCGCGTACCAGCAAGCCTCACCGCAGATGAAGACGATGGTCGCGCAGGTCAGCCCGTTCGCGGGCGGGCAGCAGCCTCAGCAGCAACAACAGCAGAGCGGTCTCGGCGGTGGCCCCGGGCCGTACCAGCAGGCCAACCCGATGCAGAAGACGATCGTCGCCGGGATGTCCCCGCCGATCTTGGGGGGCCAGATGGGGGGCCAGATGGGCGGCGGCCAGATGGGCGGCGGCCAGCCCGGCTATGGCCAGCCCGGTCAGAATATCGGGCAAGGCCCGACGATGATGCCGGGCGGGTCGACGCTGCCCGGCCAAGGTGGCGCCAACAAGACGATGATGCTCGAGCCGAGCGAGGGTATCGTGTCGATGGCTCGCACCGGTCAAGCCGTGCAGCCGGCCGGACCCAGCACCGGCATGATCACCCAGGGCGCCTCCACCCTGTTCTGGATCGTTTCGCTCGTGATCGGGATCGCCGTCGGCGCGCTCGCTTACGTGGTGGTTCTCCAGCTCTGAGATCCAGATGGCGACCGACGACCACGACAAGCTCGATCCGAAGGTCAAGGACTTCATCGATGCCGCCACGCGCGCGGAGCTCGAGCGCTGGTTCGGCCTGCCCTCTTACGAGGTCGCAGGCCAGAAAGCCGAACCCAGCCCCGAGGATCCCGAGATGGTCGCCGTCCGTGAGCGGCGAGAGAAGGCGATCGCCGCGGTCGATCCGGTGCTGCTCGAGGCGTTGCGCGCACGGTTCGAGGACGGGCCGGCGTCGCTGATCCAGTTCAAGGAATCGATCAAGCTGCGGATCGACGAGACCGTGCCGCTATTCGATTACGCGATGGTGGAGCGCCAGGCCTCGATCGCCGATCCACGCGAGGTCGAGATCTCGGAGGAGCTACGCGACGACCTGAAGGACTGCACGCCGCAAGCGCTCCTGCGCGACCTGCACCGGATCGACTTCGACAAGACGTTCGAGATCGTCGACATGGCAGCCGGCAATGGATCGACATCGTCGCCGAGGTCGCGACCGCGATGGCCACCAACTGGAAGCTACCGCCGCTCGAGGCGCTGCCGTTCGCCGAGGCGTGTGCGCTGGTGGCGGAGGTGGTCGCCCTCCGACATACGCCGTAGCCCGCGCTCGTGCTGTCTCAGCACCTGCCAAACCGTCGGTGACCAATGAGGAAGGTGGACCACCAGCACCGCGTACACCTGACGATGCTGATCTGCTCGCAGCGTGGAGGTCGCGATGAGCAGTCACGCACCATCCCGGTCGAGCGGTTCTTGTTGCGCCGTCAGCCGCACGACGTCGGGGCACAGCGCACGCAGAACGAGGACGCGATGTACCGACGACTTCGGCGTGCATCGTGTGCGACGGCATGGGCAGGCACGCGTCGGTCAGCTCGCGTCGGACATCGCGATCCGCACCATCGTGCACTCGCTCGGACCGGGGACCTGCCCGCGCCGGGTCAGGATCCGCTGGTCGCGGCGATGCGCGCCGCCAACGCTGGCGTCTACCAGCGCTCGCTGATGGATCCGACCTGCCACGGCATGGGCACCACCGCGGTCGGCCTCCGGTTCGAGGAGAACCTCGTCCACATCTGTCACTGCGGTGACTCGCGCGGATACCTGCTACGCCACGGCCAGCTGCAACAGCTGACGCGCGACCACTCGCTGCGAAACCTCTATCAGGACCGGCCGGATCTGATCGGCACGCTTGGACCCGCGACGTCGAACGTGATCATCCGCGCGGTCGGCCTCGATGCAAACGTCGAGATCGAGCACAACGCGATGACGCCGGAGCACAACGACGTGTTCCTGTTGTGCTGCGATGGCCTGAACGATCTGGTCGACGACTGGATGATCCGGGAGATCATGACGTCGGGGGATACGCTCGAGGTCGTGGCCGAGAACCTGATCCGCGCCGCCAACAACAACGGCGGCACGGACAACATCACCGTCGTGCTGGTGCAGACGTTCGTCGACCCGCTGTGGGTGCCGGCGCACGCGTACCAGCAGCAGATGCACGGCTACTGAGTTACTTGAAGGTCGCGGCACGGCCGAGCATCGCCGCCATCTCGCGGTAGCGCCCGAGCCGCGCGTAGACCCGCGCCAGGCCCGACGCGACCCGCACCTCGAAGCCCGGGGTCTGCGAGGCCTGCTGAAACGCTTCCTCGGCCGCGAAGAAGTCACCGCCCAGCACGAGCACGTCGCCGAGCGTGGCGTGCATCGCGGCGGCTGAGATCGGAGACGACGCACGCGAGATGCCATGGCGCAGCACCTGCGCGGCACGGGGTGCATCCCCCGCCTTCGCGAGCGCAACGGCATAGGCGACGCGCGCATTGCCAAATGACGGCGCCAGCTCGAGGGCGGCACGCAGCGACTCCTGCGCCGACTCGAGGTCGCCACCTTCCAGGGCGGTGCGGCCGCGGTCGTAGTAACGGCGCGCAACCGCTGACATCAGTCGAGCTCCAGCAGGCTGAACCGGGCGGACGCGTCGTCACCGCTGCCCTCGGGCTTGTCGCTGCGCTCCGGGGCTGGCGCGGGACCGGTCGGCTGGGTCGGGGCACTGGCCGCAGGTGCGGCAGGTGCCGCGGACTGGGGCGCGGCGCCGGGTTCGACGGACGGCCGACCGCGCGTGGTGAGGCCCCGGACCGGCGGTGGCGCCTGACCAGACACGGGTTGCTGCGGCGGTGCCGCGGGGCGCGGCTGTTGCTGGAGCGTGGTCTCGACGACGCGGACGCCGGCCTGCGGGCGTGGCAGATCCGCCGTCGGGGTCAGCGGCTGGCGCGCCGCGAGCAGCGGCTGGACGACGCCCCCAACCCGCACGCTGACCTGCTCGCCATCGACGACGAACATCGCGAGCTCGGGGAAGTCGAACCGCGTCTGCAGCGCGCTGACCAGCTGCGCGAACGATGCGGTCTTGAGGTCGGCCAGGGTCTCGGCCTGATGGATCAGCATCGGCGGGGGACCCTCGACGACGTACTCCTTGACCACGAAGGTCAGGATCTCGAGCAGCGTGTCGCGGTCGGCATCGGCAAACGCATCGCGCACGTTGGTCGCGATCTCGCGGAGGTCTGGACGTGAAGGCATGGTCGGTGTTTCCTCGTGACTAGAACGTCGCTCCGTCGAGGTCCGCGCCCGCGGTCTCGCAACCGACGAAGTGAGCACCTCGGAGATCTGCCGAACACAGGTTCACGCCGCGCAGATCGCAGCGTACCAGCGTGGCCCCGGCCAGGTTCGCGCCGTAGAGGTTTGCGCGCATGAAGTCGACCTGGAACAACGAGGCGCCACTCCAGTCGGTCCGCGACAGCGACACCGTGGCGTGCGAGTAGCCGTCGAACACGACCTTCAGCAGCACCGCGCCGGAGAAGTCGGCGCAGTACAGCTCGGAGTCCTTGAACGTCGAGTCCTGGATCCGTGCGCGATGCAGCCGGATCCGGGACATCCGCACCGGCCCGAGGTCGCAGCGCAGGAGCTGCGCGCCGGTCAGGTCGAGCTCGGTCAGGTCGCAGTCCTTGGCGCGCACGCGGTGCCACAGTGCCCCTCGCCACTGCGAGTTGCGCAGGTCCGACTGCTTGAGCTCCGCACGCTCGAGCCGACTCTCGTCCGCATCCGCGCCGCGCAGATCGACGCGCTCGAACGTCACCCCGTCGAAATCGACGCCGCGCATGCCGACCGAGGGCGCCGCGAAGCCCGCCACCGTGCGACCGGCGAGCTCGTCTTCAGCGACCAGGCGCTCGAGCTGCACGCGAGACTGCACCACGCCGGCATCTGCGGCCGTTTCCGTCATCTCCTCCACGATACCTCAGAACTCTCGTCGAGGCGGCGGTCGCCTCGTCTACGATGATGCTCAGGCGCGACGCGAACCGCCGCCGCGAACCATGTGCGTGCGTGCGGCGTCGGCGGCAAGCTCGAGCACTCGTTCCTTGACGTGCTCCATCGCCTCCTTCATCTGGTCTTCTGACTTGGCCTTCGCACTCGCAGCATTGGCCGACGACGTGGTGGAGCTGCGGCCGTCATCGCCGCTGGCGACTTCCTGCTCGACCGCATCGGCCTCCGCCTCGTGCTCCTCGCCGAACGGCATCGCGCCCTCGAACGTGGCCTTGCGGTGGAGGCCGCGCTTCTGCTGCGCGACGTGCGTCAGCTCGTGGGCGAGCAGGGCTTGCCCCGACGTGCTGCCCATCGACTTCTCGGCCGAGCCACCCATGAGGATGATGCCGGTCGAGCCGATGGTGACGGCGTACGCGTTGCGCTGGCGGTTAAACTCCTCGGCAAACTCGCCCGAGAACAGGCGAACGTGGCCGAGGTCGACGCCGAACCGCTTCTCGTACTTGTGGCGGATCGTGTGGTCGAGCGACTCGCCGCGGCCGGCGCGCTTCGACATGATCCGCAGCAGGCGCTCGGGATCGTACTTCTTCGCGAGCTCGTCGGAGATATCCTCCGCGCGTGTCTCGGTCTCGGTCGTGGGATCCTCGGGGTTCGACAAGCTAATCCTGTTACGAGCTTAGTCGTCCTTGGCTTCCCCACCCCAGGTGGAGACGTAGCCCTCGGAGCCCTGCTCGTAAT